>NZ_JAQFIT010000001.1:0-363698 GCF_029504805.1 Ereboglobus sp. PH5-5 | reverse complement strand
AATTCCGGCGTGTAGGCTGGTTTTGTTTTTGGCATGTTTGTTTTTCTTTTGTGGTTATGTCTGCACCTCCTGTCCACAAATCAGGGGTAACCTCACCCTACCAAAAGGCATTTTTGCGACAATCAACTGAACATGCTCCAAAGAATAAATCTCTTTCGTAAATGACATAACGCCCATCGTTATTTCAGAAATTGGCCATTTTCTTAAATTAAACGTTCGATTTTTTGAAATAACCAAGGCATTTAATTCAGGAACAAAGCTTTTTCTGAAAAATGAATATTTCCACATTCCAAGCCGGACGCTACGAACAACGTTTTGAATACAAGGCGTTCCTGCCTGAATTGGTTCGCCACGAATGGGAAGTCGAAGATGCCGAATTGACCGATTTGCTGGGGCGGGCAGACCGGGCGCTGGGCGAATTGAACGCCTTTGCCCAATTGATTCCCGACATCGACTTTTTTATCCAGATGCACGTGGCAAAGGAAGCCACGCAATCGGGTCGCATCGAAGGCACTCAAACAGGAATTGAAGACGCCTTCAAGGACGCGGTCGACTTGGATCCGGAGGCCAGGGACGACTGGGCGGAAGTCCAAAACTATATCCGTGCAATCAATTTCGCAATCGGGTCGCTTGACCGGCTTCCGTTTTCAAACCGCCTGCTAAAAGAAACCCATGCGGTGCTTCTGGAAGGCACGCGCGGGCGGCACAAACAACCGGGCGAGTTTCGAACCAGCCAGAACTGGATCGGCGTGAGCTTGAAAAACGCCGCCTTTGTGCCTCCCCATCATGAGCATGTGGCGGAGTTGATGAGCGACTTGGAGCAGTTGCTGAATGACAGGACGATTTTTGCGCATCCATTGGTCCGCATCGCGATCGCCCATTATCAATTTGAAACCATTCATCCTTTTCTGGATGGAAACGGGCGCTTGGGACGACTGATGATTTCCCTGTATCTGGCCGCAACGGGGTTGCTTAAAAAGCCCGCGCTGTATTTGTCCGACTATTTTGAACGGAACAAGACGGCGTATGTGGATCACATGATGGCTGTGCGTCACGGCGGCCACTTGCGGGAATGGCTGGTATTTTTCCTGCATGGGGTCGAGGAAACCGCGCGAGCCTCGGCCGGAGTTTTCCAATCCATCATCAAACTCAAGCAACGCATTGACACCGATGTGCTGCCCTGCTTCAGCACGCGACGCCTGTCAACGGCGCGCCTGCTCATGCGCCACCTTTATGCCCGGCCGGTTATTGATGTGAAAAAAGCGATGCTGGCCGTCGGCACAACCATCAACACCGTCTCCAGCATCATCAATGACCTCGTGACCGCTGGAGTTTTGACCGAAGTGACCGGTCAGCGCAGAAACCGGCTTTTTGTTTTCCGCGATTATCTCGCCCTATTCAAATGAGTGAAAACCTATTTCGAAAGCCGGGGCTCATTAATTTTTTGCATTTAATATACGCAACAAAGCCGCGAAAGGGCAACGCACGGTTCCTTCGCGGCTTTGTGTTGGCATGCGTGGATTCTCACGCGAACTCGCAATACACCGGCTCATACATCTTGGCCTTGATATCGATAGGGGCAAAAAATGTGCGGCTGATCATGCCGGACTGTTTTATATTTCGCTATTTTTTCATTAAACGAGATGCTGGATTGAGAGCGCATCAATTTCGATTTGTTCTGTAATGCTGCTGATGTTTTCCCTTTGGCTGGCATGAAGGATTTCATACTATCATCCAATCGCTACAACTGGAGGCACACGATCCCGGTTGTATTATTGGAAACGTCCTAGGAGTTGCGGTTGGCTATTATGAATCATAACGAGCCGCCCGCTTGCGCTTTTAGCGTTTCGCAACGCTCGCGCATTTTTTGCAGCGTTTCCGCCATGGTTGGGTTGCCGGCGAGGTTGTTCAATTCGTTCGGGTCGGCTTCCAGGTCGAACAACTCTTCCGTGACTGGTGTCTCGCTCGTCCAGCGGATGTATTTCCATTTGCCGCTGCGCACGCCTTCGCTGGGCGGGATCATTTTTGGCAGGGTGCGGTGCTCGTAAAAGAACTCCGTCCGCCATGCGGGCGTCTTTCCGCGTTTCTTTTTTTCGAGCAACGGACGCAGCGACACGCCTTGCATTTTTTCGGGTATTTTGACTCCGGCGTAGTCCAGCATCGTGGGCGCGAAATCTATGTTGAGGGTCATGTCGTCGATTCGTTTGGACGCGCTTTTTGCCGCGCCGCGCGGGGGCACGATCACGAGCGGCACGCGGACGCCCTCCTCATACATATACCATTTGTCCGACATGCCGCGATCGCCGAGCGCGAAGCCGTTGTCCGAGGTGAATATTATCAATGTGTTTTCCAACATGCCGCGTTTTTCGAGTTCATCGAGGATTCGCCCAACCTCCCGATCCATGCCGGTGACCAGGCGGTAAATGTCGCGCGTTGTTTCCAGCGCCATTTCGTCGGTGGCGAAACGCACGAGCCAGCGCTTGCGGCCCTCGGAGCGTTGCACCGACTGGGGCAGTTTTTTGAACGCCTCGTCCGTGGCGGTCGGGGGCGGGGCGATGGCGGCGTCCTTGTAGAGTTCCTCGTCGCGCGCGTCGGGCGGGAATTCCCTCGGCGCCTTGTCCTGCGCGTGTGGGGCCTTGAAGCCGATGTTCAGGCACCATGGTTTGTTTGCGGGCGCGGTTGATAGAAACTCCAGCGCCTGGTCGCCGATGCGTTTTGTGAGGTGCTCCGGCGAGGATTTGTCGAAATACGAGAGGTTGCCCGGACGCGAGCGCCAGAAATCAAAATCGTCCGACGGCAAATGCTCCGGTTTTCTGCCGATGCCGAATTTGCCGATCATGCCCGTGTAATATCCCGACGCGCGCAGCAGGTGCGGATAGGTGCGCTGCCAGCGTTCGTGGCCGACCGGGTCGGAAAAGTTCCAGATGCCGTGCGCCCTGGCGTGCTGTCCTGTAAAAATGCTTGCACGGCTGACCACGCAAATAGCAGTGGTCACATAGGCGTTGTTGAACACGACCCCGCGCGCGGCCAGTTTGTCGATGTTGGGCGTTTGTATTATTTTGTTTCCGGCATAGCCGAACTCGTCGAAACGCGCGTCGTCCGCCAGTATCATTAAAATGTTCGGTGGTTGTTTTGATATTGTGGGGGCCGCGTCGCAGTGGACTCCACCAACCACAGCCGCGCCAAGCAATGATGCCAAGGGGGTAATTGTTTTCATGTTTTTTGATATATTATAATATGTTGAAAAATATCATTGTATTACACAGTCGCACAGACGAAGCCCGTAGGGGCGCACCTTACGTGCGCCCTCGCGTTCGTCCTTTTTTGTGAATACGCATGCAAACAGTTTTTTGCAAATGAGGACGCACGCAAGGTGCGCCCCTACAAAAAAGTTTTCCAGTTTCGTGGTGATTTTGACGAAAATCATTCGTTTTTATTATAGCGTGTTCAGCAACTGCTTTGCCTCGTTGAGCCTGTCGTTCCAGCCGTCGGTTCTGGAAGCTTTGCGGAAGGCTGACAGGAGCGACTCGAAGGCCTCCAGTTTTTCGCGCGAGGTCGCGTCGCCCGCGGAGAGTTCGCGTTTTAGCAGCCTGATTTTTTCCCAGTCCTGAATGCCTTCGACCAAGCGTTCAAAGCGGATCGAGGAGCGGCATTCGGGATAGACAATGTAGGTGTCGCCCGCCGCCCAGGTGCGGAAGCGCGAGTCGCGGATGGGGGCCGCCGTCCAGGAGTTGTAGGTCCAGCGGAGCATGCCGTCGTAGTCGTGCGCGGCGGCGTGCCAGCTCAGGTAGACCGCCTCGGCGGGATCGGAAAAGGTGAAGGTGTTTGGAAACTCGGACGAGCAGCACACGTAGAAGGTCGTTGTCAGGCCCTTGGCGCGGCGCTCGAGGATGTCGGCATGGTCGATGGGGCCGAAGATCGATGCGCACATGTCCTTTATGTGGGGATATTTTTTGAAAATCTTTTTGTTGTCGGCGAGCGCGATTCCCAGCTCCGGGGCGACTTCCGCGAGGAGCGACGTGGCCGCGGCCATGTGCTCGGCGGAGCGCTCGTCCATCGCGATGTTGGTGATTTTCAGCCAGCCTTTTTCTCGCAGGTGCTTTTGGAATGCGGGCAGAAACGGCGCCCACATTTCGCGAAATTCAGGGGTGCCGGGGTCGGCCTTCACGTCCACGAATTTCCCCGTCGCGGCGTCCTTGTAGTGGAGCATGTTGTTCCAGGGGAGCATGGAGTAGCAGTTGATCATTTTGTTCACGCCGAGCCCCATCATGAATTCGACCCAGCGGTCAAAGACCTTGAAGTCGTATTCCCATGTGCCGTCGGGGTGCTTTGTCCAGATGATCATGTCGGCGTAGGCGTCGTAACATTGGTTGTTCCAGGGCTCCTTGTTCACGTTGGTGGTGATCACTTTTTGTCCCGCGTCGGCGAGCATCCGCATGAGGGGTTTCATCAGGCGGAAATGTTCGTCGCTCCACACGTCCACGCCCTGGACGCGCGCGACCGCCGCCGGGTGCTGCCAGAGGTCGAGGTGATACGCCCACTCGGAGGGCTTGGGCAGCGTGCGGCCGGTCACTTCCAAATTGAGGGTGAGCGTGCGCGGCTTGACGCCGGCGCCCTTGATCTCCACGTCGGCGCGATAGCGTCCCGCCTTGGCGTCGCGTGGCACCTCGACGGTTATCCACACGGGGCGCGCGGTCTTGGCCGGAACGGTCAGCGTGGTGACTTCGTCGAGCATGTCCGCGGACAAGTGCGACGGTTCGCCGGGCTGGCGCGCGCCGCAAGGTTTCTTGCGGTTGAACTGGTCGCTCAACACGTATTTCACGAATCGCGCGCGGGCGATGTCCTTGAGCTTCGCGCCGTCCGCCGAAACAAAATCGCCGACCTTGCATTCGAGGTCCTTGACCTCCGCGGACGTCCACACGACCGCCTGCGCGGACAACTTCTCGCCCTTCCATCCGACAAGATTGTGCTCGCGCATGGGGGCACCGGCAAATGGTTGCGAGCGCGGATAGCGGGCGTCGATGCTGCCGAACGACACATTAAACCCCTCGACCGCGCTCCATGCGGCGGCTGGGGATTCGCCCGCGGGATCGGCCGGTTCGGACCAGTCGTGACTCGTGGCGGCGCGGCGGGTGGAAGGCGAGCAGGAGCAGAGTCCCGCAAGCAGCAAAACGAGGAGGCACTTTTTCATGGGATGTCGGATAACTGACGGGTTGGGAGGCGGAGGCGATTTTTTGTCATGCGGCGTTTCGGCGCGCGTGAAGCTTGCATATTTCAAGCACTTGCATCCGTCAGTCAACCCGAACCTAGCCGCGCCGCTCGCCTCCATCATTGATGCCGCGCCGGCCTCCCGTTTTTCTTGGTTGCCGCAGGCGGCTTTGCGCACGAGTTTATCGCCCGCATCATGGCCGAGACAACTCCCACACCCGCGCCCGAAACCCAACAGACGGCAGAGTCAAAAATCGCCGGCATGTTTTCACCGCGGCAACGCCGCACGCTCGGCTTTTCAATCACGCTTTTCGCCACGGCGGTGTCGGCGGTGCTTCTGATTGCCATCCTCATGCTGGTCAACCAACTGCTTGGTGTGTTTTCGGGAGTGCTCTGGCCCGTGGCGATTGCCGGGGTGCTCGCGCTCATCCTGCGTCCCGCCGTCGGCGTGCTCGAGCGCGTGTTCAAGGGGCGCCGACTGCTCGCGGTTATCATTCTCTACGCGCTGTTCATTATCCTGATAACGGCGCTGCTGATCATGCTGCTTCCGCCGCTCGCAAGCCAGCTCCTCGACTTGATCGCATACGTGCCGGAGCTGGGGAAAAATATCACCGCATACGTGCAAACCCACTGGCCCGACTGGCTCAGCCTCGCGGAGCGTTTGTATGAAAATCCCACCATCGCCTCCGTGCTGAACAACCTGCGCGACGAACTTTCGAAGCTGCCCTCGCTTGTTCTGCCCTCGCTCAAGGCGGTCAGCGCGGGCGTGTTTTCCACGATCAGCTTCACAATCCATTTCGCCGTCCTTCCGATCTACCTGTTTTTCTTCCTGCTCTCGCGCTCCGAGCCGACGGCAAAACTCGCCGAGCAGCTTCCCTTTCTCAAGCCGGGGCTGCGCGAGGACATTGTGTTTCTCGTCAACGAATTCATCGCGATCATAGTCTCGTTTTTCCGCGGACAACTCACCATCGCGCTCATCATGGGCGTGATGCTGGCGATCGGCTTCTGGGCGTTCGGGTTGCAATTCGGCGTGCTCATCGGACTCGCGCTCGGCATCCTGAACATCATTCCCTATCTCGGCACGATCACCGGAATTCTCATCACACTCCCGCTCGCGTTTTTCCAGCCCGACGGCGGCATGGTGCTCATCTTCAAACTCGCGATCGTGTATGTCGTCGTGCAACTCATCGAGTCCTGGCTGCTCACGCCAAAAATCATGGGCGACCGCACCGGCCTGCATCCGGCGGTGATCATCTTCGCGATTTTTTTCTGGGGCACCGCGCTCGGCGGCATCATGGGCATGCTGCTCGCGATTCCCTTCACCGCGTTTTTCGTGACCTTCTGGCGGTTGTTGAAACGAAAATATTTTCGACAGTCGCAGCCCGTTGCGGAAGCTAAGAATTAAGATTTGCGAATTAAGAAACAGAGCCCTCGCGCGTAATCTCCCGCTCACTTTATTTTCACCCGCCTTCTACTTTTTAAGTCTTAATTCTAAACTCTTAATTTTCCCGACATGTCCCGTCCGCCCGCACCACGTTATTGCGCCATTTGCGGCACCGAACTTTCGCCGAACGCCCGCGCGTGCCCGAATTGCGGCGCGGATGAGCGCACCGGCTGGCGCGAACAAGACCCCGCCGACGGACTCGACCTGCCGCCCGACGAGGAGGATTTCGCCGCCGCGCACTCGCGGTTCCTGACGGAGATCGGCCACGAACCGCGCAAAAGCCGCAACCGCCTCAAGCACGTTGTCATCGTTACCATCACGGCCTGCCTCGTGCTCGCGTTTCTGGCATCGATGTTCCTGCTGCGCTGAGGTGCGAGTCGCATCACTGACAATCGACAATTTCGAAATGAATCCACCGGAAGACTCTCCCGCCCAGCCCGGGCAAAACGCCGCGGATGCCGCCAATGTCCCGTCCGACAACGACGACAGCGGAGACATCGCCGCGGCCTACAAGCAGCTCCTCGTCAAAAACGAAATCGAGCAGGGCCGCGCAAACGCCCGCCGCCTTTTCTGGACGGCTATCATACTCGGCGTCGGCGTTCTCTTCGCCATCGGCACCATCATCTGGCGCTGAGCGGCCTTCGGCCTAATGAAGAATGAATAATTGATAATGTAGAATGAAAAACAGGGCACGCCATCACGCTCCGCACCATCACTCCGCGCACCTTCGCCCGCTCGCCGGCATCGATGCCATCATTGGCGCGGAAACTCCCCATTCTACATTCTTCATTATCAATTATAAATTAGCGTAGCGCAGCGCAGCGTCCACATGCCTTGGGAAATCCGCCAGTTCAAGCACGGCATTTATCTGCCGCAGATCGATTGGTGGCTCGACGCGACCAAGCCGATGCCTCGCGCCTTCGTCTCGCACGCGCATTTCGACCACTTCGCCGCGCACAAGGAAATCATCTGCACACCCGGCACCGCGCGCCTCATGCGCGCGCGTTTGCGCGGGCGCCGCGTCGAGCATCACCTCGCCTTTGGCCGGACCGAGCAGCTCACGCCCGAGTGCACCATCACGCTCCATCCCGCGGGGCATATTCACGGCTCCGCGCAATGCCTCATCGACCACGCGCAACACGGCACGCTTCTTTACACGGGCGACTTCAAGCTCCGCCCCGGACGCTCCTCCGAAGTTTGCGCCACGCCGCGCGCCGACACCCTCGTCATGGAAACCACATTTGGCAAACCCCGCTATGTGTTTCCGCCCGCCGAAAAAGTCCTCGCCGATATCATCGCCTTTTGTCGCGACACGCTTGATGCCGGCGCCACGCCCGTCCTCTACGGTTACAGCCTTGGCAAAAGCCAGGAAATTCTCAGCAGCATCGCCGAGGCGCAACTCCCCGTCATGCTCCACGAAAAAACGCTGCGCATGACCCGCGTTTACGAAAACCTCGGCCTCGCCTTTCCGCCGCACGCGCCCTTCGACGCCGACCCGCGCGCGCTTGCCGGCCACGTTGTCATCTGCCCCCCGCAATGGGAAAACTCCGCCTTTCTTAAAAAAATCCCAGCGCGCCGCACCGCCATGATTTCCGGATGGGCCGTCGACACCTCGACGATCTACCGCATGCGCTGCGACACCGCGTTTCCACTTTCCGATCACGCGGACTACAACGACCTGCTGCGCTACGTCGAACTTGTGTGCCCGCGTCTTGTTTACACCACGCACGGCGCCACCGCCGAATTCGCCGGGACTCTTCGCGGACGCGGCATCGAGGCCTGGCCGCTCGATAAAAACACCCAGCTCGATCTTTCGCTCGATTGATTGGCAACGTATTTGCCCGTTTTGCGTCAAACTAGACGCCTTCACCGCATTTGCCCGATTCGTTCTCCGCATTTTTATGAATTTTCTCATTCGCACCGCGCACATTGCCGCCGCCCTCATTATGTTTTCATTCGCCACTCCGCTCCCCGGCAACGAAATCATCGCTCTCGGCGACGGCGAAAGCATGAAGTTCCGCGTCGGCTGGGGAATCTTTCCGCACGCGGGCGAGATCACCGTCAACGCGAAAAACGAAATCATCGGCGGGCTTCCCAATATCCGCGTCACCACGCGGCTCGCCACAAGCGGCGTCGTCCGCAAACTCTACACCCTTGAGGCCACGGGCGACTGCGTCTTCGACGCGATCGACGGACGCCTCCTCGCCATCACAACCAAATCCACCTCCGGCAAAAAACGCGCGCACGCCATGGCCGTTTTCAACCACATCGCCGGCACGCTGCGCTACGACGACTTTCTCCGTCCGGAAAGAAGCGCCACGCTCCCCATTCCCAAGAGCCAGGTGATGGATCTCATCACCGCCCTTGTGCAAACGCGCGCGTGGGACATCAAGCCCGGCGACTCGCGCCCCATCACCGCCATTTTCGAGAACGATTTTTACGACCTCCTCGTCACCGCCACCGGCCACGAAAAAGTCAAAACGCCCTGGGGCGAACTCGACACGCTTGTTCTCGAACCCAAGCCCGCGCCCGGCACCACGCCCCGGGGCATGTTCAAAAAAGGCGCCACCGTGCGAGTATGGGTTTCGCAAGACGCCCGGCGCCTCCCGGTGAAATTCCAACTCGGACTCAAATACGGCACCGGCACCGCGCACCTCACCGACTACACGCCGCCGCGGAAAAAGGCTGAAAAGCTGAAAGACTGAAGGGCTGAAAACAGCTGGCCCAACCAAGCAAAACGCTCGCAATTCAGATTTCTGTTTTCCAAGATTTTCGAACCTTCAGCCTTTCAGATATTCAGTCCTTCAGCCTTTCCCGCCATGGGTCACGCCGCCTCAATGCACGCACACTCGCCCGGATCATACAGCATTTCGCTCATGATTCACGGCGCCGTCGTGCTCGCCGTGCTGCTCTCGACCTATTACCTCAGCGACGTTCGGAAAAAGCCCTCCAGCCAAATCATCGAACTCGTCGCCGGTCCCGGGGACGATTACATGGCCAGGCAAGCTCCCGCGCTCGGCGCGCCGGAAACAATCGATCAGGTTCCCGACCTGAACCTCTCCCCGCTCGACCCCGTTGTCGAACCGCCGCCACAACCAGTCGTCACCCCTGCGCCCAACGCGCCCGTCATTCCGCCGCCCAAAAAAACGGTCGCGCCAAAAACCACCCCGAAAACGGAGACGCCCCCAAAAAGAATGTCCAAGGCCGAGTTCGACAAACTCAACGCCAGCAAAAACAAAAACCTCCCATCGCAAAAAATCAACAAGGCCAAACCGCGAAAAAAAGTCGTCGCCCCAAAGATCGGCCAGGGCGTCGCCAAGGGCGTGCTCGGCGGCATCGGCAGCGGGGCCGGTGCGGGCGGCACCGCGCTCACCGCCGCGGAACGCGACCAAATGGAAGCCTATTTCGCGCTTCTTGCGCAACGCATCCGGCAGGCGCAGGAAAAACCCGAGGGCCTGAGCAGCGAGCTTGTCGTGCGCATCGAGTTTCAGGTTTACGCCAACGGCACCATTGGCGCGGTAAAAATCATCCGCAGCTCAGGCAACCGAGCCTTCGATGATTCCGTGTTGAAAGCCATCCGCACCGTGCGGCCCATTGGTCCGCGTCCGGACGGGAAAAGTGGCGCCAAAGTCGCCGACTTCCGCATGCGCGAGGAAGACTGAGCGCGAACAATAACGACGCGACGAGACCGACACGCCATGGGCACACAAACCGTAATCTCCCCCGCTCCCACGCACCACGCCGGAGCATACGGCATTTCGATGCTGATTCATCTGGCAACCGCCTGCCTCGCCGTTCTCTGCATTTACCAGTTTAAAACCACGCCTGCGACACCGCCAAACGATACGATTGAGCTCTGGCCGCGCACTCTCGTTCCCAGCGAAAACGCCCCGGCGGACATCCCGCCAATCGTCGGTCCCAAAATCAAACCACTGCCACCACTCCCGCCAGTCGCGCAGGAAACCCAACAGCAGACGGCTCAACCGCTGGGAACTCGAATGACGGAACGCGAGTTCAGGGAAAAATATGGACGCCCTCCCGTTCGTAATAACACAACCACATTCACAAAACCACCGGTTGTCCCCAACTCAATCAAACCGCCGACATTCGAAAACCTCGTCCCCGTTTCCCAACCCGCGATATTCAACGCGCCGATAAGCGCACACATCCAAAATCAAATGGATTCCTGTTTCGCGCTTCTTGCGCAACGCATCCGGCAGGCGCAGGAAAAACCCGAGGGTCTGAGCAGCGAGCTTGTCGTGCGCATCGAGTTTCAAGTTTACGCCAACGGCACCATTGGCGCGGTCAAAGTCATCCGCAGTTCAGGCAACCGAGCCTTCGATGATTCCGTGTTGAAAGCCATCCGCACCGTGCGGCCCATCGGCGACCGCCCAGATGGCCAAAGCGGAGCGAAGGTCGCCGACTTCCGCATGCGCGAGGAAGATTGAGCGACGATTCCTGTTCAATAAGTGCGCAGTCGGAATGCCGCTGGCGACGTCCGCAAACTTTCGGGAATATCGGCGAAACATTTTCCGAAACACAGCATCTCAAGGCGTTAACACTATATTTTTACACAACACTCCATCCGCGCCGCATGTCATCGCTCGTTTTTATTATTTTCCTGGTTGTTTATCTGCTCCTCTGCGCCTGCATATTTGTGCGCTCTACACAGGCGCTTCCCAAAAAACGCTGGCTGCGCATCGTGTGGGTCGCGGGGCTCGCCTTTTTCGCCTCCGCTTTTTTTACCGGCTCCGCATTTCGTGAAACCGTGGTTGCCGGGGTTCCCGTCGGGCACTGGCTGCGCGTGCTCGGCGTCACCTGGATGCTCACGTTTCCCTATTGGGTTGTCGCGGTTGTTTTCTGGGAGGTAATCCGCCTCGTTAACAAACGCCGGCGCATCCTTCCCAAGTGCGTCGAGACACACTACGCGCGCGCCAAGGTTCTCGCACTCGCCGTCACCGTCGCCGCGGTGATTGTTGTATTTGCTTTTGGATACTGGCGCTTTTCGAATCCCGTCGTCACTCCCCTCGCCGTCAAAATCAACAAGCCGCTCGGCGGCCAATACGCCGGCTCCGGCAAAGTCCTCCGCATCGCCGTCGCGAGCGACCTGCACCTCGGCGACATCATCGGCCGCGAACGCGTCCGCGACTTCGTCACCCGCATCAACGCTCTCCAGCCAAACATCATTCTCCTGCCCGGCGACGTTGTTGACCGCAGCGTGGACGCGCTCGAAAAACAAAACATGGGCGCCGAGCTCGAAAAACTCCACGCGCCCCTCGGCGTGTTCGCCGTTCTCGGCAACCACGAGAAATATGCCAACGCCAAGCGCAGCCTCGATTTCCTCGAAAAGCACGGCATCCGCGTTCTCTACGACGAGGCCATTCCCCTTGCCAATGGCGCGTTCACCCTTGCCGGACGCGCCGACCACAGCATCAAGCCCCGCAAAACACTCGACGAAATACTCGTCAACGCCGACCGCGCGCACCCGATCATTCTGATGGACCACCAGCCTCGCGAACTTGCCCGTGCGCAAGCCGCCGGCGTTGATCTGCAATTCTCCGGACACACCCACGCCGGACAAGTTTGGCCTGTCACGTGGATTGTTCGCTTCATGTATGAAGTTCCCTACGGCCACGCCCGCAAAGGTGATTTCCAAGTTTACGTCACCTCCGGCCTCGGCCTCTGGGGGTTCCCCGCGCGCATCGGCAGCAAATCCGAAATCGTGGACGTGACCGTGGAGTTCGCGAAGTAGGGCGGCGCGGAAGCCGGTTTTTTCTGCGCCGTTTAGTGGTTAAATGGACTGGCGTTTTGAGTGTCTCCCAACAGCGGGAAACCGGGCGGAATTGTTTTCCAAAACATGACTCCCAATTCAATTGACTCACCTGTCCGAAAATCGCGAAATGCCCGAACCCTTTTCCCTCAATAAACAACAACCCGGCAAAAAACATCCCGACCATGGCCAAACCATTCCTCCCCGAAACCTTCCTTCTCGACACACCCTGGGCGCGCTCGCTCTACAAGAACCACGCCGCCACGCAGCCCATCTTCGACTACCACTGCCACCTTCCGCCCGACCAGATCGCCTCGAATCACCAGTTCGAAAACCTCTATAAAATCTGGCTTGCCGGCGACCATTACAAATGGCGCGCCATGCGCTCCAACGGCATCCCCGAGGACTACATCACCGGCGACAAAACCAGCGACTACGACAAGTTCCTCGCCTGGTGCAAAACCGTCCCGCAGACCCTCCGCAACCCGCTCTACCACTGGTCGCACCTCGAACTGCGCCGCTACTTCGGCATCAACCTCGTCATCAACGAAGCCAACGCGCCCAAAATCTGGAAACTCGCCAACGCCAAGCTGAAAACGAAGGCCTTTTCCACGCACGGCATCCTCACGAAAAACCGCGTCAACGTCGTCTGCACGACCGACGACCCCGTCGATTCGCTCGAGCACCACATCGCCATCGCCAAGTCCAAACTCAAGACCCGCGTCTATCCCACCTTCCGCCCCGACAAGGCGCTCGTCGTCAACAACCCCGCCGTCTTCAACGCCTGGTGCGACCAGCTCTCCGCCCGCGCCAACATCGACGTCAAGGACCTCGACTCGCTCCTCCGCGCCATCGACAACCGCCACGAGTTCTTCCACTCCATCGGCGCGCGCGTCTCCGACCACGGCATGGAAAACATCCCCGACGCCGACTGCACCGAAAAGGAAGCCGCCGCCATCTTCAAGGCCGCGCGCTCCGGCAAGGCCGCCAGCCCCGAAAACACGGCCAAGTTCACCTGGTTCATGATGCTCGCCTTCGGACGCCTCGACGCCAAGCGCGGCTGGACCAAGCAGCTCCACCTCGGCGCGATCCGCAACAACAACACCCGCCTCCTCAAGCGCATCGGCGCCGACGCCGGCGTGGACTCCATTGGCGACTTTCCGCAAGCCCGCGGACTCGCCCGCTACCTCGACCGCCTCGACAGCGAAAACGCGCTCCCGAAAACCGTCATCTACAACCTCAACCCCGCCGACAACTACGTCTTCGCGACGATGATCGGCAACGTGCAGGACGACCTCACGCCCGGCAAAATCCAATTCGGCAGCGGCTGGTGGTTCCTCGACCAGGCCGAGGGCATGAAGTGGCAGCTCAACGCCCTCTCGCAACTCGGCCTCCTGAGCCGCTTCGTGGGAATGTTGACCGACTCGCGCAGCTTCATGAGCTACGTGCGCCACGAATATTTCCGTCGCGTGCTCTGCAAACTGGTCGGAGGCGACGTTGACGCCGGCCTGATCCCCGCCGACAAAAAGTTGGTCGGCGGCATGATCGAGGACATCTGCTACAAAAACGCCAAACGCTACTTCGGCCTCGAAACGGGCAACATGTGACAAACCGTTGATATGAGTTTATAACCCCAATGGGGTTGCATATTTTTAACCCGGGGCTGACGACAAAAACGTCTGTCCCGGGTTACGAGTTTTTGAAAACGCGACACTGAAAGGGGCGCGTTATTCATGCTCCGCAAGAAGCAGAGGAAGCGGCCAGGGCGTGTTTTTTCGTTTCGGTGATAAAATTTGATTTTCAACTATCAAACACCAATCATGCGCAACCATCCCATGAAAACACTCACTTACCCGACGAGTTTCCTGTTGGTGTTTTTGCTTTCCCTGCCTTTGTGCGCAAAGAAAACGGAGCAAAAAGCAACAACCTATGAGACAAAGCTGAATATCTCATATTACGACGACCACGCGCTGGCGAATGCCGACGAATATAAAAAGAGCCATTGCAAAATGGACATGTATTACCCGGAAAATCGGGCGGGGTTTCCCACGATTGTTTGGTTTCATGGAGGCGGACTGACGGGCGGCAAGCGCCGCCTGCCCGCGCTCAAGAATCAGGGAATCGCGCTCGTTGCCGTCAGCTACCGCCTTTCGCCCAAGGGTGAATTTCCCTGCTTTCTTGAGGATGCCGCCGCAGCCACCGCATGGGTGATCAAAAACATCGCGGCCCATGGCGGCGATCCGGACAAGGTGTTTATTGCGGGCCACTCCGCCGGCGGTTATCTGTCCGCGATGGTGGGCATGGACGAGCGCTGGCTGGCCGCCCACGGAATATCGAATCGCAAACTGGCCGGCATCATCCCCGTGAGCGCGCAGGTCACGACCCATTTTTTGGTGAAAAAATTGCGCGGCGATCGCGGCGAGCAATACCGTCCTATAATCGACGAATACGCGCCGCTGTATCATGCCTCGAAAAACCTGCCGCCGATTTGCCTGATCGTGGGCGACCGGCGCATTGAATGGAAAAGCCGCGTCGAGGAAAACGAGCTTTTGGCCGTGAGCCTGAAAAACTTGGGCCATGAGCAGACGGAGTTTTATGAAATGGGCGGCCTCAACCACCGCGCGGTTGGCGAAGGCGCAATGATTATAATAAAAAAATACGTGAACCGAATTATTGAGGAACGGGGAAAAGAACCGTCCCCATAGAGTCCCGCCTGTGATGGATGGCGCTCCGCGTCGCAAATCAGAGAGTTGGCAATCCCTTGGTCATGACAAAAAAACGCCCGACAAGAAAACGCGTGAATAACGCCTTTGGTAGGGCGAACCCTCAGGGTGAGCCGCAATATTCCCGGTTCACCGAGACGGTTCGCCCTACCCAATAATACGACAGAATAAACCGAAAATGCTCCAAGACCTAAAACTCGCCCGCAAACGATCGACTTCTCAACGTCCGCCGCGGCGCCAGTGGCCGCCGGGTTTGCCTTTGGGGTGATGCGACGGGTTTCCACCGCCGTGCGGGCGTCCGCTGCTGGAACGGGATTGGTTTTGGCCGCGCGCGCCTTTTGAGAGTCCGCCATTGCCACCGCCGCGCTGGTGTTGCTGGCCGCCACCTTGCTTGCGGCGGGGGTTTTTCATCGGACGCGAGGTGTCGATGTGAGGCGGGGCGCCGTTGGCGTAGGCGAAGCCGTCGAGCGCGAGGCGTTCGATGCGCGCGCCGATGAAGCGTTCGATGTCGCGCAGGTCGCCGGCTTCCTCGGGCGTGACGAGCATGAATGCGTCGCCGTCGGCCTGGGCGCGGCCGGTGCGTCCGATGCGGTGCACGTAGTCGTCGGGTTTTTCGGGGACGTCGAAATTGATAACGTGCGAGACGCCGGACACATCGATGCCGCGCGCGGCGATGTCGGTGGCGACGAGCACTTCGTAGCGTCCGTCCTTGAAGCCGGCGAGCGCCTCGGTGCGCTGGTTTTGGGAGCGGTTGGCGTGGAGGACGGCGGTGGTGTGGCCGGCGGACTTGAGCTTGCGCGCGATGCGGTCCGCGCCGTGCTTTGTGCGCGAAAAGATGATCACGCTTTGGAAGTCTGTGCGGTTGAGAATCGCGAGGAGCATGTCGAACTTTTGCTCGTGGAGCACGGGATACGTGGCGTGGGTGACGGTTTCGACGACGGAGCGCGAGCGCCCGATCTCGACGCGCTCGGGATCATGAAGCGCGAATTTCGCGACGGCTTCGATCTCGGGCTGTATGGTGGCGGAGAAAAAGAGCGTCTGGCGTTTCGGGGGGCATTGGGCGACGACGCGGCGCACGTCGTGGATGAAGCCCATGTCGAGCATGCGATCCACCTCGTCGAGGACGAGCGCCTCGATGCCGGCGAGCGAGAGGGTTTTTTCCTGGAGGAAATCAAGCAGGCGCCCGGTGGTGGCGATGAGGATGTCGGTGCCGTTTCGGATGGCGGCGCGCTGGTTGCCGTAACCGACGCCGCCGTGGATGACCGCGACGCGCAAGTTGGTGAAGCGGCCGAGCTCGCGAAACGCGGTTTCGACTTGCGCGGCGAGCTCGCGCGTGGGTTCGAGCACGAGGACGCGGGGCGGGCCGGGGCGGTGCGCGCCGAGGCGCGCGAGTATGGGCAGCGCGAAGGCTGCGGTTTTGCCGGTGCCGGTTTGGGCGGAGCCTATGAGGTCGCGTCCGTCGAGGACGACGGGGATGGCGCGTTGCTGGATGGGTGTCGGCTGGGCATACCCCATGGTTTGCGCGCCGCGCACGAGTGAATCCGGCAGTCCTAGTTGTTTGAATGGCATGATTGTAGGCGTTGATAACGCGCAGCGAACGCGGCGTCTGGCGAGGGAAAACACAATGTGCCCGCGTTATGCACTCAATTGCACAACCTTCCCCTGACGCCTGCGTTGGCCCGCCGCGATTCAGCGCGTGCCGCGCGCGCGCATCCTGACAATTTTTCGGATGCCGAATAACATGCCGATCAAAGCCAGACTCCAGAGGCTCGGAGCGCCGCCGCCACCACCACCGCCGCCGCTGTTGTCATTGTCGTTGGAGCCGGTGTTTGTTGCGCCTTGCTGAGTGACAGTGCAGGTGGCGGTGCGATTGCCCGCCGTGACCGTGATGATCCCGGTGCGCGGGTTTGGCGAGCTGTTGGTGGCGCAGGTGACTATGAAAGAGCCGGTGGCGACGCCGGTGGCGGGCGAGACGGTCAGCCACGAGACGGAGGTGGACGCGGCCCATTCGACATCGGTATCAGCAGTCACGGGAAATGTGTTTCTGCTGGCGGAAACCTGCTTGGTGCCGGGGCTGATGCTGAGCGTGATGTCGGTGCCGGTTGTCCAGACCACTTGGTCGAGCCACGCGGCGTCGCCGCCGATGTCAAGATAGGGGTCTTTTTGGTAAAGCCACGTCAGCGTCTGCGCGCCGGTGCCGGTAATCGGCACCGCGCGCCGCGCCCAGTCTTTTTCGCCGGAGATGCGCGCGCGTTCCTCTCCGTTGACCTTGAAATACAGAATGTCGCCCCAGGGATCGCCATCCTCGTCGCGTTCCTCGGCCTCGGAGGAGACCTTCCACCAGAAGCTGACGATGCCGGGACCGGTGACGGTGGTTTGCAGCCAGGTGTTTTGGCCGATGTTCACATTGGTGCTGCTTGTTCCGAGAATGATGCCGCTGCGGGCGGCGTGCCGGCCGTCGTGCGTGGTAATGGTCTGGCTGCGCCATATGTTCGAGCCGCCGGTCGTCCAAACGAGGTTGTTGTCGAGCGCGGTGGCGAGCGGGATGTGCGCGGGTTGCGCGACTTCGCAGACGCGGCTGATGCCGCCGCTGGTAATCGTGACGGTGGCGCGCCGCGGGGAGCCGGTGTCGTTGGCGTCGTGGGTGATGGTGAGGGTTTGGCTGCCTGCGTTGCCGGAGGCGGGAGTGACGCCCAGCCATGAGTCGTCGGTTGTCGCCGTCCATGTTTTGGAGGTTGTGGCGGTGAGTGTGAAATGACCGGAGCCGGAGTCGGCCTCCTTGGTGCTGGGTGCGATGACAGGGTTGAAGTTGTCGGGTGTCCAAACGACTTGATCGACCCAAGCCGCGCCGGTGGTGCCGGCGGAGGCTTTGTCAAAGGTCCAGCCGAACTGGTGTGTGCCGGTGGTGGGGATGGGGATGATTTTTTTCTCCCAGCCTAGCTGCCCGGTGATGCACGCGGGGGTTTCGGTCAGGGCGGTTGAGAGGTCGGTGGTGGCAAAGACGAGGGTGTCGGCTGCGTCGGCGGATATTTTCCACCAGAAGCTGAGGGTGCCGGAGCCTTCGACGGTGGTGAGGACGCCGCTGCTCTGGCCTTGCGCGAGGGTTCCGCTTTGCGCGGCGGCGACCCCGTCGTGGGTGGTCGTTGTCTGGCCGAACCATTCGGTGTCGGCGCCGGGCTCTTTCGTCCATGTGAGTTCGCCGGCAAGCGCGGCGGCGAGGGATGGGTTGGACTGGACGAGGTTGGAGGTGAGCGTGTATTGGCCGATGCTGCCGTATGCGGTGTAGCCGGTGCGGCTGGAAATGCTGTTCGCATGAGGGTTTCCCGTGCTTCCGGAGGTGATGCGCAAATACCACTGGCCGGCGGTGAGCTGCCTGGAGAGCGTTGCGTGGGTGAGGGTGGGGGAGTCGTTGGAACTGTTTAAGTTTCCCGAGGAGTCGAGGATTTCGAGTTTGAGGTCGGTGCTGCCTATGATCGTGCCCGTGCCGGAGACGCGGGCCGGATAGAGCGAGAAGTCGATGGTGCCGGGGGCCGAGAGATTGATGCCGTAGTAGTGGGGTTCGTCGGCGTTGCGAATGAGGCCGCTCGCGCCGAGGATGCCGTCATCGCCGGTGGTGAGCGGGAGCGCGGCCGCGCGCGTGGTGGCTGCGATGATGCCGCGGTAGCCGAATTTGCCCTCAATGATCATGAGGTCGTCCTCCTTGTTGTTGGCGCTGTAATATTCTCCCTTCGACCATTGGTAGACATTTCTCCGGTTGGTGTTGTAGGCATTGCCCATGATCGTGCCCCAAGAGGTGGCGCCCGCGCCGTGTCCCGGATAATAGCCAAAATCGTCGCTGTTGGTTTGATAGCCGGGGCCATCGTGGCTGAGGCCGAGGTTGTGGCCAAATTCGTGCGCGGTGGCGTAGGCGATGTCGGCGTTGATTGAATTCAGCTTGTCATAATAAATGAAGGCGGGGCTGTAATCGGTTTCATAACCGAGCCATCCAAACCTCTGGAAAATCGCGACCCCGTCGGCGCCGTCGGCGGCTGCGGGCATCTTTCTCCCGTTGGCGTCATTGCTGCGGGTGATCAGCACTCGGCCTGTGGTGCGGGTGAAGACGGCGGGTTTTTCGGTGGTCACATCCACGTCGAAGGCGGAGAAGTATTCGGAAACGCGCTCCCATATTTTGACGATGTTATCCTGCTCCTGTTCGTTGAAAGTGGTGGAGTCGCCGTCGATGTTGTAGGGGAGGGCGCGGTAGAGATTGACCTCATAGGATTTGTTCCATGCGGTGTTTTCAATGAGGCCTCCTCCGAAGTCGAGGAAGAGAACCTTGGTCGAGCCGGGGCGCGAGTGGCGCACGGGGGGCTGGTTGATGGGAACGGCGGCGGCGGCCACCACAGGATCGAGCGCGCCTGATGTGGAAGTTTCAGCCGTCGCGCCGCCGGAATGGTTTCCCGCGACAAAGCGGCACGCGTAATAAAGATGCCCCTTGGGCGTGAGGTGCAGGCTGGCGAAATCCGCCGCGGGTATGCGGTTTGCCGCGAGGGTTTTAAATGCGAAAGTGCGGGCATCGGGGGCAAGGGAGAGGAGTTCGTCGCGGAAGCGGGCCGAGGGAATGGTTTCGAGGATGGCGCGCTGCTTTTGTGTGAGCGCGTCTGTCCCGGCGGCATCATTGCTTCCGGCGGGGGCGGAGGCGTTTGCGCCGGATGGTTGGGTTGCCAACGAGGCGCGGACGTCTGTGCGACGGCGGTGATGTTGGTCGTGGTTAGCTGCAATGGTTCCGGCGGAAACGGGCGCGATCAGAGTTGCGGTGTCGGTTTGGGGATTATGGCGGTCCGCGACGGATTGCGGCGCGGTGACGCCGACGGGCTGTTTTGCGGTTTGCGGAGAAATTTGCCTGGCTTTCCTAGAATGAAAAATGAAGGCGACTCCCGTCACGAGCAGCACGGTTGTGCCGATTAGAAAAATCTTCCGGACTGCGGGTTTCTTGAAAGCGATCATGCGTGGAGGGAACATGGCTTTGGGTTTTTGTGCCATCCTAAAAAGTTTCAACGGCACGGATGGGGTGGCGCGCGAGGTGGGGGTAAAACGATGTTTCGAACAATAATCGCAGGGGCGGGTTTTGCGCGCACCCGCTGCCGGTCCGCGGACGTTTCAGGCTATTTCAACAGTTTGTCGAGCGCCGGGAGACCCTCGCCGGAGTAGCCGGCCAGGCCGGCGTGGAGGCATTCGCGCACGGTGTTGAATGTAGGGGAATCGTCGCAGCCTTCCGTCCGCGATGCCAGACGCATGTCCTTTTAACATGCGTTTTGCCGAAAGTTACGGCGCAAAACCGCCTTACCACATGCGGCGGTAGCCGAGGCTTAGGGACCAGGGGCGCTCGTAGGCGGGGGCCTTGGCGTATTCATAATCCAAATACACCTGGCTGCCGTCGTCGATTCGATACGCCGCGCCGAGGCCGGCTTCCATGCGCCAGCCGCGATAGGTCGGGCCCACCTTCGTGTCCAACGCGGTGATTTCGCCGCCGTTGGCATCGACACGGGCCGCGCCGATTTTGCCGTAGGGATGCCAGCGGCTTGAGAGGAGCTGGCGTCCAAAGCGGAGCTGGCCGCGGTATTGCAATGTGTCGCTGTCGGAGACGCGCACGGTCATGCGGTTGCCCGGATCGGACGATTCCGTCTCGTAGGTGTCGCCGTTCAGCCAGCCTTGCGAGATTTGCACGGAGGGTTCGAGCCACCAGCCGTCGGCGCGCTTGAGCATGCGGCCAAACTCAACCGAGACGCCTTGCGCCTTGCTCGTGTAATCGCCGGATACCGTGGCGCCGCCATACGGGCGGCTTTCAAAGTCGTGCTTGTAACGGTCGGCGCGCAACACGATGTCGGCATACCAGCCGGCGTCGCCGAGCCAGGTGGCGTAGAGGCCGAGGCCGACGTTGGTGCTGGAGCCGTCGTCGGCGTTGCGGAAATCGCGGTCGGTGCCGCCCATGTCAATGAATGCGCCGAACAGCCAGGTGGCGTTTGCGGAGTTGTTGCGCAGGGCTTTGTCGGCGCCGGCGGTGATGCCGTAGGTGTCTTGGCTGAAGCGGCTGGAGCGCATCGGGCTCAGGGCGTTGAGGCGGTAGGTGTAGCCGCGCATCCAGACGTTGCCGGTGAGCGGCGCGTTGGCGGCGAGGTTTTCGGCGCGCACGTCGCCCATGCGTTTGTGCAGGGAGTCCATGCCGTAGTGCCAGCTCAGGCCGAGGAGGGAGGCGGAGTTGACAATGGTCTGGCCGGCGTCGCTGTAGGGCGAGGGTTCGTCGCCGGTGCCGGTGGGGTTGGCAAGATACCAGTTGGCCGGGTCGGTTTCGCCCTTGACCCAATAATAACGGTAGAGGCCGGCGTCGCGGTATTGCGGGCCGGTGAGGCTGAAGTCGGCTTCGTTCGCGGCCTGCACAATCATGAGGCGTTGTCCGGCCTTGGTCGGGTTGCCGCCGTGGTTGGAGAGGTCGAGCGTGTAGGAGCCCGTCGTGTTGCCGTCGATGCGGAGGAGGTCGCCTCGGAGGAGGGCGAGGTTCGCGGACATGGTGATGGTGTTGGCGCCGCCGGCGAGGTTGCCGTGGACGCGCAGGGTTTTGAAGACGGTGTTGTCTGCGGCGGGCGCGCCGAAGAAGATTTTCGCGCCGGTGGCGAGGGTGAGGTTGTTGACGTCGGAGCTGGCGGTGATCGTCCACGAGCTGGTGGCGTCGATGTCCACGTTGGCGATGTCGATTTTGCCGGTGAGCGCGGTCGCGTTTTTCAAGAGGACGCTGACATCGGCGATTGCATTGTCGGTGATGATGTTGCCCGACAGGGATGAATTTTCGACGTTGAGTGTCACTGTCGTGGGAACATTTGTTACAGAGCCATCAGTGCCGGTGCGGGCTGTTTGCACATTAAGAATGTTGCCGGTCTCGGCGACGAGCGAGGCTGCGGAGCCGATGTTTTTGATGGTGACAACCGCCTGATTTTCCAGGTTCGCATTACTGGCGGACGAGCCCTTGGGAACCTCAATGTAACCCACATTGATGATGTCACCCGCGGTGTGCATGCTCCCGCCGTCAATGGTGACGGTGCGGGCGCCAACCGTGCCGCTTGTGTGCGGGGTGATGTCAACACCGTGCGCATTCGGGCCGGTTGTGGTGATCGCCGTATTGACGAGCGAGACGGTTGAGTCACCGGGATTGCCGAGATAAACGCCGTGGGCGCTCGCGCCCGTGGTGGCAATGCTCACGTTCGTGGCTGTGACAACAGCACCGCCGCCGTCGGCAACAACGCCAAGGCCATAAAAGCCGCTTGTGGCAATGGCGCTATCGGCGAGGTTGATGACACCGCCGTTTGAGGCATAGGCGCCATAGGATTTGGAGCCGGTAAGGCTGATATCAACCCGTGACGCATTGATGACGCCGCTGCCGGTGCTTGTGAGGGCCGAAGCTCCGGCTCCGGTGGTGCGCAGGGTTCCGCTGGTGATCGTGATGGAGGACCCCGCGGCGGAATAGACCGCATGAGCCGCGTCACCTCCAGTGAGAATATCAACATTGAGGCTGCCGCCGTCGGCATTGATTTTTGCGTTGCCGGCGTAAATGCCCATGCCCGTTCGCACACTGCCAGTGGTGGTGGCTGTGACATTCAACACGCCTCCGCCTGTATTGATTGCGGAATTTTCAGCAGCGACAACCTGGCCGTGGACGGTTTGCTCGTGGCCGTCGAGGTTGAGGACGGAGCCGGGGTCGAGGGTGAGGCGGCTGGTTTTGCCGAGGGCGTTGTCGGTGATGGCGGTGACGGTGCCGGTGGCGATGGTGGTGGCGCCGGTGTAATCGCTGAGGCCGTTGCCGACGCGGATGTTCATGCCGTCGGTGGCGGTGAAGGTGTAGTTGCCGGAGCCGGAGAGGATGGCGCCGAGGGTGTTGTCGGTCGCGCCGTCGGTGGAGATTTGCACAGTCTGGCCGGCGAGGGCGTCGATTTGCGCGAGGCCGTAGTTGAGGTAGATGCCGCTGCCGGTGACGGCGCCGTAATAGTCGTAGGTGAGGTCGGCGACGTGCGTGCCGGATTGCACGAGGGCGCTGGTGGAGGAGACCGCGCCGGTGATTGTGCCGGAGCTGGTCGAGGAGGGGATGAAGTTGATGGAGAGTTGCGTGCCGATGTTGCGCACGGTGCCGGTGGCGGCGACGAGTTGGTTTTGCATCATGCCGGCGGTGCCGGTTTCGATGTAGTTGTCCTGGTCGAGGAGCGCGGGGGCGCTTGGCGGCGTGGCGGGGATGATGTTGTGCACGGTGCCGGAGAGGGCGACTTCGACGGTGCCGCCGCCGGAGGCGTCGAGCGTGCCGGAGACGGTGAGGAGGTCCTCGACGAAGTTCACGCCGGTGCTGCCGGAGGTGCGGACGGCGAGGGTGCCGCCGTTGAAGGAGAGGCCGGCGATGGCGCCCGCGCCCTCGACGGCGGTGCGGTTGAGGGCGTCGAGGCGGAGGGTGGCGTTGGCGAGGGCGGACATGTTGGTCGCGCCTTGCGAGTTGGCGGCGCCGCCAAGGATGAAGCGGCCGTTGCCGAGGGCGAGGGTGCCGCGGAAATCGTTGACCATGTCGGCGGCGGCGTTGGTGCCGAGGGCGATGAGGTTTGTGCCGCTGCCGTCGGCGAGGCTGATTTTGAGAACGCTGGTGGCGTCGGTCGTCGTGCGGTGGTTGTAGGTGTAATCGCCGGAGGTGGCGCGCCGGACGTGGAATTGCGAGCCGTTGAGGAGGTCGAGGTTGAGGGTGTTGGAGCCGGTGGCGGCGGTGTAGGACCAGAGGGTGTCGTCGGGGGTGGTTTCGCCCTGGCGTCCGCCGATGATGTCGCCGGTGACGCTGGTGGCGTTGTCGAGGATGACGCGGAGGGCGTTGGTGTTGGTGGCGCTGGCGTGGAACGAGATGGCGTTTGTGCCGTTGGCGACCGAGGTGACGCCGTCGAGCGTGAGCGTGCCGGTGGTGTTGACGGCGCGGACGAGTTCGGCGGCGGCGGTGATGGCGCCGGTCTTGATTGTGACGCTGCTGCCGAGCGGGGCGCCGACGGGCTGGTTGTCCGTGCCGAAGAGGATGGCGCCCGTCTCGCTGGTGATGGTGGCGTTGGTGGTTTCGATTGTGCCGGCGTTGTCAACGGTCACGGCCACGGCGTTGTTTTTGGCGATGAGGGTGGTGTTTTGCGCGACGAGTTTTCCGCCGCGATCGGCCCCCGGCGTATTGTCGTAGCCGGAGGCCTTGATCACGGCGGTGCTGGCGTTGGCGCTGGTTGTGGTGAGCGTGCCGCCGGTGATGCTCACGAAGGCGTCGTAGTTGGCGAAGGCGGCGTGCGCCATGTTGCCCGCGGTGGTGATGTTGAAGTTGTCGAGCGCGAGCGTGCTGGTGAAGAGTGTTCCCGCGCCGCTGGCCGCCGCGCCGAAGGAGAGGTCGCCGGTTGTGGTGATGGAGCCGTTTTTGAAGGAGAGGATGGCGCCGTTGGCGGCGTGGATGCCGTAGGATGTGGAGCCGGTTGTGCTGACGTTGGTTGTTTCGGCGGCGCTGACGACGCGCGCGCCGGAGCCGACTGCGTAGATGCCGTGCGAGTAGTCGCCGGTCGTGGCGATTGTGCTGGTGGAGCCGGGGGCGGGCGTTGCTGTGAGGGCGGCCAGATAAACGGAGTTGTTTTCGGCGTTGTTGCGGGCGTTGGCGCTTACGGAACCCGAATAAGCATGAATGCCGTGGGAGGATGTGCCGCTCGTGTTGATGTTGCCGGAGTTGACGACAATGGCCGCGCCCTCGGTATTCTCGGTGCGGGCGTAAATGGCGCTCGACGAGCCGCCCGCAGTGATGAGGCGGCCTGTGTTGATGATGGCGGCTGCGCTGTTGGCGCCGCCCGGCGTGGTGCCGGAGGTGACGCCGGCATAGAGCGCGTAGGCGGAATTGCCGCGGGTTTCGATGGTGCCGGAGGAATAGGTGATCGTCACATTGCCGTCGTTGCGGACCGCACTGCCGTTGATGGTCGCGGCGAGGCCGTAGGAATAGACGTTTGTGCCCGTGCTCTCGGGGATGTCGGCGGCGGCGAGGATGTTGCCCGAGCCGGTGATGGACAGGTCGCCGATGTTGTTCATGGCGTGGATATACGCACCGGCGCCACGGTTTTGGGCGTGGGTTTCGATGTCGCCGTCGATGACCAGGTTGACGTTGCCGGTGCCGGATTTGCTGATGTAGACGGCCACGCCGGCGCCGTTGAGCCAGCTGCCCGCGCCCGTGTCGTCCGAGCCATCTTCGATGGTGATTTTGCCGGTGGCGTGCGTGACGCTGACATCGCCGTTGCCGCTGTTGGCGTTGACCAAAATGCCGTGCGCGCTTTTGGCGCCGGTGGTGATGCCGGCGTTGTTGTCGATGGTGATGCCGCTTTTGCCGACGACGTAGATACCGTGCGAGAACGTGCCCGTGGTAATGATCGCGCCGGAGTTGGTGATTGAGATGTCGCCCGTGCCGGTGGCGTGAAGGCCGTGGGCTTCATTGCCGTTGGTGGTGATGTCGCCGGTGTTGTTGATCGAGATATTGCTGTCGCCAGCCGCCTGGGCGTGGATGCCGTGGGAGGCGTTGCCGGTGGTTTCGATGTCGGCGGCGTTGTTGATGTAAATGTCGCCGGTGGTGCCCGTCTTGACGGCGTTGATGCCGTGGGCGTTGGGTTCGGAAACGCTGTTGATTGAGATGTCGCCGGCGTTGTCAATTTTCATGAGACCGTCGATCGCTTCCGCGTGGATTCCGGACGGAGCCGTCGTGCTGCTTGGCGCGATGGCGTTGGCGAAGGTGATGCTTCCGGTGTTGCGGATCGTCAGGTCGCCCAGGGTGTTGTAATGACGGGCGTAAATACCGTAGGTGGCGGCTTCGATGACGCCGTTGTTGGTGATGTCGATCTCGCCCGCGCGGGTCACGCTTGCGGCGCCCTTGTGCGACGCGGCGTAAATGCCGGCTCGGTCGGTGTCGATTTTGCCATCGTTGATGATTTTTATTTGGGAGGCATCGCCGCCCGTGACCAGGGTTCCCATGGACACCCTGATGCCGCCGCCGCCGTCTTCAGCGCCGCCCTCGGTTCGCGTCGTAATATCGCCGGTGTTGCGAACAAGGTTGAGGGAGTCGGTGAGGTCGTCCCGCACGCGCTGGTCGATGAAGATGCCGTAAGCGCGATTTCCCGTGGCATCGATTGTCGCGGCGTTGTGGATTTCAATGTTACCGCCGGCCCGGACTTCGCCCGAATAAACATGATAACCGGGGCTGGAGGTGCCGGTGGTGGTGATGGAGCCCGTGATGGGCGCGGTGTCCGTGCCGAGCCGGATGTTGACGTTGCTGTTCGCGGCACCGGCTTGGATGCGGTAGCCCGCCGCGTTGTGGCTGTTGATTTCGGCGGCCGAGGCGACGGTGATGGTTCCATAAAGACCTCGATTCATGACGGAAACCACGCCGTCGCTGTAAGCGGTGGAGGGGCTGCCGTTTTTGAGGTCGAGCCTGGCCTTGCCGATGTCGAGGTTGATGTCGGCTTTGTTATCCGCGTCCGCGATGCTTGCGTCCGGCTTGTAAATGGCGTGAATGACGCCCTCGCCATTATTTTTTGTGGCAATGGTGTTGGTGAACGAGGCGTCGTCGCCGACTTTGATGTTGATGGTCGCGTTGGCGCCTAAGTGCTGGGCGAGAATGCCAAAGCCGCCGCCTTGGGAGGCAAAGGTGCCCGTGATGGGAGCCTCGGAGCCGTCGGCGTTGTAACCGATAAAAATGCCGCCGCTGGAAGACGCGGCATGCGTGGCGTGAATGAGATGGGCCAGTTGCGTGGTGGAGCCCGGGTCGAAGTTGCCGGTGCTGGCGATGTAGGTGTTGCCGGAGCCGGCGTGTAAGGTGGCGATGGCACGGGTCGGGGAATTCTGGGTGGCGGAAATATTGCCGGAGTTATTGATGATAATGTCGCCGTCGCTCGCGGGGTTGGCAATCACGGCATGGATGCCGTAGCTGCCGGCGCCGCCAGTGGTGATGTCGGCGGCGTTGTTGATGGTGATGGCTCCCGAGCCGGCGTTGCTGGCGTAGATGCCGTGCGAGGCCGCGCCGGCGGTGGCGATTTTTCCCGAGACGGGCGCGGCGGCGCCGGAGTCGTTCACGCCGATGCTGATGTTGCCGGTGGCGGCGGTGCCGCTGATGAGCGCGTGGATGCCGTGCGAGTTGCCGCCGAGGGTGGAGAGGTCGCCGGTGCTGGTGATGCGGATGTCGCCTTGAGCGGTGAAGGCGGCGCCGGCGGCGGTCTGCTGATGCGCGTAGATGGCGGAGGCGGCGTTGGCGACGCCGGTCGCGCCGGTGCCGGTGGAGATGTCGGTGCCGTTGTTGTCGATGTTGATGTCGCCAGTGGCGTCGGCCAGCGCGCCGGTGCCGGTGATGTGGAGCGCGGCGATGCCGTAGTTGGCGGAGCCGTTGCCGGTTTGCGAGGGTGTTTCGAGGATGTTGATGCTGCCGCCGTTGGTGGTGATGTTGATGTCGGTGTCGGTGCCGTTCAGGCCCTTGGTTTGCACGAGGATACCGTCGCCGTTGACGCCGTTGGCGGTGATGTTCGCGTCGGTGACGGTGACGGTGATGTCGCCGGAGGTGGCGGTGGATTCGGCGCGGATGCCGGTGGCGTCGTAGGCCGCGGTGGTGATGCTGCCGTTGGCGTGGTTGATTTCGATGCCGTCGGAGGCTCCGGTGGCGGTGACGTAGGCGTGGATGGCGTGGGAATAGGTGCCGCCGACGGTGGCGGTCGAGGTCGTCACGAGGTCGCCGGTGTTGTTGATGGTGATTTTGCCGGAGCCGGAGCCGCTGGCGTGGATGCCCATGGCGCCGGTGCCGGAGGTGGTGATCGCGCCGGTGTTGTTGATGTTGATGGCACTGCTGGTGACCGGGGCGCTGGCGCTGGCGTAAATGCCGTGCGAGGAGTTGCCGCCGGTCGTGATTTCGGCTGCGGAATGGATGTTGATGTTTCCGGTGCCCGAGTTGACGGCTTCGATGCCGTGCGCGCCGTGTCCAGTGGTGGTGAGCGTGCCGGTGATGGGGGTGACGGCATCGCCGATGTCGATGGCGCCGGAGCCGGTGGCGATGGCGCGGATCGCGTCGGACGCGGTCCCTGCCGTGGTGATGTTGGCGGTGGTGTCGATTCTGATTGATCCCGCGGAGCTGCTGGTGGAAATGCCGTGGGCGTTTGCCGCGGTCGTGGTGATGGATGAACCGGGGCCGGTGATGTTCACCGATGCCCGCGCGCCGCCGTTTGCATAAATGCCGACACTGTCCGTGCGGATTTGTGTGTTGCTGCCGGTGATGTTGATGATGGCGGTGGTGGATGAGCTGGCGGAGAGGCCTGTCGCGGCCAAGCCCCGCGATTCCACTGTGGTGTTGTCCCCGGTGATGTTGATGACGGCCTGTTTGCGTCCGGAGGCGTAAATGTTGGCGCCGGTTCCCATCTCGCGCACAGTGGCTCCGGTGTAGTTTGTTTTGAAGGAATTGTTGTCACCGGTGATGTTGACGATTGTGCCGCCGCCCGAGGAGGCCTGGTTTTCGGCGAGTATGGTGTTTGTGTAGTTGCTGTTGCCGGAGCCGACCGCACTGGTGGTGACATCCACGACGCTGTTGGATGCGTTGAAGTTGACCGTGTTGGTGGAATCGACGGACTTGGTTTTGATGTAGATTCCCTCCACAATGGCGCTGCCCCGGCCGTAAAGCAGGATCGAGCCTTCGAGGTTGAGCGTGAGATCACCGTAATCCTGATCGTTTGGCAAAACAACGCCATTGTTGCCGCCCAGTGAGATCAACGAGGCGTGACCGCCCGCGCCCGTGGCTCGTGATGCGTCGGTGCCAATGGTCGCTCCATTTATTGTGAGGATGGCGCCCTGTCCGGTGGCGCTGAACGCGGGCGAAAAGTTGGGGTCGCCCGCGACGAGATAATTGGTGGACGAGGTGATGCCCGACACATTGGCCGTGGGCGTCTGGCCGTTGGCAATGCCCGCCATGAAAATAAGCGAGAGGATAAATGCCGGGGAAAAACCAGCCAGTGAATCTAGCGAATGGCGAATGTGCGTTTTCATCGTGTGTGTGCTCAAAGAAAAAACTTTGTTAAAAATGATCCCTGAATTTGCAAAAAAGATGAAATAAGGCCCAATTGCAAGATTCAGTGATCCTGTTTGAATTGGCGGAACTCATGAGTTTGCCGCCAAGGGACAATTTCGATAAACACGCAACGTATTGTTTATAAATACAATAACTGTATTTGTGAGATGTGTGCCTTGAAAAAAGAGGGTGAGGCGCAACCAAACCTGAATGCGCCATTTTTGCCCGTGCTATTTCTTATAGTAGTCCTTGAACCAATCGACGAAGTTTGCGAGGCCGGTGTCGAGCGTGGTTTTCGGTTCGTAGCCGGTGGCGGTTTTTATGCGTTCGATGTCGGCCCAGGTTTCGGGCATGTCGCCGGGTTGCGGGGGGAGGAGTTTTACGTCGGCTTTGCGGCCCAGCAGTTTTTCCATTTTCCCCACGAACTCCAGCATCCGGACGGGTTTGTTGTGTCCGAGGTTGAACACGCGATAGGGGGGCTTGGGCTGCGGTTCCTGCGCGGGCAGCTTGAAAAGCACCTTGAGCACGCCGTTGACGATGTCGTCGATGTATGTGAAGTCGCGCAGCGATTTGCCGTGGTTGAAGAGTGGCAGCGGTTCTCCTGCGCTGATTTTTTTTGCAAAGATGACCGGCGACATGTCGGGGCGGCCCCACGGGCCGTAGACGGTGAAGAGGCGCAGGCCCGTGATCATCAATCCGTGCAGGTGCGCGTAGCTGTGGGCCATGAGCTCGTTGCTTTTTTTTGTCGCGCCATAAAACGACAGGGGCTGGTCGGTGATCTGGTCCTCCGAAAAGGGCAGGCGCGCGCTTGCGCCGTAAATGCTGCTCGACGAGGCGAAGACGATGTGCCGCGGCGGATGCTTGCGGCAGGCTTCGAGGATGTTGAGAAAGCCGGTGATGTTGCTGCGCACGTAGGCATCGGGATTTTCCGTGCTGTAACGCACGCCCGCCTGCGCGCCGAAATGCGCGACGTAGTCGGGCCGGTAGTTTTCATACAGGCTGGAAAAGGCGTCCGCGTTGGCAAAATCCATCTGGACAAAACGAAACCCGTCCAGGCCTTCGAGTTGCGCGAGGCGCGCGCGTTTCAGATCCACGGGATAATAGCTGTTGAGGCTGTCAACGCCCAGCACTTCGCAGCGTTTTGTTTCCGCGAGTTGGCGGCTGATGTGATAGCCGATGAACCCGGCGGCACCTGTGACGAGAATCTTCATGAGTTAAGTGTGAGTGAAGTAAAGGCGGGCGATTGCTCCGCCGCCAGCGAAATTAAAAACCGGAACGGGAGGCGCCGAAGCGGGCGGCGCGTCCGATTGCGTCCCGCGGCGCATGCCGCAAATTGACATCGCTTTCGATTGCCGCCTTTCTTGGCTTTTCGCCCGCAAAAAACGTGTCTCTCGAAAAAACACCGCCAGCATCCCCGCGCTACGTCGGACGCCTCGCGCCGTCGCCGACCGGATATTTGCACCTCGGGCATGCGCGGACATTTTGGCATGCCGCCGAACGCTCGCGGACGGCGGGCGGCACGCTTTTGATGCGCAACGACGACCTCGACCGCGTCCGGTGCCGGCCGGAGTTTGCCGGGGCGATGCTCGAGGATTTGCGCTGGCTCGGGTTTTCATGGAGGGAACCCGTCTATTCGCAGAGCGGGCGGATTTCGCTCTATCGCGAGGCGCTGGAGCGTTTGCATGAGGCGGGGTTGATTTATCCGTGCAATCGTTCGCGGCGCGATGTCGCCGGGGCCGCCGGCGCGCCGCACGAGGACGGGGCGCAGGATGACGAGCCGGTGTTCCCCCGCGAGTGGCGTCCTCCGTCGGGTGCCAAAATCCCCGCGCTCCCGTCGCGCGCCGAGCCGGTCACGACAAACTGGCGTTATCGTGTGCCGGATGGCGAGGCGGTGACGTTTTTCGACAATGCGCTCGGGCCGCAAAGCGCGGTGGCGGGGCGCGACTTTGGCGATTTTATCGTGTGGAGGCGCGACGACATGCCGAGCTACCAGCTCGCGTGCGCGGTCGATGACATTGCGCTTGGCGTGACGGAAGTCGTGCGCGGGGCGGATTTGGTGCGCTCGACATTTCGCCAGATTTTGCTGATGCGCGCGCTCGGCGCAAATACGCCGCAGTATTTTCATTGCCCCTTAATGGCCGATGAAAACGGACGGCGGCTTGCCAAACGCCATGACGCGCTGGCGCTGCGCACGCTGCGGGAACGGGGCGTTTCACCGGAGGCGCTTCTGCGGCAATTCCACGCGGATGCGAAGGCCGGCTGATATTTGCCCGGGTGAAGGCGCGCTTTTTTCCACATTTCATTTGACAGACGGTGAAGGGAGCGGTGTCTTTTCCGGTTTTTATGAAAGTCGTCTCCTCCATCAAATCCGCGAAGAAACGCCATCCTGACTGCCAGGTGGTTCGTCGTCGTGGCAAGATCTACGTTATCAACAAGACCGACCCGCGTTACAAGGCGCGTCAGGGTTGATCTCCCAACTATTTAATCAGGAATAATTACCGTGAAAGCCGAAGGTCATCCTACTCTCAACAACGTTTGCTTCCTCGACGTCGCAACCGGAAAGCGTTTCCTCACCAAGTCCACCATGAAGTCCGCCCGCAAGGAGACGATTGATGGCCAGGAATACTTCGTCGTCGTGCGCGACGTGACGATGGACTCGCATCCCGCCTACACCGGCGAGAAGCGCCTCGTGGACACGGCCGGTCGTGTCGAGAAGTTCACGTCGAAGTTCCGCCGCCGTGGCAAAGCCGCCGCTGCCAAATAAGGTGTTTTTCAAAAACTCTTAAAGCTCTTTTCGAAACCCTCTCCCAACAGCGGAGGGGGTTTTTTAATGGCCGCAAAGAGGCGTAAAAGGCGCGAAAAAAGGAACGGAGTTGCCCGTCGGGTTTGCTTTTCAGTCTTTCAGCCCTTCAGTCTTTCAGCCTTTCTTTCCGTCATGCCCGATCCTGTCGCAGTCAATTCCATGTTTTCGCGCATTGCGCGCCGCTATGATTTGGCGAACCGCCTGCTCAGTTTTGGCATGGACCGGTGGTGGCGCTGGCGGCTCGTGCGCGCCGTGCGCAAGGGCGGGCCGGACGCGGTGCTCGACCTGGCGACCGGCAGCGGCGACGTGGCGTTTGCGCTCGCGCGCGGACTGGATGCCGGCACGCGGATCACGGGCATGGACTTTTGCCAGCCGATGCTCGACGAGGCGGAGGTGAAAAAGGCGGCGTTGAAAAAGCGCGGCGGGCGTCATGCGGCGCGCGCGGACCGGATTGTTTTCCGGCAGGGCGACGGCATGGCGCTGCCCCTGCCCGACGCGTGCGCGGACGCGGTCACGATTTCGTTTGGACTGCGCAACATGGCCGGCCGGCACAAATCGCTTTGCGAGATGCGCCGCGTGCTTCGCCCCGGCGGGCGCGTGTTCGTGCTGGAGTTTTCGCAACCGTGGTGGTGGTTCAGGCCGGTTTATTATTTTTATCTCCGGCACCTGCTGCCGCGAATCGCGGGATGGGTGACCGGCGACCGCGAGGCCTACAATTACCTGAACAACACGATCGAGCAATTCCCCGCGCGCCCGGTGCTCGAGGCTGAGTTGCGCGCGGCCGGTTTTGAAAAGGTGGCCTCGCACGGCATGACCTGCGGCATCGTGGCGCTGCATTCGGGAACCAAGTAAACTTTTTTTTGACGCGGGCTGGCATGGACAAAAACTTGCAACAACCCGCCGGGACGGCACTCTACGGCACCGTCATCAAAGGAAATAGCATCCAAAACCATCCAACCATCATGAAAAAAATTCTGTCATCCATCGTCATCGCCCTTTGCGCCAGCGCCTTCGTTCTTGTTGGCTGCGCGAAGAAACAGGAAAACGCGCTCGAGATTCCGACCTTCAAGAGCAACAACATAAACCTCTATCTCAAGGACTACGCGGCCTATTGCGACTCGGTGAAGGATCCGCAGCAATACGCGCAGATTCCCGAAAAAATGGCCGAGTTTGCGAAACGCCAGGCCGAGGTCGTCAAGGAGCTCCAGGGCGAGACCGAGGTGAACGCGTTTAACAAATGCATCACGCAAATTCGCGAGCGCTTTGAAAAAACGCGCGGCGAGGCGGCGAAGGCGGCCAATAAATAACAAGTCCGCATCGCTTAAAAATTCTAAAACAAAAACGGATGCCGATATCAGATCGGCGTCCGTTTTTGTTTTATTTGTTGTTGGCCATAACGGTAGGGCGAAGCCTCCGGCTGAGCCGGCATATATAGAAATGATCAATCGGCTCAGCCGGAGACTTCGCCCTGCCCGAAATCCATTAACGAACAGGCTCTATTTCCCCAGCAATTCCCCGGCGTGGGCGAGGGCGCTTTTGGCGGTGCGGTCGCCGAGCATGCGGGCGAGTTCGCTTACGCGGGCCTTGCGGTCTTCGTGGATCGGCTCGATTTCGACAACAGTGCGGTTTTTCGACTGGTCTTTTGTCACAACGAAATGGTTTGCCGCCTGCGCCGCGACTTGCGGCAGGTGCGTGACGCAGAGCACTTGGTGGTTGCGTGCGATGGACGCCATTTTTTCGCCGACCACTTTTCCGATTTCGCCGCCGACATTGGCGTCGACTTCGTCGAACACAAGCAGCGGCACTTCGTCGAGGTCGGCGAGCACGGTTTTTAACGCGAGCATCACGCGCGCGAGCTCGCCGCTCGATGCGACGCGGTTGAGCGGAAGCGGCGGTTCGCCGATGTTTGGCGAGAAGAGAAACTCGCAGCCGCAATCGCCCGTCGGCCCCGGCTCGGCGAGCGAGGTGATGCTCACGCGGAAATCGGCCTTTTTGAAACCGAGCTGGGCGATGCTTTTGGCGGCGACCTTGGCGAGTTCCTTGGATGCCTTTTCGCGAACTTCGCGCAGCGCTTGCGCGGCTTTTTTCATGGCGCGCGAGGCGTCGGAGATTTGTTTTTCGATGCGCGCGAGCGAGCCTTCGATGTCGCCTTGGATTTCGAGGCGGCGGCGCATGTCGTCGCGCGCGGCGATGACGGCGCGGACGTCGTTGCCGTGCTTGCGGCGGGCGTCGAGCCACGCGTCCATGCGGGTTTGCAGTTCGGCGGCCTGTTCGGGGTCGAATTGGTATTCGCCGCCGAGGGCCTCGAATTCCGCGCCGAGGTCGGCGAGTTCGAGCGAGGCGGATGAAAGGCGGTCGGCGAGCGCCTTGCTGGCGGGGTCGAGAGTCTCAAGATGGCGCGCCTCGCGCACGAGCGCGGCGATTCGCGCGGTCGCGCCGTCCTCGCCCATGAGTCCTTCGGAAAGCGCGGAGGCGAGGCTGATGAGTTCCTGCGCGCGGCTTTGGCGCTGAAAATCGCGCTCAAGGTTTTCGACGGCTTCCCCGGTGAGTTCGAGCGAGTCGAGTTTGGCGAGCTGGGTTTCCAGAAAATCGATCTGGTCGGGCGAGAGGCGGGTTTCCCTGGTGATGCGGTCGCGCTCGGCGAGGAGCTCGCGCCACGCGCGGTATTTTTCCCGGTAGGCGGAGAGCTCGGGCGAGGCGCGGCCGAAGAGGTCGAGCAGTTCGATCTGGCAGTTTTCCTTGAGTAGGCGGCGCGGTTCGCTCGGGCCGTGAAAGTCGATCCAGGCCTCGCCGAGTTGCTGGAGTGTCGAGAGCGAGGCGAGGCCGCCGTTGACGGTGATTTTGGGGGCTTTTTCGCGGGCGAGGCTGCGTTTCAGGATGAGCAGGCCGTCGTCGCATTCGGGCAGGTCGAGCGAGGCGAGGAGGGTGTTGATTTGTTTCGCGCTCTTGAAAAAGAGCGCGGCCTCGACTTCGCACGAAGACGCGCCCTGGCGGATGAGAGTTTTGTCCGCGCGCTCGCCGGCGAGCAGGCTGAGCGCGCCGAGGAGGATGCTTTTGCCCGCGCCGGTTTCGCCCGTGACGGCGGTGAAGCCGGGCTCGAAGTCGAGCGAGACTTCCTCAAGCAGGGCGAGGTTTTTGATGCGGATCGATTGAAGCATAGGCGGGCGTGAAAATTGGAGGCTGCAATTATGGGCATACTAAAACAGCGAGACTTTCAAGCCGAAGCGGGGGCGTGGCGTTTTCGGGGCGATTCCGCGTTTGTTTTTTTTTACAAAAAACTATTGCCTATTTGCTTACAACAATGAGGTTGCCCGGCAAAAGTGCCTCGGTAGATTTGGAACCAACATATTTTTTAGGACACTATTCCAATCATGAATGCCACAACCATGCCCCTTGGCAAATTGCGGAAAGCGGCGGTGCTCGCATTGCTTCTACTGCCCGTCCAACTCGTGCTTGTGTTTGCCGCGCCTGATAAGAAGGCCGCCTACTTTAGCGATGCGACCACGCCGAACATCGTGGCGCTTTTGCCCATGCCTCCGGACGCGGGGACGCAGGAGGACCTGGCCGACCGCGAGAGCAGTTTCGCCGTTTATTCAGCGCGCACGCCCGGGCAGACGGCCAAGGGCAAGGCGCAGGACAAGCTGAATGTGTTTCATTTTTCGCCAAGCATCGGCTCCGCGTTCAAGAAGGGCGCCATTCCAAAAACCGAGGCGCTTTTTGCGCAAGTTGACCGCGAGGTGCGGACAATGATTACCAATGCGAAAAAGTATTATCAACGTCCGTATCCGGCGCAGGTTGACTCGGAGCGTTTCAAGGACGCGATTGCGAAGGGCGACATCGGTTCCTACCCGTGCAGGAATTCCACGACGGGCACGCTTTACGCGCTTTTGCTCGCCGAGTTTTTTCCCGATCAGCGGGCCGCGATTTTGGAGCAGGGTCGCGAGGAGGGCTGGCTGCGCGTGCAGGGCGGCGTGGTGACGCCGCTGGATGTTTACGCGGGGCGCGTGCTCGGTCGTTCGCTTGCATCCTCGCTCGCGCGGAATCCGCAATTTCTGGTCGATTTTGAGGAGGCGCGCGCGGAGCTCGCGGAGGCCATGGCGCCCAAGGCGGATGCGCCCGCCGTGAAAAAATAAAGCGGCGGCATTGGCGGCGGATTGTTCGCGACTGCGTGAAACCGATCTCACGCCGGCAGCGGGTGCGTTTGGGGAAAATTATCCAAACGCGAGGCTTCACGTCGCGGGTGATTCGTGCATTGATGTGCGGGTTATGCGCGAAGTCCTTGTCCGCAACTCACACCGCCGCTTGAGGCTCGACCGGAAGTGTCGCGCCGCGCTTGTGCGCGCCATCGGCGTGCTCGATGAAAACCGGGCGAAGTTCCTCGGCGGGTGCCCCGCCGGCGAGCTGTCGATTGTTTTTCTGTCCGACGCGGCGCTGGCTCGGTTGCACGACGAATTTCTAAACGACCCGACGACAACCGACGTGATTACCTTCGAGGGCGCGCCGGAGTTTGGCGCGGCGGGCGAGGTGTGCGTGTCGGCGGACACCGCCGCAAATTACGCGCGGGCACACGGGCGCGAATTCGCGGAGGAATTGATGTTGTATGTCGTGCACGGCTGGCTGCACCTGGCGGGCTACGACGATTTGCAGCCCGCCAAAAAACGCAGGATGCGCGCCGCCGAAAACCGCGCGATGACGCTGCTGCGCAAGGCGGGCGCGCTGCCGGGTTTTGCGTTCCGGAAGGGGGCAAAATAATCGGCGCGAATATTCGCGCCGATTGTGCTGTTTGCGCCGGGTTGCCGTCCGGCGTTTTCGAGGCTGCTGTTACTTCCAGTCGTCGCTGCGGAAGGGCGAGGCGGGGAGGTCGGCGCCGTTGTAGAGCGGGGCGGGCGGGTCGTTGTCCCATGCGTAGCGGACGGCGACCGGATCTTTCACGCGTTCGCTGGAAACGACAATGGTCTCGCCTTCGATGCGTGCTTGCGCGGGGAAGAATCTTTTGTCGGCCCCGGCTATCACAAAGCCGGGCAGGTTCGGGTCTTTCGACTTCAACCCGGCGGCGTGGTCAAACTTCACTCGCAATGCGCCGTTTTCCTTGGAGACTCCGGCAAACATCGGGCCGGAGTATTCGCCGCCGAGTTTGTAGGTATGGGCGAAGGCGTTGAGCGCGAGGCGGAGGCCGACGTCCTGCTTGTTTCTGGGATGGATGTCGTTGCTGGCGCCGATGTCGATCGTGACGGCCTGGCCGGTGTTGGGGAGCTTGAGCGCGTATTCCTGCGCCTCGCGCAGAAATGCCCAGTTGTTGCCCCGGGCGTAATTGGCGAGCTGCACGTAGTAGAAGGGGATGTCGCCTTGCTGGAAGTCGGCGCGCCACTGGCGGATCATTGTGGGGAAGAGCGTGCGGTATTCGGCGTAGCGGGAGGCGTTGGCCTCGCCTTGATACCAAATCACGCCGCGTATGGCGGCGGGGACGAACGGGGCGATCATGCCGTTGTAGAGCGAGCAGGGGGCGCGGCGGCTGGTGGGCCCCTCGGGTTTTTTGGGCGCGGCGGTCGTGAAGTTTTTGCCCTCCTTCTTGGCGGTGTCGCGGTTCTTTTTCCACTGGTCGGAGTCCTTCTCGTATTTCTCGGCGCGGTAGGGGTATGATTTCACCTCATCCTGCCAGCGTTCGAAGACCGCGCGCGCGGCGGGGTCGGAGGCCAGTCCTTGCAGGCTCATCCACGGCTCGATTTGCGTGCCGCCCCACGAGCTGTTGAGCAGGCCGATTGGGACGTTGAGTTTTTTGAAAAGTTCGCGTCCGAAGAAAAACGCGGTGGCTGAAAACTCGCCCGCCGTCTCGGGGCTGCACACGGTCCATTCGCCGACGGCGTCGTCGGCGGGAGTGGAGGAGGGGACGAGCTTTGTCTTGAAATGCCGGATGAGCGGATAGTTCGCGGCGGCGATTTCGTTCGCGGCGTTGTTCATGGGTTTGACGACCCACGCCATGTTCGACTGGCCGGAGCAGAGCCACACTTCGCCGACGAGGACGTTGCCAACGGTGACGGTGTTTTTGCCCTTGGCGACGAGGCTGGCGGGCGTGGCGTTGGCGGGCATGGGCGCGAGTTTCACGCTCCAGCGTCCCATGTCGTCGGCGGTGGCCGAGACGGTTTGCGACTGGAAGGTGACGGTGACTTTTTCGCCGGGGTCGGCGCGGCCCCAGACCGGCACGTCCTTGTCGCGCTGGAGCACGGCGTTGTCGCGGAAGTAGGGCGCGAACACGACGTCGGCGGTCGCGGTCGTGAGTGAGAGCGCGATGAGCGCGGCGAGCGCGACGAGGCGGTTTCGCGAGTGGGTGGGTTTTTGAGTGGTTGAACGGATCATGTTTGTGAGAGTGGTTGCAGTGTGGTTGCGGGTTGGAATCAGCGTTCAGTTTGCGCGTAGGCCTCGACTTCGGTGGTGAAGCAAAACGCGGGATCGTAGTTGCCGACTTTTTCCGAGTGGTTGCCGAGGTAGGAGAGGCGCACGTGCCGTGCGAGCGTGGGCGCGAATTCGAAGAGGTGCGCCTCGGCCTTGCCGAGCGGGAAGTCGTGGCGTCCGACCTCGGTGTAGTTCACGCCGTCATAGCTGACGGAAACGGCGATGGTTTTTGTGGAGCCGAAGTTTGGCACGCCGACGCGCACGTGCGTGAGCTTGGCGCTCGTGTTCAAGTCGATGGTCACGTTTTTGGGGAATTTCTTTGCGCGGTCGGTGGCGAAGGTGGCGCCGCGGCGCATTGCCCAGAGGCCGTCGTTGAGTCCGGTTTCCCAGTTGCTGGGATTGGGCGCGTCGCAGGTGTAAGGTTTGCCGAGGGCGAGGTTCATGACGAGACCGCTCGGGAGGCGTCCACGGGGAAGTTCCTTCTTCGGGTCGGCTTTCGGCGGGGGCGGCTTCTGGTCCGCGGCGAGGCCGCTTTGCGTCGGGCCGCCGGAGGTGCCGAACACCTCCACTTCGGTGATGAAGCAAAACGCCTGGGAGTAGGCGCCGGCTCTTTCCGAATGGTTGCCCGTGAACATGAGCCGGACGTAGCGGGCCTTGACGGGTTTGAATTTGTAGAGGTGGTTGTCGTTTTTCCCCAGCTCAAAATCATGGCGTCCGACATCCTTGTATTTTTTGCCGTTTTCGCTGGTTGCGATGACCACGGTTTTCGTCGAGCCGAAATTCGGCGTGCCGACAAAGATGGACGAGATTTCCTGTGTTTTTTCGAGGTCGATGACGACGCCTTTTGGAAATTCGTTGGTGTTGCCCGAGGCGTAGGTGTTGGCCTTGTCGGTCACCCACGAGCCGTTGGTGAGGCCGGGTTCCCAGCCGTGTTTGTTTATGTCACTCGAGAAGTAGGGTTTTCCAAGCGCGAGATTGGGGCCGAGGTTTTTGGGCAGTTGCTCGGGTGTGAGGGCGGCGTTCGCAAACGCGCAGGTCAGCAATGCGAGCGAGACGGTCAATGACCGGCGGAGTCGATGTGTCATGTGTCAGGGATGTTTTTGGTTTTGCGGGAGGTGAAAAAGCAACGCCCGTTTCGGGCGGAAACTGTTTGTTGTGCGGGCAACCGTAAGGTTTTTGGGGGCCGGTTCAAGAAAGGGATTTCGCGTTTCCGGCGACGCGCTCATTGGCGGCCCAGAATCGTCACGCCTTGGAGCGCGGTGATGGCGGCCTGCAATTGGCGGTCGGGCATTATTTCCGTTCCGAGGCGCTCCTTGAACTCGGCGGGGTCGGCGGCGAGGTCGGGTCGGGAAAGTTGCAGCCCGATATTTTCCTCCTCCTTCGGCTCCAGCACAACTTCGATCTGCGGCGCGACACCGCGCTCGTGGATGGTCACGCCGCCTGGCGTGAAATAACGGGCGGTTGTCAGTCGCATGCCCTCGCCGTTTTTAAGTTTAAAAACACTTTGAACCGAACCCTTGCCGAAGGAGCGCTCGCCGACGATCACGGCGCGGTTTGTGTCCTTCAACGCGCCCGCCACGATTTCGGCCGCGCTCGCGCTGTTCGCGTTGATCAGGACCGCCACGGGAACGTCGATCGGCGGCTCGTCCGAGCCGGAGCGAAACTCCTCGCGATCCCCCGGCGCCCGGCCCTGCGTGAACAGGATCAACTCTCCTTTTTTGAAAAACGGCTCCGCCACATCAATCGCCGAGTCGAGGACGCCCCCGGGATTGTTGCGCAGGTCGATGATGAGGCTGGTTGCGTTTTGCGAGGCGAGTGTGTTGAGCGCCTTGTAGAATTCCTCGCCGGTGCGGTCGGTGAATTGCGTGATCTGGAGGTAGCCGACATCGCCCTCCAGCAGGCGCGCATTGCGGACGCTTTCGGATTGGATTTTTTCGCGCGTGAGCGTGACGGTGAACTCGCGATTTTCCGATGCGCGGAATAAACCGACGTCAACCTTGGTCTTGGGTTTGCCGCGCAGTTTTTCCACGACGCCGTCCATTGTCGGATTTTCAAGCGCGACGCCGTCGATGCTTCTGATTTCGTCGCCGCGCCGGATGCCCGCGCGCTCGCCGGGCGTGTTCGGCATCGGGGTGATGACGCGCACGCGCTCCTTGCGCAGCTCGATCTGCACGCCGATGCCGCCGAACTCGCTGGTCATTCCCTCCTCGAGTTCGCGGAAATATTTTTCCTCAAGAAACTCGGAATGCGGATCGAGCGATTCGAGGACGCCGTGCAGCGCGGATTTGGCGAGCTCGGGCGCGCGCGATTTTTCCGGATCCACGTATTTGTTGTTCACGAGCGTCATCACATCGCGCACATAGGCGGACGCCTTGCGCAGCTCGCCGTCGGGCAGAATGCCGATCGCAATCGCGACCCGCTCGACGCCGCCAATCAACAGTATCCCCAGCGCGACACCGCAGGCGACGGTCAGGATGGTTCGAAATGTGGATGAATGGGAGGGCTTCACGGGCTGCGGATTATTTTTGAAAATATAGACTGTGGCTCAACGGTCTTGTTGTAAATGGATTCGTCAACCGTTCTGTCATAATTCAACCTCACCTCCCATGAGCGATTTTCTTGAGCTTTTTCGCGCGCGCGCCGATGCCGGGGCGGACGGTGTTTTGCGGATGCCGTTTGATCGCTTCATGGCGCTGGCGCTCTACGATCCCGCGCTCGGTTATTACCGGCGGGATCGCAAACGCGTGGGGCGCGGGGAGGGCACGGATTTTTTCACGGCGAGCACGAGCGGGCCGGTTTTTGGCGAGCTGATTTGCGCGGCGGCGGAAAAGCTTTTGCGCGAACAGGACGCGGGCGCGGATTTGCGCGATTATGTTTTTGTTGAAATCGGCGCGGAACCCGGGGGCGGCGTGCTTGCGGGCGTGGCGCATCCGTTCGCGCGCGCGCGCACGATCAGGGTCGGCGAATCCGTGGCGGGCAATGCCGCGCTGACGGGAAAATGCGTGGTGTTTTCGAACGAGCTTTTCGACGCGCAGCCATTTCGGCGTTTTGTGTTTCGCGACGGCGCGTGGCGCGAGCTCGGCGTGGCGCTGGATGCGCGCGCGGGCGCGCTAATCGAAACAGGACTGCCCGCGATTGAAGGCGCTCCGATGCGCGACGCGCCTCCATTGCCACCCGCGCCAATGCCCGGGGGCTGGCATCTCGATTTGCCGCTGGCCGCGAGCGCGCTTGCGCGTGAAATCGCGGCGCAACCGTGGAGCGGACTTTTCCTCGCGTGCGATTATGGAAAAAGCTGGCGCGAACTTCTCGAGACGACTCCGGCGGGCACGGCGCGCGCGTATCACCGCCACATGCAATCGAACGACTTGCTCGCGCACCCCGGCGAACAAGACCTGACGTGCCACATCTGCTGGGACTGGCTTGCGGAGGCGCTGGCCGAAAACGGTTTTTCCCCGCCGCGAGTCGAGTCACAGGAGGCGTTTTTTGTGCGCCATGCCGGCAAGTATTTGGAAAACGCGTTCGCGGAGGATGCCGCGTGCGCCGCCGGGGCGGGTTCGCGCAAACGCTCGCTGATGCAACTGTTGCACCCCGCGCACATGGGGCAAAAATTCCAAGCGCTGCATGGATTCAGGGCGGCTAGAGTGTAATATGTTGGAAATCAAAATAGTTATCATATTTTGCCCCAATGTGTTTTCACGGGGGAAATTTTTCAAAAACACATGAAACTCGACGCGTAACTTGGGCTCCCCGCGCCTGCAGTTTTGGCTTGGTGTATTCCGCGCAAGAATGACGAAAAACGAGGATAAATAACTTGCCGAGCCAACGGCATTGCACGATAAGTTCGAACTTACACCACTTTTTTCCCAATCAACCATGAACATCTTCAGCAAAAAGCTCATCCTCGCCGTCGCCGGCGCATTGCTCCTGTTTTCCACTGGCTGCGCGACCAAAAAAGCCTCCCGTGACGCCCGCCCAACACCCGACCAAACGCTTCTCGGCGACAGGGGTGCGGCAGAATATAATCCCACTGATAGCACTTACGTTCCCCCCACGTATGTTACGGATGTTACGACATCCACACACACGCTCATAGATCAGCGCAATACCCCTTCTGCCAACCAAAATGGCGAGATTCGCAACGTCCCCGAGCTCCAGTCGATTTACTTCGGCTTCGACCGCTCGGCGATTGACCAGAAGGAGCGCTCGAAATTCCAGGCGATCAAAGACTATCTCGCGAAGAACCCGCAGTATCGCGTCATCTTCGAAGGCCACTGCGACTGGCGCGGCACCGCCGAATACAACATGGCTCTTGGTAGCCGCCGTGCAAGCTCCGCCAAAAAATATGCCACGACCATTGGCATCGACCCTGCCAAGGTCGACGTGCGCTCCAAGGGCTCGACACAGGCCGTCGAACGCGGCTCCGAGGAAGTCATGGCCAAGGACCGTCGCGCCGAAATCGTCGTGCTCGTGAAATAAGCGCCGGATAAAGAGTATCCAATTTTCAAATACAAAGCTCCGGATGCGAAAAGCGTCCGGGGCTTTTTTGCGCCCCTTCGCCGGGCGCTCTTTTTCCACGCGTCGCCGACTCAAAACATTGACCGCGCGCGCGCTTCGCTTTTCGCTTTCCACCATGCCCGCAGCCATTCACCTCTACCGTCACATGCAGAGCGCGTGGAGGGATGTCGTGACGCCGTGGCTTGCCGCCGACGGACATGCGCGAGGGCTCGTTCGCAGCCATGTGGTCGTGCCGACGCGCGGGCAGGCGCATGCGTTCAAACAGCGCTGCCTCGAGCTCGGCATTTCGCTGTTCGGCGTCGAGTTGCTCACGCCGGGGCTGGCGCGCGCGCGCTGGCTGGCGCGCATGGAGCCGGGGCGTTTTCGTCCGGCGCTGGGGCGCGAATTTCTCCTGTTCGGCTTGCGCGAAATCATCGGGCGGCGGTTGGAGCCGCTTGATCCCGCGCGCGAGGAGGATCGCCCGGAGTGGGGATTTCTCAAGAGCCTTCAGAGCGATTGCGAGCGGGCGCTCGGCGATTTCGACGACCTGATAAAAAGCGGGTTTTCGGCGGATGATTTTCCCGAGCCAATTTTGCGCGGGGTGTTTGGCGAGCTGGCCGCGTGGGTGGAAAAACTCGGCTGTGATTTTGCGCCGCGCCAGACTGCCGCGTTTGTGCGGGACGACGAGCCCGGCCCGCGAATTCGCGGACGCCTGCTCGTTCACGGTTTCAGCGCCGAGCAGCGCGGGGAGTTTTTTAATGTCGCCGCGTTCGCACGCTGTTTCGACGACGTGACGCTCACGCTGCCCGAGCCGGAATTTCGCGGGCGCAAGGCGCTCGACGAAACGTGGATCGAATTGTGGGAGACCGCGCTTGGCGCAAACGCCGTTCCGATCGACGAGCCCGGCGAGCCTCCGGCGTCGTGCGAAAATGTCGCCGAGGTTTGGGCGTCGAGCGACGGTTTGCCGGACGAGGCGGCGCGCTCGCTCGAGGCGCAGTCGGACGTGATTGTCGGCACCACGCGCGCGGCGGAGATGGAGCTTGCGTGCGAAAAAATCGACGCGCTGCTCAAGCGGGGCGCGGAAAACATCGGCGTCGTTTTTCCGACGAGCGACGCGGCGCACCTCCGGCTCGCGGAGCTGCTCGTGGAGCGCGGCATCGCGTTTGTCGACCAGCTCGAAACCGCCGCGCCGGTGCCGGTCGAAATCCAAGCGCAGCGCGCGTTGCTTGCGTTTTACCGCAACGACTGCCGCCTGGAGGACTTGCTCGCGCTGTGGCCGTTATTGCAGGCGACGGGCGAGGCGAACGGGCAGACGCTCGCCACCGCCCGCGATGTGTGCGAACGCCTGTTCGACGAGCACCAGACGCACTCGCTCGCGAAGTGCATGCCGACGCTGATCGCACGCGCGGAAGAACGTCGCGAGTGTAAGGATGTCGCCGTGGTGTGCGTGGAAAAATTGCTCGGCGCGGACAACGAGTTTGCGTGGCCGGAGCGGCTCTCGCTCGCCGACGCGCTCAAGTGCTTTTCGGCGGCGTGCGAACGCCTCAACCTCGGCGAGATTCCGGGGCGCGCGGCGCTGGATGAGTTTGCGCGGCACGATCAGCGGGTGCTGCCCGCGCCGATTGTGTTTTCGCTGATCGAGTCGTTCATTCCCGCGAAGGGCGCGGCGGAGGGCGTGCCGGGGCGCGGGTGTTTCGCGCGCGTCACGCTGACGACGCGCCGGCGCGCCGAGGGCGGCGTCTGGTCGCACCTGATTTTTGTCGAGGCCAACGCGGGCGTGTGGCCCGAGCGCCAGGAGGCGAGCTGCTGGCTGCCCGACGAGGCGCGCGCCGCGCTCAACGCGCGCGGCCACGGCGGCATCGATTTGTTCACGGCGGACGACCGCGCGTTCTTGGAGAAGCGCGGCTACGCGGCGCTCGCGCGCGACACGGGCGAGGGCATTGTTTTCACCGCGTCGCTTTTCAACGAGGAGGAGCCGGAGTTGAAGCTCGCGCCGAACAGCTGGGTGGAGCGCGTGCGCTGGCAGGCGCTCTCGCACGCGGCCGGCGGCGCGGTGCCGGGGCACGAGGAAATTTTCGACCGGCTGGCGCGGCGGAGCGGGGGGGCGCACCTTGCGCCCGATTGCGTTGGGGATGCGCAAGCCGATGATTCTTCGAACACGAGGGCGCACGCCAGGTGCGCCCCCACGGGCTGGCTCGCCGTCTGGAAGTCGCGGCGCGATCCGGCGTATCCATTTGATGAATACTTTTTCTGCGCGGCGCCGCGCAAGCTCGCCGACGTGCGGCTCGGCGTGCGGCAGATCGAGGCCGGCGCGGGCGATCCCGCGAGCCTGTGGTTCAGCTCGGTGCTGGGCGCGGGCGCGGTGGACTGGGGGGTGTTCGAGCGCGCGCCAAACAAGATTCGCGGACAGCTCGCGCACCGGTTGCTCGCTGACGCGTTGCGCGGCGATCCAGCGGGGGGACAGTTTTGCACCATGCCCGCCGGGACCGCGGCGCGCGCGCAGCTCGACGCCTCGCTTGCGGAGTTGCGCAAGGCGTGGCCGGACGACGCGTATTGGGAGTCCTTCCACATGGAGCTGGCGGAGGCGTGCCACGCGTTGCTGGGAAAAATCTTCGCGCACGATGCGGGTGGTTTTGTGGCGACGGAATACTCACTGCCCCGCGATACGCGCCTGCAGCTCGACCCCGCGGACGAGGACTCGCGCATTTGCGTGAGCGGGCGCATGGATTTGCTGCGGCTCGACAAACCGGATTTTCACGGTGCGAGCGCGGACATCATTGATTTCAAAACCGGCAGGGCGGGCACGCTCTCGGCGGCGGCGATGTCGAAAAAGGGCGAGCTGTTGCAACTGGGGATATATCTGGAGGCCGCGCGGACGCTCGGCGCCGCGAACGGTCGCGTGTGGCTCTTCAAACCCGACGCAAGCGAGCCGGCGTGCATCGGCATGGAGGAGCTTCCGGAGGCGCTCGCGGGGTTGCGGCAGATCAAGCGTTATCTGGAGGGGGGGCGTTACGGCGCGCTGACGGAGGACCGGTCGGAGTATTCGTTTGGCGGCGGAGGCTGGCCGATCGCGTGCGCGCCGATTCCGCACGCGGTGCTCAAGGCGAAGCACGGGGTGACGTTTGGAAAGGCGGTCTCCCATGAGTGACGCGAACGCACAACAACCCCTCGCCGACGCCGGGCCGCGCGAGCGTTTCCGCAACGAGTGGCGGAGCAATTTTGCCGTGAGCGCGAACGCGGGCTCGGGGAAAACCACCGCGATTTCCGAGCGGCTTGCCGCGATGGCGATGTCGCCCGAGGCGGCGGTCATGCTGCCGAAAACCGCCGTCGTCACCTACACAAAAAAGGCGGCGCAGCAAATCGGCGAACGCGCGCGCGCGGTGCTCTTGCGGCGGCTCGCGGAAGGTAGGGCGAAGCCTCCGGCTGAGCCGTCGAATGGCAATGACTTCCCGGATGCGGCTCAGCCGGAGGCTTCGCCCTACCCAAATCAATCGGGCCAGGCCGCGCTCAATCATCTGGAGCGCGCGTTTTTCGGCACGATCCACGGCTTCTGCCTCACGCTGGCCAAGCGCCACGGACAGGCGCTCGGCGTGAACCTGAATCCCGAGGTGGTCAGCGACGGCGACGCGGCGTGCTGGGAGGAGTTTGTCGAGCAGGACCCGATGCGTTTCGACGCTCTCTCGGCGGAGCAGTTGCGCGCGTTTTTGCGGCACATGCCGCTGCCGGGCATTTTCGGGCTCGCGGGAAAAATGACCGCGTCGGTCGCGAAGGAGTTGCGCGCGCGCAAGCCCGCCGGCCTGCCGCCCGGCCCGGACGCGCGGGCGCTCGATGAAATCATGGCGCTGGGCACGCGCGCGGGAAAATCCGCCGACGCGCTCAGGCGCAACCAGCAAAACGCCGACGAATGGGCGCGGCGTTTTCGCGAGGAAAAAACTTTCCTGCCGTTCATCTCGCCGGAGGGCTCGGCCGCTAAGATCAAGGAGCACTACGCGCGGTTTTTCGCGCCGATGAAAAGCTGGCTGGCGGCGGCGAGCGCGACGCTCGCGGCGGAGCTGTCCGAGCGTTATCGCAACTGGCGCTTCGAGCGCGGCGTGCAGACGTTTGCCGATCAGGTCGAAACGGCGCTGGCCGTTTTGCACAACGAGGCGTTTCTCGACAAAATCCGCGCCGAGGGCTGGCGCGTGATTCTCGACGAGGCGCAGGACACCGACCCGATGCAGTTCGCCGTGCTCGTGGAGATCGCGCGGCCGCCGGGCGCGGCGCTCGGCACGTGGCCCGACGCGCGCGCGGGCAAGGCCGGACCCGCGCCGAGGCCGGGACATTTTTGCATGGTCGGCGACGGGCAGCAGGCGATTTACGGAAGCCGCGCCGACGTGCGCAATTTCACGCGGCACCTCGCGGCGTTCGAGCGCGGCGACGGCGGCGAGAAGCTTGAGTTCAGCGTGACGTTTCGCACGCCGCGCCGCGCGATCGCGCTTTTCAACGGGGCGTTTCCGGGCGCGTTCGGCGAGGGCCACGATTTTAATTACGGGCTGCCGCCGGCGGAGGGCGCGGAGCCGCCGCTGTTGCAGGTGCCGTATCAGCCGTTGATTCCCGGCCCGTCGAACGCCGAGGGCGCGGCGTGCCGGATCGAGTTGCGCCTCCCTTCCGACGACAGGCTCAGCGTCGAGCAATGGATGCAGCTGGAGGCGCTTCAGCTCGCGGCGTTTTTCAAGGCGCGCGGGCCGGCGGGCGTGGGCGCGAGGGAGTGGGGCGACGTGTGCCTGCTCGCGCCGGCCAATCCGTGGCTGGTTACCGTTGGAAAAATTTTGAAGGAAAGCGGGCTCAAGGTCGCGTTGCAGGCGCGGCGAAACCGCTGCGGCGACAACCCCGTTTACGCGTGGATGACGGGACTGCTCGCGGTGATTTGCGATCCGGACAACGCGTTCGAATGGTTCGGCGTGCTGCGCGAGGTCTTCGGCGTGAGCGATGCGCTGCTCGCCGCGGAAATCCGCGAGCCGGAGCTGGACGCGCTGGGCAAGGGCGGGCGCAACTGGCTATGGGAAACGCCGGAGGAGCACCCGCGGCCGTTGCGCGACGCGCTTGAGACGATGCGGCCGTTTGTGCTGCGGGCCAACGACGGCGGCCTGCCGCTCGCGCGCTTTGCGGAGGAGCTGGCGCGCGCGTGCAAAATCGAGGAGCGCGCGCTCGCGATCTCGCCGGGCGGCGAATTGGCGGACGAGTTGCACCGGCTGCTTGCGAACGCGGCGACGCTCGGGCTCGAGGGCGCGGGGCCGCGCGAGTGGCTCGCGCATTTGCTCGACGGGCTCGACGAGCAGCGCCCGACGGGCAAGGCGGAGCGCGACGCGATCAACCTCGTCACCTCGCACTCGTCGAAGGGGCTGGAATGGGATGTCGTGATTCCGCTCGGTTTCTGGCGTCCGCAGCAAAAGCCTCCCGTGGCGGGGATGCAGCTCGTGCCGGAGGTGCCGGGCGTCGGGCCGGTCGTATATTTTGACACGGCCAGCATGCCGGAGGACATGCGCGTCTCGCGCGACCGCGAGGCGAAGCGCGAACAGGCGCGGCTGCTGTATGTCACGCTCACGCGCGCGAAAAAGAGGCTCGTGATTCCGTGGGGCGGCGGCGGTTTTGGGAAAGCCGGAAACGGCGCGAGCTTCGCGGATATTTTCGGACGAGTGGATTTGATCGAGGCGCTGCCATTGTGCGAAAGCGATGCGGAAATTGCGGATGCGGCGGGCGTGGCGCAAGAGGGTGGGGCGGGCGGGGCATCCTCCCCGTCCGGCAACGGGACGCCGCCGCTCCTTGCGCAAGCGGAATTGCCGCCGCTTCCGGCGCGCGTGCTGCCGCACCAGCTCGCGCACTTCGACGCGGTGCGCGGCGCGCTTCACGAGGCGACGGCGGACGACTTGCGGCCGGCGCGCGACGGCGACGAGGCGATTGAATACGGGCTTTGGTGGCATGGCGTGATGGAGTCGCTGCCGTGGGACGCGGACGATGCCGCGCTGTCCGCGTATTTCGAAAAATCGCTGGAGGCCGCGCGGGAGCGGTGCGGCGAGGCCGGCCTTGCGCGCGGACGCGAGGAGCTCGGGCGTTTTCAGACGGGCGAAACGCTGCGCGAATTGCGCGAGCCGCGCTGGACGCGCGAGGCGGAGCTGCCGATCTTCGCGCCGGCAAACGAGGCGGGCGACGCGTGGGTTGACGGCATCATGGACATGGTGATTCACGACGCCGCGGCGAACGAGGCGCGCGTGGTCGATTGGAAAACCAACCGGCGGCGCGCGGGCGAAAGCGACGAGGCGCTGCTGGCGCGGCTCGCCGACGAATACGCGCCGCAGTTGCGCGCCTACGGACGTTGCGTGACCGGATTTTTCCCGAAGGCGCGAGTGCGTCTGTTCGTGTATTCGAGCGCGGCGGGCAAGGTGATCGAGATCGCCGGGGAATGATTTTTTGCGCTGTTTGTTTCGGGCGCCATTGGCGATTGAACGAGCCATTGACGAGGGCGCGAAGGCGCGCATTCTCCTGTTTTCAATGCCGATCATCCCCAAACTCGCCGCAAAATTGCAACGACACCCCAAGCGCGTCGTTTTCGCCGAAGGCAACGACCCGCGCATACTCCAGGCCGCGCGCCAGTGGGTCACGAGCCGCATGGGCGCGCCCATTTTGCTCGGAGACCGCACGCTTATTAAAAACTCCGCGATGCGCCTCGACATCAACCTTCAGGGCATGCGCATCATCGACCCCGCGCAGAGCGAGGAGTTCGAGCCGTTTGCGATGCAATTCGCCGAGCTGCGCAGAAGTCGCGACAAGGAAATCTCACTCGACGAGGCGCGCGACACCATGCGCGACACCAGCTACTTTGCCACGATGATGCTCGCCAACGCGCAGGCGGACTGCCTCGTCGGCGGCGCCACGCGCGTTGCGTCGAGCGCGCTGCGTCCGCTTTTCCAAATCATCCCGAAGCACGAGCACGCGCAAAATGTCGCGTCGCTCATGATCATCGCCTTCGACGAGCACAAGGTCGGCTCCGACGGCACGTTGTTTTTTGCGGATTGCGGCGTGATTCCCGAGCCCACGGCCGAGCAGCTCGCCGACATCGCCGTGTCCACGGCGCAGATCGCATATCACATCACAAACGAGACGCCGCGCATCGCGATGCTCAGCTGGGCCACGCACAGTGATGCGTCGCATCCGTCCATCGTGAGGGTTCGCAGGGCGACGCAACTGGCCCGCGTCAAGGCAATCGAGGCGGGGCTCACCGTTGAGATCGAGGGCGAGATCCAGGCCGACGCGGCGCTCGACGCGCTCACGGCGCAGACAAAAAAAATCGGCGGTCCCGTCGCCGGTCGCGCCAATGTCCTCATCTTCCCCGACCTGGCCAGCGGCAACATTGCGTTCAAGCTCGTGAACATACTCGGCGGCTCCTACGCCTACGGGCAAATTCTCACCGGCCTGAGCCGTCCCGCCGCGGAAATCAGCCGCGGTTCCAGCGCGCACGATGTTTACGGCGCCGCGGTCATTGTCGGCTGCCAGGCCATCGACCACAAGCTGCTCTACGGAACGTGAGGAAATTAGAAATTAGAAAGTCCAAGCCTGTGCATTATTCAAATTTCACCCGATTGTTTTTCTGATCCGTCTCATCGCGTTGTCTTTAAATTCTGATTCATAATTTTTCCGCATGTCCTCCGAACCGACCGCCAATCCTTTCGAGCAACCCGCGCTTCCCCTGCTGACAAAGCCGACCAACACCGAGACGAAGCGCATCTTTGTCGCCGCCACGCGCATGAACGACGGCAAGACGACCACCTGCCTCGGCCTTTACGCCGCGCTCCAGGCGCTTTATCCGCGCGTGGGCTTTATCAAGCCCGTGGGCCAGCGTTTCGTCACCATTGAGGGCACGCTCATCGACGAGGACTCCTACCTGCTCGACGTTATTTACAAGGTGAGCGTGCCGATCCAGAGCATGAGCCCGGTGACAATCGACAGCACGCTCACGCGTCGCTACCTCAAGCAGCCCGACGAGATGCTCGCCGCGCTCGAGGATAAAATCTGCCGCGCCTTTGACCGGGTTTCGTGGGAAAAGGATTTCACGCTCATCGAGGGCACGGGGCACGCGGGCGTCGGCTCGGTGTTTGACCTTTCGAACGCGCGCGTCGCGCAGCTGCTTAACGCAAAAGTGATCCTCGTTTCGCCCGGAGGCATCGGGCGCCCCATCGACGAAATCGCGCTCAACAAGGCGCTTTTTGACAAGGCCGGCGTGGAGGTGATCGGCGCGATTCTCAACAAGGTCGAGCCCGACAAGATGGACATGATTGCCGAATACGCGGGCGAGGGGCTGCGCCGCCTCGGCGTGCCGCTTCTCGGCGTGCTGCCGATTCACCGGATGCTTTCGACGCCGAGCATTTCGCAAATCGCAGAGGAGATCGACGGGCGCTGGCTCAACGGCCACTGGAACGCGCCGGTGCACCGCGCCGAGCGCGTGATTGTCGGCGCGATGACGGCGAAGGGCATTGTCGATTACCTGCAACCGGGCGTGGTGATCATCACGCCGGGCGACCGGGACGACATCATCCTCGCCGCCATTTCGAGCGCGCAGCTCTCGGGTGAAAAAACGATTTCGGGGTTGATCCTTTCGAACGACATCATGCCGCATCCGAAGCTGATGGACTTGCTCCAGCGGACGGAAATTCCCGTGATCGCCGCGCATCGCGAATGTTACGATGTCTCCTCGCGCATCCACAGCATGACCGTGAAAACGCAGCCGCAGGACACCGACAAATTCCCCGTGATCAAAAAGCTCATCATGGATCACGTGGACATGGACCGTTTGCTCGCGGCATTTTGACAAGCGTGGCGAGAAGGGGATGCGGGCGCGCAAGTCGGAGGCTTGCCGGGCTGGGGTGGGGGCTTGCCTCGCGGAGGCGCGGAGAGCCCGGTCTACTTTTTCTGCCTTTTTTTTCGCTTTGCGCGCTCGATGTTCAGGTAGGTTTTTGTTTGGAGCTGGGTTTCGTAGAATTCCAGCAGGCGCACGCCTTCGCGCGGCTTCACCAAATCCTTGCGGGTCGCGGTGTCGATTTGCGCCTTCATGCGGCGGCAGAGTTCCTCCCACTGGTATTGCACGCCTTCGATCACCTCGGCGATGCGGCTGCCGTTGATCGCCTCCTCGATGTAGAAGCCGTTCGGTTCGTCGGGTTCGAGGAAGACGTGCGCCTCGCTCACGCGGCCGAAGAGGTTGTGCAGGTCGCCCATGATGTCCTGATACGCGCCGGTCAGGAATATGCCCAGGTAGTAGGGCTTGCCGTTGAGCGAATGGAGCGTGAGGTAGTCCTTCGTGTCCTGCAGGTCGATGAAGCTGCCGATTTTGCCGTCGGAGTCGCAGGTGATGTCCACGAGGATCGCGTTGACGGTGGGTTTTTCCTTGAGGCGGTGCAGCGGCACGACGGGGAAAAGTTGATCGAGCGCCCAGTGGTCGAGGAGTGATTGGAAGACGGAAAAGTTGCAGACGTATTGGTCGGCGAGGAGTTTTTTGAGGTCGCGCAACTCCTCGGGCTGGTAGCCGGACTCGTTGCCCTCGTGGTCGATTTTTTCGCAGATCTGCCAGAAGAGCGACTCGGCGGCGGCGCGGTTTTCGATGTCGAGGTAGCCGAGGTTGAAGAGCGAAAGCGCCTCCTCTTTTTTCTGGAGCGCGTCGTGGAAGCGCTCGAGGCGTCCGAGGCGCGACTTGTTTTTCAACTGCGCCTCGAGCGCGTAAACAATGTCGTGCTTTTGCTTCGGCAGGTGCTGCTGGCGGAGCGTCTCCTTTTTGTTGATGCGCTCGAAAACCTCCACGACGAGCATGGAGTGCGGCGCGACGATGGCGCGGCCGCTTTCGCTGATGAGGTCGGGCACGCGCACGTTGGAGGCCTCGCAAATGTCCATGACGTTCGAGACGACGTCGCGCGCGTATTCCTCGAGCGTGTAGTTCATCGAGGACTCGAAGTTGGTGCGCGAGCCGTCGTAGTCGACGCCGAGTCCGCCGCCGATGTCGAGGTAGCCCATCGGGAATCCCATTTTCGCGAGCTGGCAGTAAAAGCGCGTGGCCTCGACGACGGCGTTTTTGATCGTGAGGATGTTCGGCACCTGCGAGCCGATGTGAAAATGCACCAGTTTCAGCGATTTTGAGAGCTTGGCGGCCTTGAGTTTTTCAATGGCAAAAAGGATTTCTGCGGTGTTCAGGCCGAACTTTGCGTTGTCGCCCGACGACGACGACCATTTGCCCTCGCCGCGCGTCTGGAGTTTTATGCGAAAGCCGATGAACGGCTTCACGTCGAGCTCCTGCGAAATGCGGATGATGTCGTCCACCTCGCCCAGTTGCTCGATGACGATGATGATGCGCTTGCCGAGCTTGCGCCCGAGGAGCGCGAGGCGGATGTAGTCGTTGTCCTTGTAACCGTTGCAGATGATGAGGCGCTGGTTGCTGTCGTGCATCGCGAGCGCGATCATGAGCTCGGGCTTGGAGCCGGCCTCAAGCCCGTGGTTGTAGACCTTTCCCGCCGACATGATTTCCTCGACCACCTCGCGCAACTGGTTGACCTTGATGGGAAACACCCCGCGATAGTCGCCCTTGTAGTTTTCCTCGCGGATCGCGCGGCGGAACGCCTGGTTGAGCCGTTGCACGCGGTGCCGCAGCAAATCCTGGAACCGGATCACCATCGGCGCCTTGATGCCCATGCCCGCGGCCTCGTCAACGACGTCCATGATGCGAATTGTCGGGCCGTCCGGAACGGGCCGCACTTCGGCAAAGCCCTCGTCATCAACGCCGAAATGCCCCGTGCCCCAGCGATTGAAACCGTAAAGTTCCTCGGATTTTTCGACTGACCAGGTGGATGCGGATTGTTTTTTCAAGATGTGTGTAAAGAAAAAATGACCAAGGTTTGTTGCTTGCTATTTAATCGGCAGGATTGGTTTACTTCGTGTTTTCTTTTCGCAAAACACTCAACACTCAAATCATGACTATCGCCACTATTTCCAATTTCGCACTGCAAATCATTGCCCAGGCCGAAGGCGCGCCGGCGAGTCAACCCGCCTCCGGTGGCAGCAACTTCCTCATGCAATTCGGCCCGATCATCCTGATGGTCGTCGCGTTCTATTTCCTCCTCATCGCCCCGCAGCGCAAAAAGCAAAAAGAGCACCAAAAACTCCTCTCCGAACTCGACTCCGGCGACCAGGTTCTGCTCGCCAGCGGCATCTTCGGTGAAATCACCAACCGCAAGGACGACCGCTTCGTGGTTCGCATCGCCGACGGTGTGAAGGTCGAGGTTGCGAAAAACTTCGTCCAGACCGTCATCAAGAAAAAAGGCGCCAACGACCAGAAATAACCCCGCCCCGCCCCTGCGCTTCGCGCGATTCCGGCGCCGGATGTCATCGAAGGACACGGCTCCGGAACGTGAAGAAGGTGGCAAAAATACCGTTACGTTTCCCAGCCCCCCCGTTACCTGAAAACTCCCCGAACCCCGCGCGGCACAACCAATTTCAACCAATAAAACAAACATATGATAAAACGTAACCTCTGGAAGATCATCATCAGCCTTGCGGTGGTGGTCTTTTGCGCAACATCACTGGTTCCGCTCAAGGACCAGGAATTCATCGACTTCGTGAAACTCGAAGCCTCGGCCAAGCAATCCGAGTTCAACGCCCTCATGAAGGAGGCCGTCGAGCTCAAGGACAAGGGCCGCGCCCGCACCGCCTACCTCGGCCTCAAGCAGCTGGCCGGCGACCGGAAGATTGACCTCCAAAAGGAATACTTCCCCGACATCGACGTCGGTCGTTCCAAGAACCCCGACACCAAGAATGAAATCCTCCTCAAGCACCTGCTCAAGTCATCCAAGGCCAAGCTCCAGCTCGGCCTCGACCTCAAGGGCGGCGTCGCGTTCACCCTCGAACTTGACGCCAAGGCCATCGCCGACCTCGACCGCGACGCCCGCGCGGACAAGTTGAAAAAAGCGCAGGAAATCATCGAGAAGCGCATCAACTCCTTCGGTGTCACCGAGCCCATCATTCGCGCGGTTGGCGACACCCGCCTCGAAGTGCAGCTCCCCGGCGTCAACACCAAGGACGACCCCGGCGTCGTGGACAGCCTTCAAAAGCCCGCCATGCTGGAGTTCCGTCTCGTGCATCCCTTTGTTTATCCGACCGGTCAGCCCGGCGAGCAAATCCCCGCCGGTTACGAAAAAATGACCTCCGCTGAAAATGACGACGGCGGCACCGTTGACCTCTTTGTGCAGCGCCGCCCCCTCGCCGACGGCAAGATTATCAAGCGCGCCTACGCCTCGCTTGACCAGTGGAACAGGCCGCAAATCAACATGGAGTTCACCGACACCGGCCGCGTGAAGTTTGCCGAAATCACCCGCGAAGTCGCCCGTTACAGCAAGCAACTCCAGCAGCAATCCGGCAATCACGAGGCTCGCGCCAGCATGGCAATCGTGCTCGATGGCAAACTCCAGTCCTATCCCGGCGTGAAAGACGAAATCGACAGCAACGGCGCCGAAATCACCGGACGCTTCACCACCATGGAAGCGCAAAACCTCGCCGCCGTGCTCAATAATCCGCTCGACGTCCCCATGCACGTCAGGGAGCAATACGAAATCGGGCCCTCGCTCGCCGAGGACGCCATTTCCAGCGGTCTGCGCGCCTCCATCATCGGCGCCGCGCTCGTGGCCGCGTTCATGATCATGTTTTATTCGAGCGGCGGCCTCCTCGCCGTCATCATGCTCGGCATCAACGTCGTCATCATCTTCGGCGTCATGGCCAACTTCAACGCCACCCTCACACTCCCGGGACTCGCCGGTATCGTGCTCACGATCGGCATGGCGGTTGACGCCAACATCCTTATCTTCGAGCGCATGCGCGAGGAGATACGCGAGGGCAAATCGCTCAGCGCCGCCAACCATGCGGGCTTCATGAAGGCGCTCTGGACAATTCTCGACGCGCACTTTGTGCAGCTCCTCATTTGCGCCGTCATGATTATTTACGGCAGCGGCCCGATCAAGGGCTTCGGCGTCACACTCGCCATCGGTGTGTGCTCCACGCTCTTCTCGGTGCTCATCACCGGACACATGCTCCTCGAGCTTCTCGTCGACGGCGGCGTGCTGAAAAAAATCACCATGCGCCACCTCCTCCGCAAGGCCCCGCACTGGGACTTCGTGAAGTGGGGCTGGAAAGCCCTCATCGCCTCGTGGCTCATCGTCGCCATCGGCGTCGGCGGCATCATCTACACCGGCAAGGCAATCTACGGCATCGATTTCGCGGGCGGTGACTCCGTTTCGCTCAAGTTCAACAAGGACAAAAAAGTCGACACCGGCGCCATTCGCGCCGCCGCCACCGGAGCCGGCATCGGCGAGATCATGCCCGCCTACGTCAAGGACATCGGCTCCGACAACGAAATCCTCCGCGTTGACACCACTTACAACAACGCGCCGAAACTCGTCTCCGCCCTCCAGGCCAAATTCCCCGAGGCCAATTTCCAAAGCCTTGGCGTCAGTTCCGTCGGTCCCTCCATCGGCAATGAAATCCTCTGGAAGGCCATCACGGCCATCGCCATCGCGATGCTCGTCACGCTCCTCTACATCGCCTTCCGTTTCGAGCTCGGCTTCGGCATCGGCGCCATGTTCTCGTCGGCGCACGACGTGCTCATGACCGTCGGCGTTTTCGTGATCATCGGCCACGGATTCCTGGGCTTCCAGTTCACCGCGCCCATGGTCGCCGGCATCCTCGCCATCACCGGTTACTCGATCAACGAAACCGTTGTTGTGTTCGACCGCATCCGCGAGGAACTGCGCATCAACATGACCGGCTCGCTCAAGGACATCGTGAACACCGCGATCAACAAGGTCTTCGCCCGCACGATCATGACATCGACGACCACGCTCCTCGCATCCCTGTCGCTCTTCATATTCGGCAGCGGCGTGCTCAAGGAAATCGCCTTCACGTTCACCGTCGGCATCATCACCTCCACCTTCTCCGCCATCTTCATTTCCTCGCAGGTCTTCTACTGGTATCACAGGGGCGACCGCAAGCGCGTTGAAAAACACCAGGACGTGAAGCCCACCTACGAGTGGACCGGCGCCAGCAAGGCCAGCGAATAACACGAATGCGGAACTCGGATTGCGGAATGCGGAATCAATGATCCGCGCACTCCGCAAAGCGCGCGCCCTCGTGCCCGCATACATTCCGCATTCCGAAATCCGCATTCCGCATTTCACACAATGCGCTGGATATACACGCCCTTTCCAACCGCCGAGGTTGAGAAACTAAGCCACGCCGTGGGCGCGAGCCCCGTGCTGGCCGAGCTGCTTATGCGCGCCGGCCTGAGCACGCCGGAGGAGGCAAACAAGTTCCTGCATCCCACGCTCAGCGAACTCAACGACCCCTTCCTTCTCAAGAATCTCGAACAAGCCGCCACGCGGCTCCGCACCGCCATCGCCAACAAGGAGGAGGTCGTCGTTCTTGGTGACTACGATGTGGACGGCGTCACCTCGACCGCGCTCCTCGTCAACGCCCTGCGCGCCTTCGGCCTCTTCCCGCGCTTCATCGTCCCGCGACGCATGGAGGACGGCTACGGCCTCTCGCGCTCGGCCATCGACCGCGCCCTCGAACTCGGCAAGCCCCAGCTCTTCATCGCCCTCGATTGCGGCACCAACTCGCACGAGGAAGTCGCCTACCTCATCTCGCAGGGCATCGACGTCCTTGTCGTTGACCACCACCGCTCCCGCGAGAAAACCCTCGAGCAGGGCATTCTCGTCAACCCTCACGTCTCCGAGGACGAGGGTGACGAACCCTGGCGCAATCTCTGCACCGTCGGCCTCGTTTTCAAACTCGCGCACGGCCTGCTCAAGCTGCTTCGCACCGAAAACAACGAGACCGCCTTCAAGATAAAACTCCGCGACTCGCTCGACCTCGTCGCCCTCGGCACCGTCGCCGACCTGGTCCCCCTTCACGGCGAAAACCGCATCCTCGCCCGCACCGGCCTGCGCATTCTCCAAAAGACAAAGCGTCCCGGCGTGCTCGCCCTCATGCAAGTCGCCGGGGTCAACCCCGAAAACGACATCATGCCCGTTGATGTCTCCTTCCGCCTCGGCCCCCGCATCAACGCCAGCGGACGCCTCGCCGACGCCGCCATCTCCGTCGAGCTCATGCTCTCCGACGACGCCGAGTTCTGCACCAAGACCGCGCAGGAACTCGACGCCTTCAACCGCGAGCGCCAGGACATCGAGCGCCAGATGACCGAGGAGGCCGAGCGCATGGTCGAAACTCTCTACGCCGACCGGCCCGGTTTTGTTCTCTATTCCGAAAACTGGCACCCCGGCGTGGTCGGCATCGTTGCCGGGCGCATTTCGCGCAAATACCACCGCCCCACCGTCGTTCTCGGGCATGAAACCGAGCAGGCCAAGGGCTCCGGGCGCAGCGTTGACGGCATCAACCTCGTCGAGGTTCTCGGTGCCTGCGCCGAACAGCTCAACAGTTGGGGCGGACATCCCATGGCCGTCGGTGTCTCGCTCGTGCATCAAAACATCGACACCTTTCGCGACCAGTTCGAGAAAGCCGTCGTCGCCCATGCGGGAAGCGCCATTCCCGAGCCCACGCTCGACATCGCCGCATGGCTCCAGCCCGAGCAAGTCCGCGAAAACCTGATGGACGAAATCTGCACCCTGCATCCCTTCGGCCAGGGCAACCCCGAGCCCGTCTTCGGCATTCGCGGCATCGTTCTCGATCATCGCCCGGACGTGTTTAAACAGCAGCATTTCCGCTTCCATTTTGACGACGGCCTTGGCCGCCGCCTTTTCGGTGTCGCTTGGAAAATGGCCGGACGCATTCCCCCTGTCGGCGAACCAATCGACATCGCCGTCAAAATCGCCTGGAATCATTTCAACGACCGCAAGCTCCTCCAAATGGAACTCATCGACTGGCGCAGAACCTCGACACAGTGATGCTTTTTAGGCTCCGGCGTTTTAATTTTTAGAATTTCAAAATTCCATTCGGCAAAACCCCAAGCCGTTCAAAAACATTCCGGTTTTGGGCTTGGGATGCGACGTTTGAAATTATCGGCGGGCGCACCGGCTCGCCGCGTAAAAATATCTCCATTGCTCCGCCCATGTTTCGTGTTTCAGTGTTCGGTTAACCCTCCGCCATGATTCTCGAAACCATGCTCCAGCGGCTCTACGCGAGCCTCACCTCCGGCCCCGGACTCAACGCACGCCCCCACGGCAGCCGCCAGCGCATCGACCTTCACGATTTCCGCCACCTACAAGGCACCGATCCCGCGGCCGGGTTTCTCGCGCAACTCCTTTCCGCCGCGGGCAAGTCGATCGAGTTTCCCGCCAGGACCCCCGCCTTCAAAAAACCCGACTACCCCGAGAGCGAGTGGTCCGACGAGCAGAAGGACGCCCGCGCCGCCGCCGAGCGCCAGACCCGCGTGCTCAACAAAACCCGCGAGATCGCCGCCGACGCCGTTGACTACTACAACGACTACGGCGAACAAGCCCTCTACATCGGCTTCCCGCTCCTCTCCATCCCCGCGCGCGACGAAAACCACGGCTCCCGCGCCCGCTCGCGCGGCGCCCGCATCCTCGCGCCCCTCGCACTCGTCCCCGTCAACCTCACCGTGCGCCGCGACACGCGCCCCGGCATCTCGATTTCCACCAGCGGTAACGGCGCCGACCTCGTGCAACCCAACCCCGCGCTCATGGCCTGGATCGAGCAAAAAACCGGCGCCGACACCGACGAGCTTTTTGCCGACGACAACGCCGAGGCCCCTTGGCGCGAAATCACCGACATCATCAACCTCGTCGCCAAGGCCGCAGGCATCCCGCTCCCGCAACCCGGCGCGCAAACACCGCCGCCGCCCGCCCTCTTCGACGCCGCCACGCCGCTCCAGCCCGTTCCCAAAACCGACGCGCTCCCCGACGCCCCCGCGATCCTTCCCTGCGCCGTCCTCGGCCTCTTTCCCGTCACCAATCCCGGACTCCTCCGCGACACCCAGTGGATGATCGAAAACGAGCCCGCGCTCGACAACCCCATCCGCCCCTTCCTCACGCCCGAGGCGCTCGTCGAAACCGATCCCGATCATCACGCCGCCGAGGCCGCCGCCGAAGCCATTCGCGACCACGCGCAACTCCCCGCGCGCGATTTTTCCAACGAGCTTCTCGTCACGCACGCCGATCCCTGCCAGGCCGAAGCCGTTCTTCACGCCCGCAACAGCGCGGCCCTCGTCATCCACGGTCCTCCCGGCACCGGCAAAAGCCAGACCATCGCCAACGTCATCGGCGACCACCTCGCCCGAGGAGAAAAAGTCCTCTTTGTCTGCGACAAACGCACCGCGCTCGACGTCGTCAAATACCGCCTCGACGGCATGGGCCTCGGCCCGCTCTGCGGCGTCATTCACGATCCGCAACGCGATCGCCGTGACCTCTACCTCGGTCTCCGCGAACGCCTCGAAAATCTCGCCCAGGACCAGCTTCACCCAAACCCCGCCCCCGAGCTCGACCGCATTAACACCCGCCTCAACAAACTCCACGCCGAGCTCCGCGAAAACTTCGACAGCCTCCACGCCACCGCGGACGGCTGCGCCTCCTTCCACGATACCTGCGGCAAATGGCTCGAACTCGCGGGTGCCGTCGCCACGCCCATCCCCGCGGTTGACGGCCTCACGCCCGCGCTCATCGAGGAGCACCGCGTCGATCTTGAGGAAGGCGTGCAGCGCGCCCTCGCCGCCCGCTGGCCCGAGAATCCATTTCGCAACCGCGTCGGCATTTCGCTCGCCGACTGGCTCGCCAAGCCCGCCGCGGCCACCGCCGCGCAACTTCGCGACCTTGTATCCAAATCCTCGATACTCGACCGCTACCCCGATTCGCCCGCCGCCCCGCTCTCCGCCGGCATCGCGCTCGACGAGCAAGTCGGCGCCCGCGTCGAACTCGCCGCCAGGCTCGACGCCGCGATTGCGCACGCCCGGCACGCCACCGCCGCGCGCCTCGCCGCCGATCCGCACTGGCAAAACTGGCGCGCGGAAATCGAAACCCTCGCCCCCGAAAAAGAACCGCTCGCCAAACCCCTCGACCGCGAACTCCACCTCCAGACCAAGGGTGCGCTCCCCGCGCTCGCCCAGTGCAACCAGCGCCTGCTTGCGCTCCGCGAATGGCTTCCGCTCGCCGATTCGTGGAAACGCCATTTCGCCTTCTCCAAAAAAAGCGCCGCGCGCCGCGCCCTCGAACCGCTCGCACTTCCGCTCGACCGCGCCTCCGCCGAACGCGCCCAAACCTACTACGCCGCGCTCAAGGCCCGCCACCTCTGGGCCGATGTCCACGAGCGCATCCACGCCGCGCAACCCGCCGACGCGCTCCCTCCCGACGAAACCCTCCGCGCCCTCGCCGACGCGCTTCCGTCAATTCTCGACGCCCTCGAAGCCGCCTCACTTCCCGCCAACTCCCACCTGAAATCCGCAGCCCTCTCCGCGCTGGGCGAGCCGGCAACCTCGGCCAATTTCCCCGCGCTCCTCCGCCAGGGCGCGCAACGCGCCTCCGCGCTCATCGACCTTCGCGACACCCTTGCCGCCACGAAACTTTTCCACGCCGCCGCAATCGACGAACTCATCGACGCCTGGCGCTCCAACCCCGCCGTCACCGTCGAAACCCAGCGCTTCGTCGAGTTCCAAAACACGCTCGAGGAATGCGTCCGTTACACCGACGTGATCAGCCGCCTTTCGCCCGCCCTGAGCATCGCGCTCACCCACGCCGCCGACGCCGCGCTCCCCTGGGAAACCGCCGAGCCCGCGCTCCGCCTCTCCGCCCTCACGCTCGAAATCCAGACGCAACTCCGCGAAAATCCCGCGCTCGCCCGCATCGACACGCACCGCGTCGAAGCCGCGTTTTCCGAGAAACTCGAACGCACCGCCGAGAAAGCCTCGCTCGTGCGCCAGCTCATCCTTTACCGCTGGCAAAAAGTCTGGCGCGACCGCCTCCTCGCCGCCACCGGCGGACGCCTCAACACACTCGGCGCCTCGCTCCGCCAGCGCCTCTTTGTCCGCGGCCAGCGCGCCATGAAACTCCGCCAGATGATCGCCGCCGGAGCCGACATTCCCGGAGGCGATCCGCTCTTCGATTTCTGCCCCGTCTGGATGGCCGGCCCGTCAACCGTCGCGCAGATTTTTCCCCGCGCCCACCTCTTCGACGTCATCATTTTCGACGAAGCCAGCCAGTGCCGACTCGAGGAAGCGTTGCCCGTTCTCCTCCGCGGCAAACGCGTCGTCATCGCCGGCGATCCCAAGCAGCTCCCTCCCACGCGCTTCTTCGAAAGCGCCCTCACCGAAAGCAACGACACCGCCGCCGAAACCGCGGAGGAAGTTTTTGCGCAGCAACAATCCGAAACCGAGGACCTCCTCGGCGCCGCGCTCAACCTCAACGTGCAGGAGGCATTTCTCGACGTCCACTACCGCTCGCGCAACGCCGCGCTCATCGGCTTCTCCAACGACTCCTTCTACAACAAGCGCCTCCAGCCCATCCCCGGCCATCCGAAAAACCGCGCCGTCCACGCCCCCATCCTCCTCACCCACGTGGACGGCGTTTACCACGAACGCGGCAACGAAGCCGAGGCCCGCGCCGCCGCCAATCTCGTCGCCGAACTCCTCGACACCGCCGAACCGCCCTCCATTGGCGTCGCCTGCTTCAACCTCAACCAGCGCGATCTCATCATCGACGCGCTCGACGAAAAAGCCGCCGCCGATCCCGCCTTCGCCCAAAAACTCGAAACCGCCCGCCGCCGGCGCGGACGCGATTCGTTCGAGGGCCTCTTCGTGAAAAACCTCGAAAACGTGCAAGGCGACGAACGCGACCACATGATCATCTGCACCACGTTCGGCCCCGACAAGGACGGCAAGTTTCGCCGCAATTTTGGAGCCCTCTCGCGCATCGGCGGCGACCGCCGTCTCAACGTCCTCGTCACCCGCGCCCGCGACGCCATCCACGTCCTCACCTCAATCCCCCGCGTCGAATATACCTCCGTCACGCCGCCCGAGCCCGGACGCTCCATCACCGGACGCCACCAACTCTACGCCTACCTCCGCTATGCCGAAACCCTCGGCGCGCGTTTCGACGAATGGCAGACCGAACTTGAAACCGCGCGCCGTCACGAGCATGCGCAAGTCCTCCGCGACGAAACCACGCAACCCTCCGCGCTTGCCGAAGCCCTCGCCCGCCGCCTTCACGCCGCGAGCAACATCGGCTCCACCGTCTATTGGGGCAACGACGGCTTCTGTGTGGACATCGCGCTCACGCACCCCCACATGCCCGCCGACGTCACGATCGGAGTGCTCACGGATTTCAACCGCTACAAAAAAACACCCGACCCGGTTGCGTGGGAAAATTTCCGCGCGCAAATCCTCCAGTCACAAGGCTGGAGCCTCCATCGCATCTGGAGTCCCGCGCTCTTCCGCGACCCTGAAAAACTCCTCGCCGAAATCGCGGACCGGCACCAGGCCGCCACGGAGCAAAATCAATCCTGAGCAGACTGCGCGGCCGGCGGCCTTGTGCGCACTACACAAAGCAGGGCGGTTTCGTGAAACCGCCCTGCCCGTTTAAAGATCAATACTTATTCGCAAACGGTATTACTTGGCCTTGGCCTTGGATTTGACCCTTTTGTCCTTGGGTGTTTTCGGGAGTTTTACCGTGAAGGTCAGCGGAGTCTCGGGCGAAGTGAGGAAATTGCTCACTTGGAAAACGACCTCGTCGGAGCCTGTCTCGTCGGGGAAGCCAACGCCGATGCCGCGCGAGGAGTGCGGTTTCACGAGGTAGTCGCGGTAGAATGCGGGTTTTTCACCGGGCACGACTTTGAGGAGTTTGAAGGTCAGGCCGGAGTTGTTTTTGATGGTGACCACAAAGCGGGGCGTCTGGGTGTTGGAGCCCACGTTGTGCGCAACTTTGACCGAGAGGCATGCCTCGACGAGCGGGCGCAGCCATTGTTCCTCACCGTAGATGAACTCGCGAAAATACACGGCGGTGCGGCGATTGTCGAGGGCCTCGCGGATGGACGCCGCCGTGGCTTCCTTGGCAAAAACGATCGTGGTCGTGCGATGCTCGCCTTTTTGAAAATCATAGCCGTTCTGGATGGGCGCGTGCACATCGGACGCGCCGATCATGGTGAGTTTTTTATCGAGCGCCCATTGGAAGGCGTGCGGGCTGTAAAGGCTGCCGTTGGCGACTTCGATGCCCTGCATCCAGCCGTTCTGGAATATTTCCTCGTGCTCGGGGAGCCAGCGGGTGATGTGCGCCTGCTGGTTTTCCCAGCGCGGATGGTTCCATGTGATGAACGCGCCCTGTTTTTTCGCCTCCTCAAGCGCCTTGCGCCAGTCGGTCGTGCTCATGGCGTCGGCGTCCTTGATGAAGATGGCGTTGAAGTGGCCGGGGGGCATTCCGTAGGTGACCTCGGTGCCGGGGATGACGACGAGGTTTTTGGGCGCCGCCTTGCTGGCGATTTCAAAGGAGTAGTTGCGCGAGACTTTTTCGTCGTAAACGTTGCGGCGGCGCTCCTGGTGGTCGGTCATGGCGATGGCGGCGAGTCCCTCGCGGGAGGCCTCGCTGGCGCGGACTGCGGGCCAGACTTGTCCGTCGGAAAACACGGTGTGCATGTGCAGGTCGCAACGGAGGGTTTTGTAGCCGGGGATGTCGGGGATTTCGACGCGGAACGGGTCGTGTTGCGCGTGAAGCGTGCCGAGCGCCAGTGCAAAAAGCATGGCGAATAATGAACAGTTACGGATGTGGTGGTGATGTTGTTTTTTCATGGTGATGAGTTGATGGGAGTTGGAGATGGGTTGCGCGGCGGATTGCGGACGGGTTATCGTTTGCGGCTCAGCCGGAGGGTTCGCCCTGCCAGAAGGAGCAGCAGGGCGGGGAGGAGGAGTAGCGAGGGCGCGCCACCGCCGCCTCCACCGCCGGAGCTGTTGCCGGTGTCCGGTGTGTCGATGGGGGGCGCGGCAACCGTCACTGTGAACGCGCCGGAGGTCACGATTTCGCCCGTGCTGGTTGTCAATGCCACGGCGTAGGCTCCGGCGTGCGCGGCGGCGGTTGCGCTGGTGACGGCGTAGGTGGCGGAGGTCGCGCCGACAATGGCGGTGTTGTCGCGATACCATTGCCGTGCGGTGGGTGTGAATCCGGTTGCGTTGCCGGTGAGCGTGAAGCCGCCCGCGTGGGGAACGCTGGCGCTGCTCGCGGTTTTGTTCGCGCCGGAGCCGGTCACGGTTGCGCTGATGCTGGCGGCGCCGTTTGTTTGCGCGGGGGTGGCGGAGTTTTTGCCCGCGGTGTTGCCCGCTTTTGCGGTGATGGAGGCGGCGGTGTTGCTGTCGCCGGAGTCGATGATGTGCGCATAGCCGGGGACAAAGACTTTGTCGTCGCCGGTCGCGGTCGTGCCGGTGGTGGCGTCCATGATGTTGTCGGTCGTGCGGAGGCGTCCGGAGGATTGCTTGGTGAGCGGATTTTTCACGCCTTGGTAGATGTTGCGCACCGAGAGGATTTGCGCGCCCGCGCCGGCGATGGTCGCGGTGGTGTTGCCCGTGGCGGTGATGTAGTTGTTATACATGTAAACGCGGGCGTTGGTCGCGCCCGGCATGTTGTTTTTCAGGTTGGCGCCCCAGAGGTTGTGATCGAGGAGGATGCCCGTGGATGCGCCCGCGTTGGAGATGGTCATGGCCGAACCGGTGCCCGCGGGTGTGGCGGTGAATATATTCCACGAGAAGGCGATGTTGTCGGCGTTGCCGGTGATGGAGACGGGGGCGTCGGTGAAGGTGCAATGGGAAACGTCCACGTCGTTCGCGCCGTTGATGGTGAGCGCGCCGGTGGTGAAGTTCACACCGCGGATGATGGTGTCGCTCGCGCCCGCCGCGAGGGTGAGGTTTCCGGAGATGGTGGAGGTGGCGTCCGCGCCGACGATGGTTTTGCCCTTGGCGACGGTGGCTCCGCCGACGAGCGAGAGATCAACCGTGCCGGACACGGTGATGGTTGCGGTGCCGGTGGCTTGGAGCTGCGCCTTGAGCGTTTGCGCGGCGTCGAGCGCGAGGTTGGGGTTGACGGTGAGCAGGGCGGCGTGGCTGGTGGCGAGGCCGCGCGCGTTGGTTGCGGCGAGGCGGTATAGCGTGCCGTTTTGCGCGATGGTGGCGTTGGGGATGGTGTGGGACGCGGTGGTCGCGCCGGAGATGTCCGTCCATGTGGCGCCGTCGCTTGAGGACTGCCATTTGAGCGAGGGTTTTGGCGTGCCGCTGACGACGGCGGTGAAGGTGGCGGGGTTGCCGGCCATCACGGTGGCGTCCGCCGGTTGCGTGGTGATTTCGGGCGAGGCGAAGTTGGCGGGGAATTCGGAGAGGTCGGTGGTGAAGTCGGACAGCGAGTAGGTTTTTCCGAAGCGATCGGTGGCTCGGATTTCAATATGTTTTGCGGCGGCGTTTTTCAGGGTGTGGTAATACAGGTGGTTGTTGCTGCTGCTGTCGTAAGTGCGGCCGAGGACGCCGACATGGTAGCCGGCGGCATAGGCGTCCACCTTTGCCGAGGTTGAGAGCTTTGTCAGCGAATCGGACACTTTGACGTTGTCCTCATAGACGGCGAATTTCCATTTGCCGGTGGTGTCGGAGTTCCAGATGTCAACAACGACGTCGTTTGCGTTCCGTCCGTAGGTGTATGTGCCGTAGTTGCCGCCGAAGCTGGCGTTGCCGCGATACATGCGCATTTGGTAGGTGTCGCTGTAGCCGGTGGGTTTGGAATACCAGTCGGTGATTTTGGTGCCGGAGATGGTATAAACGCCGTAGCCGTTTGGCGCGCCATCAACATTGACGATGGAGTTCCACCATGCGCCGCAGGCGCCGCCGTGGATGTGCTCGTAGGCTGTGATGTTTTTGGTGGAGCCGCTGATGGTAAATGTGATGTTTTGCTGGTAGTGCGTGTGGCCGGCCATGAAGTGGACGTCGGCGTAGTCCTTGAGGAGGGCGAAGAGGTCTTGCGCCTTTTGGTAGGTGCCGCCGCGCAACGGGATGTGGTAGGCGACGATGATGGTTTTTGTCTTGGGGACGTGGCTGAGGTCTTGCTTAACCCATTCGAGGATTTCGGTGGTGAGGCCGGTGCCGTAGCCGCTTTGCTTGGTGTAGAGGATGTCGTCGAGGCCGATGATGTGGACATTGCCGATGTTGGCGGAGTAGTTGAGGGGGCCGCAGATATTTTCGTAGTCCTCGCCGGACTCGTAGTCCTTGTTGAGGCCGGAGTAGGCTTGGTTGTGGTCGTGGTTTCCGGGGACCGAGAAGTAGGTGACGGGCGAGGCGTTGACGATGTCGCGGAGCGGGGCGAGAAGGTGGAGGTTGTCGCCCACGATGTCGCCGAGCATGATGGCGTAGATGGGGGTGTTGGCGGGGGTGGCTTGGCGGAGTTTGCCGATGTCGGCAATGGTTTCGGTCTCGAAGCGTTTGAGCTGGGCAAGGGAGGTGACTTGCGGATCGCCAATGCCGAGGAGCATGAAATCGGTTTCGGGCGCGGGGAGGCGGACGAGGTCGAAGTTGTAGCGGTTAACGCCTGTGACGAGTTTTTTCGAGAACCACGCGTAGCCGGTGCGTCCGGTGCCGAGGGTCTTGACGGCGTGGGTTTCGGGGGTGGAGTAGAAGACGACGCGAGCCTTGGCGTTGCGTGTCATTTGATAGATGCCGGCGTCGTTGGTTTTGACGCATGTGAAGCCGTCGCTGACAACGACGTTCGGGACGGGCGCGCCGGTGTCGTCGATGATGGAGCCGTAGAGGGTTTTGCCGGCGTCGGGGGTGATGACGGGGTGGTTTCCCTCCACCCAGCGCGCGTGGAGGATGTGGCTGGTGGCGTCGGAGGCGACGATGGTGGTGTCGGTGACCGGCGTGCCGCCGTTGGGCGCGGTGAACCAGCCGGCGAAGGTGAAGCCGGCGCGCACGGGCGCGGGGAGTTCGCCATAGGCGGCACCGGGAGTGACAACTTGTTGCGCGGGCGTGACGGAACCGCCTTGCGGGGCGAAGGTGACGGTAACGCCCGCCGGCGTGGCGGCCTCGGTGAACGTGGCGCTGTTTGCGCCTCCGACGGTGATCAAGCCGGTCTTGACGGTTGTGAGTTGGGCGGGAGTGGGCGTGGTTGGCGGCGCGCCGTCTATCGAGACGCGAACGGTGTATGCGCCGGAGGCGTCGCCGGTGATGATGAGGCGGTCGCCGTCGCCGGTGGCGGAGTCGATGGCGAGAATGAGCGTGCCGGTGCCGGCGAGGGTGCTGGCGGTGGCGGTGTGGTGGCCTCCGGAGGAGCCGCCAAGGTCGAGCACGGCGTTGTTGACGAGGATGCCGAGGGATGCGGCGGGTGTGGCGACGCGGAGGGTGCCGGATTCGATGGTGGTGTCGCCGGTGCGCGAGCCGGTGTCGGCGAGGACGAGGGTGCCGGGGCCGCGTTTGGTGAGGGAGCGTCCGTCCCAGCCGGTGGCGAGGGCGCTTGCGTCGGCGCGGTCGGCGAGCGGGGTGTCGAGTGTGAAGGTGTTGCCCGCGGCAATGGTGAAGGCACCGTGCGCGTTGGCGGCGGGGGCGTGCCATGAGAGGAGCTGGCCGACGCGGTATTCTGCGGAGCCGTTGGGGGCGCCGAGGATGGTTTTGCCGTTGTAAATGTAGTCGGGCAGGCCGGTGGTGCCGGTGAGGGCGGGTGTGATGGAGATGGTTTTGAATTCGCCTTCGATGCCGGTGCCGGCGCTCAAAACGGTGATGGCCGGGAGGGCGTTGGAATTGGTGGCGTTGGCGGCGGTGGAGTAGCCGGCGAGGGTGTTGATGTTGGTGATTTTGAGCGTGCCGGAAATGTAGGCAGAGCCGGCGGTGGCAACGAGCGGAAGGTCGCGGGCGGGGCCAGGGGAGGGCGTGATGGCGAGGAGGGTTTGGGCGTTTTGGTAGTAGTTGCCCTCAACGAGGATGTTGCTCGCGGCGCCGAGGGTGAGCTCGGATTTGTTGCGCATGCCGAAGAGGAAATTGCCGCCGACATCAAGCAGGCCGTCCACTCGCACGATGGAGTTGCCGGGGACGGGGACGGCTGTGCCGGTGCCGACGGTGGAGCCGTTGCGCCCGATTTGGACGTGGCCGTAGCCGGTGCCGTTTGTGCCGGTGATGACGGTGGCGTTTTCGGTGATGTGGAGGTTGGCGTGGGAGCCGTTGCCGATGGCGAAATAGTCCCCGACGCCCAAATAGCCGTCAACGATGACGGTGCCGCCGACCGGGCCGGTGGCGGTGTGGCTGGCGTTGGACATGCTGTTGCCGTTGGCGATGGCGAGGAAGGTGCCGACGGTGACGGTGCCGGTTTGGGCGATTTCGAGGTGGCCCGCCCCCGAGCGACCAACGATGAGGTTGCCGGCATTTTTCCAGACGCCGTCAACGAAAACGGTGCCGGAGGCGTTGGCGCGGTAGGTGACTCCGGAGGCCATGCCCAGGTGGCCGAGGCTGGTTTCGGTGCCGCTGAAAATGACGGTGCCGGTTTGGCCGATGATGAGGACGCCGGAGGCGGCGGTGTCGGACGCGGTGCCATTGTTTCCGCGATAGGCGATGGAGTTGATGGCGTTGGTGCCGTCGATTCGGAGGAGGCCGTTTACGATAACGGTGCCGGAAGTGCTTCTGTTGGGGCCAATGTAAAAATAATTGGTGGACGCGGTGTTGGCGCTGGCGATGACGGTGCCGGTCACGCCGATGGTGAGGAGGTTGCCCCGGCTGCCGACGGCGTGGGCGATGGAGAGGTTGCCGTTGTTGGTGGAGCTGCCCTTGATTGTCCAGAGGCCGTTGATGGTGGCGGTGCCGGAGCCTCCGGCGTTGCGGCCGAGGAAGGCGTTGGCGTGATTGGTCAACTTTGCGCCTTGGGCGAGGTGGAATGTGCCCGAGCCGTAACCGCCAACGTAAAAGGTGCTGGCGCGGACGGAGCCGGAGCTGAGGATGGTGAGCCCGCCGGCGCCGCCCGTGGGAGCGGGAAAAATGGCGTTGGTGCCGCCGACGCCGCCGATGGAGAGCTCGCCGCCGGAGTTATACCAGTTGCCGGAGACGATGACGGCGGCGTTGTCGCCCGCGGCGAGGCCGATGTTGGTGTCGTAAACGGTGGCGTTGCTGGTGACAAAAACGGTGCCGCTGGCGATATTGGCGACATCGCCGTTGCCACGGGCGGCGGGAGTCGTGAGGCCGAGGTCGGAATACCAGTTGTTGTCGGTGATGTTGCCGGAGCCTCCGCCCCAGAAGCGTTCGGCGGCGCGGGTCGCGGGCGCGAGGGCGAGTGCGAGGGCGAACCCAAAGATTAATGCGGGGGTGTTTTTCATGGGATGGCGGGGGAGGGGGAGGTTCGCGCTTTGGCGCGTTATGAAAAGAGTGTTGGGGAGGGTTGTTTTTTTCAAGGTTCGTTTGGGCGCGGGCAGGAGGGGCGGAGTGGCGGGGCGCGCCTCAAAACAAAAAACGCGCCGGCATTATTTCCCCTGAAAGTGTTCGACGATTTGTTGGGCCTGGGCGGGGCAGTCGGATGAAATGTAGTCCACTCCGAGGTTGGCCATTTCGATCACGTTGGCCATCGTGTTGAGCGTCCTTACATTGATGGTCATGCCCAGGTCGTGCGCTTCCTTGATCCAATGGGGATTTGAGCGAATGGCCTTGAAGCCGTAGTTGGCGCCGGTGATTCCGAGCGCGTGGAGTTCACTCGGGGGTTTGTCTCCGTTCAGGTAGGCCACCTTGCAACCCGGCTGGATGCGTGTCAGCTCCTTGCAAATATCAAGGTTGAACGCGAGGAACATCACTTGGTTCATCAATCCTGCCTTGTTGATCGCCTTGACCGTGGCGGCGACGACGGCGTTGTTTTTCTCCTTGGTCTTGTGCGTTTTTATCTCCACCGCGAGTGTCATTTCGGGCTTGGCCTTGGCTTGCTCCAGGAACGCCTCAAGCGTCGGGATGGGCTCGCCGTTTTCCAGGACGAATCCCTTAACTTCGTCATATGTGGAATTCTGGATTGAGATTCCGTTTATGGTTTTTGCGTCGTGATGGATGACCAGTTTGCCGTCGGCCGTGAGCCACACGTCAAACTCCGAGGCGAACACGCCAAGCTCCTGCGCTTTGCGCAGCGCGGTGATCGAGTTTTGCGCGGAGCCGGCGGTGTTCCAATAACCCCTGTGCGCCGTGACCTTGGGAGTGGAGGGAAGCGCATCAACTTTGTTCAGTTGGGTGAAACCCAAGTGCCGTGTTTTATTATTACGAATCAACTCCACTTGATACCTGCCGGACTGGAATCCTTCGGGAATGATGATTTTCAGCCTGTCGCGGGCGACCTCGCCGTTCAGAATTATTTCCCCGGCGTTATTTTTTCCCGTCGGGGTTAGTTTTATTTTGTCATTCGCTTTGAAGCCGTTTCCCCAAATTGTATAAGGTTTTCCCGAGGCGACATTCAGCCCCGAGAAATAAAACGGTTCCGTCGTATATTTCCGGGCTGCCGCCGCCGATGCTTGCGCGCAGGCGATCAGCGACAGGCTGAATATTAATATCAGTGCGTGTTTTATATTCATTGGGGCGTTGTTGATTTAATGGTTTTTCCCGAACAAAGCATAACCACGGAGGGCCTAGCGCGGCTCCGCCGCAACCGAAGATTGAGGATGCAAGGAATCGGAAATGCCGTATTTTTTAACCGCAGATGGACACAGATAAACGCAGATGCGGAAAGCAATAAGCGTTGCGGTTCGATGGTTTGAATATCTGTGTTCATCTGCGTTTATCTGCGGTTGAATTTGTCTTTGGTTTGATTGAGTCGCGACATAGGGAAATCATGCAAAAATTAGAGGATTTTTGAAGATAGTATTACGGCACGGAGGCGGAAGAAAAACATCGGCGATTCCTCATGTGTTTCTCCGTGCCTCTCAGTGTCCTCCGTGGTTAACAATCAGAGGGTTTTAATTTGGGATGATCTCTTGGCTCACGCGCGCGGCTCAAGCCAGCGGATTGAAACTTATCTCGTGCGCGATGGAGCCGTCGTGGATCATTGTTGCGGCGAGCCGCAGTTGTTTGGCGTCGGCGTGGCCGCGGATGATTGTGGCGTTGGAGATCCCGCGTCCGCCGCCGAGGAGTTGGGCGTAGGGGAACTTTTTTGTCGCGGGTATCAATGTGGCGCGGTGGTTGTGGCCGGAGACGATGACTTGCGCGCCCCAGCGCACGAGCGAGTCGTGCCACACGGCGCGTCCGCGCAGGCTGACGTGATCCCATTCCTTGTTGTCGTAGTTGGCCTGGACTTCATCGGTCCAGCGCAGCGGGATGTGGCAAAACACGACGCGGTAGGGCGCGGAGCGCAGCGCGGGATGCTGGATGACCCGCTCGAGCCAGTGGGCTTGCTCCCTGATGAGCGGTTCGAACGCGGCGACTCCCTTGAAGGAGGGGTGCGAGTCCGGTTTGTCCTCGCCGGTGTCGAGCGTGATCGCGGCCATCGGGCCGGAGCGGAAGGCGTAGAAGGGGCGTCCGGTGGGGAAATCCACGTAGTCGGTCATTTTGTTCGCCCAGATGCCGCGCACGTCGTGGTTGCCGCGGGTCAGGAGGATGGGCGGGCCCTCGGCGAGGTCAACGCCCTTGGGGCTGACGTAGATGCCGGGAAGCCGCGAGGCGTCGTTGACGTTGTTGCTGAGGTCGCCGTTCCACAAAAGAAAATCGTCCTCGGCGCGGCGCAGCGAGTGGAGTTTTTGGATGGTTGCGGCCTGGTCGTGCGTGTCGTTCCAGACTGAGAAGCGGGTTTCGGCGGCCTTGGGCGAAAGGGTCTTGTGGCTATAAACGCGCGTGCGGATTTGTTTTCCCTGGCCCTTGAGCGGTTTTAAGGTGGCCCGCCAGTGGTAACGCGTGCCGGGTTTCAATCCGGTGAGGCGGATTTTTGCCACCTTGTCGTCGTGCGGGACGAAGCCCCATTCGTCGCTGGCGGCCGTGAACTGAAACTTTGGCGTTTCGCCGTAGTCGATCCAGGCGAGCGCGGCTTCGCGAAGCGGAAGCGTGATGGTGAGGCTGCTTGGCGTGGGGGCGAAGACGGCGGGCGTGCCGTTGAGCAGTCCGGTGCTTTCCGCGCTCGCGGCGTCCGCGGAAGCGGCGGCGAGCGGCCTGGCGAGTCCGGCGGCGGCGAGCGTGCCGATGGTTCCGATTGAGGTGATGAATTGGCGGCGTTGCATGATGGGTTTTCGGGTTTAATTTCGTAGGGGCGCGCATTGCGCGCGCCCTAGTTATGCGAATGATTGTTTGCGCGGGTTTGCGCAAAGCGGGCGGGCGCGAGGGCGCACGCGAGGTGCGCCCCCACGGGGTTACTCGGCCAGGGCTTCGATGACGGCGCGGTTGGCGGCGCGGACGGCGGAGCCGTCCATTTTCAAGACTTTGCGGTCGTAGGTGTAGAATCCGTTGGCCTCGATTTCGACGTCGGTCGTCTGCGTGTAAACGGCGGCGGCATAACCTTCGGCGACCATGTCCTTCAGCATTTTTGTGTATTCAACATACTTCGCCGTGAGGTCGTCCTTGCCGGTGAATTTGACTTTGCCGTAACCCCAGTTTTTGCCGTCCGGTTTCCAGAGGTGGCCGGGCAGCGGGAGGGCGAGGCCGCCGTATTCGCCGAGCACAAGCGCGAGGTTTGAGTAGCCGGGGAACATTTTCGGCGCGGGATAATTGTGGAAGTCAACAATGTCGCCGCACGCGCGCATGTTGCCGCCGCTGGCCGCGTTGACGAGGCGCGAGGGATCGCGCTCCTTCGTCCACTTGGCGATTCTTTCCGTGTCGAACTGGCCCCACGCTTCGTTGAACGGCACCCACACGACGACCGAGGGATGGCCCTTGCAGAAGTCCATGATTTCGCCCCACTCCTTTTGGAAATTATCCTTCGAGAGCGGCGTGCGCAGCGTGTCGATTCCGCCGCCGAGCGTGTTGCGGCCCCACTTCGCGCCGAGGCCGTAGCTGTGCGTGCTGGGCATGTCCTGCCACACGAGAATGCCTTCGCGGTCGCAATGCCAATACCAGCGTTGCGGCTCCACTTTCACGTGCTTGCGAATCATGTTAAAGCCGAGCTCCTTGGTCTTGATAATGTCAAACAACAGCGCCTCGTCGGTCGGCGCGGTGTAGAGGCCGTCGGGCCACCAGCCTTGGTCGAGCGGGCCAAAGTGAAAATAGTTTTTCCCGTTCAATTGCATGCGCACCATGCCGGAAGCGTCGCGCTTCATGGAGATTTTGCGGAAGGCTGTGTAGGAGCGGGCTTCATCGACGGTTTTGCCACCCGCGAGAAGGCGCGCGCGCAGGTCGTAGAGTTTCGGGTTTTCCGGCGACCAGAGCGTCGGGTTTTTCAACGAAAGCGTCAGGGCCTCGCCGGCGTTGCCGCGCGCGGTGGCAACGACCTTGTTGTTGTCAACCAGCTCCACCTCGACGGTGGCGGGCGCGGCGGTGGCGACGGTCACGGCGAGCGTGCCGGCGTCGATGTCGGAGACGGTTTGCACGTCCTTGATGTGGTTTTTCGGCACCGGTTCCATCCACACGGTTTGCCAGATGCCGGTGACGGGGGTATACCAGATGCCCTTGGGATTGCGCACCTGCTTGCCGACGGGATTGTCGGACGCGTCGGTCGGGTCCCAGACGCGGACGACGAGCGTGTTCGAGCCGGAGGCGTTGAGGAAGCGGGTGATGTCGAACGAGAACGGGGCGTAGCCGCCGGTGTGCGAGCCGACGGGCGCGCCGTTGACAAACACATCCGCGCGCCAGTCAACCGCGCCGAAGTGCAGAATGATGTTTTTTCCGCGCCACGCGGCGGGGATGGCGAGCTGGCGTTGATACCAAAGTTCGTTGTCCGAGCCGACCTCGCGTTGCACGCCGGAGAGCGAGGACTCGATGGCGAAGGGCACGAGGATTTGCCCCTCGTAGGCTGTGGGCAGCGCAGCGCCCTTCGGGGCGATGGTGTAGTCCCACAGGCCGTTGAGATTTTGCCACTCGGCGCGCGCGAGGCGCGGGCGCGGATACTCGGGCAGCGGATTGGAGGGATCAACCTGGGCGGCCCAGGGCGTTTTGATAAGGTCGCCGGCGGGCGCCCAGGATTTGGCGGTTGCGGTGGCTCCGGCGAGGAGCATCGCGACAAGGAATAACGGCAGGCAATGTTTCATAGTTTGGGTTTTGTGGTTCATTGGAGAAAGGGAAAATTGTAACCGCGAATGGACGCAAATGGACGCTAATAAAGACGGGGAATGAGACGGAAAAAGGGAAGGGGTTTATGTCATGGGGAAAACGAAAAATGGCGATAGGAATAATTATTCAATTTCAGGTTTTCTGCGATTGCTCGCGGGGTGTGTTTTCACAGCAAATTTTTGACCACGGATTACACGGATTAACACGGATGAATGCAGTAGGGGCGTCGCTTGCGACGCCCGGTTTGCTTATCCGTGCATATCCGTGTAATCCGTGGTCAAAAATGAATGATGACATCCTTCAATTGCGGCTGCGTCGCGTTTAGTTTGTGGCGACAATGAGAATTGGGGGAATTTTGAATGCAAATCACGATGGCTGGGGCGAAAAATAAACAGTAATCAGGCCATTATCTTTTTGGCGGCTATGGTTAAAATATTTCTACATTTTCATTAAGAATATGCTCCCCTTTTTCCGCATTTGTTTTCGGCGTTTTAACTCTTTGCGATCATTGTTGATCGCCATAATAATCACTCCTTCAGCAATTAAAAACAATATTACGTCCTTGATAGTTATAAATCGGATATCCTGGAATGATAAAAAAACCATCAGTCCGAAAACAGCGATTCCGAATAAAAAATACATTGCTATTCTGAATTTGATAAAATCATCGCTGCAATCAAAAATACTTTTATATTTTTTCATTTTATCAGGATCAAAAGGGAGCCGTCTCGAGTTTTGTTGATTTTCACGATCAGGGGGCGAGGCTCGTTGGCCTCGTCCGGCGGCTGAAAGCCGCCGCTCCTTGCGCAGGCGGCGGTTCGTGCGCGGGTAGTTATGTGTTCGGCTTCTTTTTGCTGAAGAGCAGGGGGACGATCAGGAGGAAGGAGAGCGTCGAAGCGATCACCCAGAAGGCCGAGGCGTGGCTAAAATCGTAGACCTTCACGCCTTCGACGATTGTTATGCGCGCGTCGATCAGCTTGCCGCTAATGATGTCCTGGCAGCCGGCGGCGATGTAACTCGCGAGGCCGACAACGCCCATCGCCGCGCCCGTGGCCTTGCGCGGCACGAGGTCAACCGCCATCAGTCCGCCGAGGAAACAGATGAGCACGCCGATGGATATGCCAAAGAGGATCATGCTGATCACGTTCACAACGATGCCGCTGCCGCCATAAAGGAAGAGGATGAGCGAGACGGTGTTGCACACCCCAAAGATGATCGCGGGCAGGCGGCGGTCGCCGCGGAAAAATTTGTCGGAAAACCAGCCCGAGAGCACCGTGCCGAAGATGCCGAGCAGCGCGTTGACGGAAATGAGGTTGGTTGATTCGACGAGGCTGTAGTCCTTTGTCTCCTGCAGGAAGAGCACGCCCCAACTGTTCACCGCGTAGCGCGCCATATACATAAACGCGCTCGACGCGGCGAGTATCCACACGCCGGGCGTGCGCAACGCGAGGCGCTGGAGCGAGGCGGTGCTTTCGGCGGGCGCGGACGCATTTTGTTGCGCGGCCTCGCCCGTGAGCACTTCGACCGGCGGAAGCTTTTGGCTTTCGGGCGTGTCGTGCATGAGCCAGATGATGACAACCACGCCCAGCACGCCCGCGAGCGCGGCGCCCCAGAAGCCCCATTGCCAGCCGACGGCGGAGACAATCAACCCGACGAGCACGAAGGACAAAAACTCGCCGAGGTTGTGGCTCAGGCTGAAGAAGCCGTAAAAGGTGCCGCGCTTTTTCAACGGATACCAGCGGGAGAGCCCGATGACCGCGCAGGGCGAGCCGACGGACTGGCCCCAGCCGCTGATCGCCCACATGGTGGCGAAGATGGCGGTGAACGCGCCGGCGGAAATGACGCCGGTGGTGAAGCCCATCACGCCCATGACGAGGTTGGCGCACGCGGAGAGCGCGAGTCCGGTCGCCATGAAGCGCTTGATGTTGGAGTGGTCGGCGATGAAGCCGTTGAAAAACTTGCCGCCCGCGTAGGCGAAGAGGAGCGCGGAACCGACGACGCCGAGTTGGCTGGCGTCAACCAAGCCGGCGTCGAGCATGGGTTTTTTGACGACGTTGAGCGTGGTGCGGCAGACGTAAAACAAGCTGTAACCGATCGTGCCCGCGAGAAACACCTGCCAGCGCAGGCGCTTGTAGAGCGCGTCCGTATTTTTGTCGTGCGGCAATTGCACGGCGGCGGGCTGGCTGACACGGAAGAAGTTGAGCAGGCGTTTGAACATTGACGATTAAGGTTTAAGTTTAAGGTGGCGGAAGCGGGGTGGTTTGAGGGGGATTTTTTGCCGGAAAGGGGACAGGGTTATGACACAGAGGGCGCGAAGGGCGAGCCAGTTGTTCGGGGAATTTTTGAGGAGTGTCGAAACTCTTTTGTTAGTCCTCAGATGTTCCGAGGCGGCTCTGCCTCAACCGAAGGAATAGCCGCAAAAAGGCGCAAGAGGCGCAAAAAAAACCATGAGGAATTTGTTCTCCCAAAAGTCATTCACTCCCAAAGGCGGGCAAACGCGAACTGGAAGGTTTTTATCTTTGCGCCTCTTGCGCCTTTTGGCGGCTAAAACGGATTGAGTGAATTATTCCCAATCGAGCACGGCGGCGATGGGGGCGTGGTCGCTGGGGCGGATGCCGTTGCGGCGGATGTCCACGTTGGCGGCGGAGGTTGGTTTCAGGCCCTTGCTCGAAAAGATGAAGTCGATGCGCGGCAGTTTTTCCCTCGGGCTGCCCGCCTCCTCGAAGGCCTCGACCAGCGCTTGCGGCGGCGAGTAGGTGACGTCCTCGAACTTGATCGGGAAACCGGTGAGGTATTTGTAGACGTAACCGTCGCCGCGGGAGTCGTTGCGCAGGGAGTTGAAGTCGCCCGTGAGGATGATCGGCGCGGACTTGTCCTTGCGGTTTTTGATGCGGTCCATGATGAGGAGTGCGGATTTCATGCGGGCCTCGGGCACGTGGACGTTGAGGTGGGTGTTGTAGAAATACACTTTTTTGCCGGTGCGCTTGCCGTTGGCGATTTCGTGGAAGAGGCCGTAGCTGACATTGCGGCGCGCGCCCTTGTTGGTGCTTTTGCCGGTCTTGGGATCAATGGGCGACCAGGTGTTTGAGCCGGGGATTTCGGGCGTGTCGGAAAGCCAAAACGTGCCGCTGTCGCCGGGGTCGATTTCCCAGCGGTCCTTGCGCCAGAAGAACATGTTGGACATTGAGATTTCCGTCGGTTTCAGCGTGTTTGGCTCGCCGTTGCACGCCGCGTAGAGCGAGCCGTAGCCGGACTTTTCCATCTCAACGGCGAGCTGGTTGACCTGGTCGAGCACGGGGTCGGGGTTGGTGGAGGTTTCCTGCGTGCCGATGAAGTCGTAGCCCGCGCCGCCTGTCCGGTCGCGCATGATTTCGAGGACGAGCGGCTTGCGTTTGACCCAAGGCTCGCACTTGGCGTTTTTTTCGGTGCTCGGGCGGGAGCCGAGGAGGTTGTAGGTGAGCACGCGCACGGGCTCGGAAAAACCGGTGAGGGCGAGCGCGACGCTCGCGAGCGCGAGCAGGGTGAGACGACGGACGGGGAGCGTGGTTTTCATAATTAAGAAAGGTTTTTTTAACCGCGGATGGACGCGAATGGCCACAGATAAAATGCAAGCGTTCGCGGACGGGACGGAGCCCGTCCCTCCAAGGCCCCGGGGCTTGCCCCGAGGCTCTTTATTTTCCGATTTGCATTTCAATAACCAGCGGCTCGTCGACCGGTTGCGCGGGGATTTCGATTACCTGTAATCCGCCTCGCCGGATGGCTTTCACGGGACGTCCGTTGGCCTTGATGTTTTTGATGCTGGCGGCGGATGTTTCGACGCGGTGGGCGCGGTTGGCGACCTTGCCGTCGAATGTCCCTCCGTTGGGCGTCACCGTCAGCGTGACTTTGTCGCCGGCGCGCTGGTAGCGCAGGGCGGTTGTCGCAAACCTGCCGTCCTCGTATTGGCGCGTGAGGCCGTCGTCCTCGTAGAGCGTGAAGGTGTTGTCGGCGCCGTCGGCGCCCGGATAGACCCGCATCACGAGCGTGTCCAGGGGCGCCGATGCCGGGCGCTCGCGGTAGGGTTGCAGCGGGAGCAGCCAGCCGCCTTTGACATACAGCGGAAATTGGTCGATGTCCTTGGCGACGGTTTTTGTCTGCCCGCCCTCATGGCGCTCGCCGGTGAAAAAGTCATACCATGCGTCGCCCGCCGGGAACCACACTTTCTGTTTTGCGATTTTGTTTTCGCCCTCGCCGGCCGATGTGATTGGCGCGGCCAGAAGCAAGTCGCCGAACATGAATTGCTGCGGGTTTTTGTAAGACTCCGGGCTGCCGCCGTGGTCGATATACATGGCCCTGTTGAGCGGCACCATCGTCCGGTGGGTTTGCCACACGCTTGAGTAAATATAGGGCATCAGCTCGGAGCGCAGGACGTAGGCTTTTTTCATCGAGGCCTCGGCTTGTTTTCCCCAAAGCCACGGGCGGCGGTCGAGCTTGGCGTCGTATTGCGAATGGATCCTCATCGCGGCGCTCATGGCTCCGAACTGCGTCCAGCGGGCGTAAAGCTCGGGGTCCTTGCCGCCGTAGAAACCGCCGATGTCGTGCGCCCAATAATAGCATCCGGCGTTTCCGCTGGTCGCCGTCAGCTCGACCTCGAAGGCCAGCACTTTCCAGTTCGCGTGGGCGTCGCCCGAGAACTGGATGGGATGCCGTTGGTCGCCCCAGCCGGCCCAGCGGCTGTAATTCGCGCCGCGCAGTCCGTTGCGTTGCGATTCCTTGTAATATAATTCGTTGAGCCAGGCCAGGTGCGTGGTCGATGTGCCGCGAACCGTCGGGTAAAGATAATCCTGCTGCCAGTCCAGCCACCAGAAGGCCACGCCCATGTCCCACGATTCCCCGTGCGCGTGCCGCAGGAATGTTTCCATGTAGCGACGGTTGCCCGCGTCGAACATCACTGTCGAGCCGTCGGCGGGGAGGCCCATGTCGGCCATGAACGCCTTATACATGGCCTCGTGGGGGCGGATGCCGTCGTGCGGGTGGTCGTTGAGGGAAATGTATATGTTGTCCTTGAGCAGATCGCCCACGAGCGCCGCCGGGTCGGGTATCAATTTGCGGTTCCATGTGTAGCCAACCCATCCGCGGTTGCTGGCGTGCCCGGTGCCGGCCGTGGCGTCCTGCGTGTGCCAGCCCATGTCGAAGACGAGATTGTCGAGCGGGAAGCCGTGCTGGCGGTATTCATCCACAATCTGCCGGTATTCGTCGGCGTTATAATCCCACCAGCGGCAATACCACACGCCGTGCACGTGGCGGCGGGTCATCGGGACGTTGCCGCTGATGCGGCCCAAGTCGGCAAGCGCGGCGCGGTAGTCGCCGCCATAGAGAAAACAATAAACGTCCTGCACATGGTCCGCGTCGCGGCGCGCGATCCAGTCGTCCTTTATGATGTCCTTGCCCGAGTCGTTGATTATATACCAGCCGTTGCGGCTCAACAGTCCCTCGTCGAGCGGGATGGGACCCGCGACGCGGTCGAGCGTCGAGATCGCGCCGCCGAGGTTGCCGCCCTTGCGATTGCGCAGGGTGAATTTTTTATCGGCTCCGTTGTGCGTGAACCACGCCTCGAAGTTGTGAAGGCCGAAGGGGAATCCGTCGTCGTGAAACTCCATGCGAAGCGCGGAGGTGGTGATGCGGTAGCGTCCCCCGCCAAGCTCCGTGACGGTGAAGTCGTCGCAACGCGCGTCGCGATGATGGGCGAACAGGGTCCGGTCGTTGAGGAACTTGGCGTCGTTGGCGTATTCCAGCCGGAACAGCGTCGGCGAAATAATGGTGACGCGTTTGTTCCCGAACGTCAGCGGATTCCCGTGCAGGGAAAGTGATGCCGCGCCCAGCAATACAAATGCTGCCGACAGGATTAGTTTTTTCATGGAAATACGCGCGCTCATGGTGTGTGTGTGACCGTTTGGAGAATTAGGGAGGATTTGTTTTTGTTGTGATTTGAAATGCAAAAAATGCGGACGGGCGCGACTGAAAACCGTGTCGCGCCCGCGGCCGGTCATTTGCGATTGTTGCCCGGCGAGATTCTCAGCAGGAGCACGCCGTGCGGGTTCACCGTGGCGGAGAATTTGTCCTTTGTCGTGGCGATGTTTTTTTGGCGCCACACGTCGCGGAGGGTTTGGGTTCCGCGCAGGCCGAGCGACTTCAGCGTGAATTCGATTTCGCTTTTTTCCGCGCCCTTGTTAAACAGGCCGACGGCCATCGAGCCGTCCTCAAGGTGCTTGGCGTAAACAACGGTGTCGCCTTTTTCCAGCACCGGCATGGCGAGCAGGCCGAGCGGGTCCTGGTTTATGTCGAGGACCTCGTCGTTGGTGAGGAGGCTGAGCGTGAACTCGTCGATTTGCGCCATGTCGCAACCGAGCAGGAGCGGCGAGGACAGGAGCGCCCAGAGGCTGATGTGCGAGTATTGCTCGTCGGCGGTGAGCTTGGTGTAGTGAAGCGTGCCGCCCGTCCAGCCGCCGACGTGGCCGACGACGAGCATGTCCGGATCGGCCCAGTGTCCGGGGCCGGAAAACGCGGCCCATTTCGATTGCGTGAAGCCGAGGGCGGAGACGCTTTTCCAGGTGTCGCGAATATCGCCGGTGGTGCGATACACGTCCGTGAGGTTCATCCATTTCGGCGCGTCGCCGTAGGGGGCGGAGTTGGAAATGCTGTAAACAATGTCGCGGTCGGTGGCGCGGAGCGCGTCGAGCATTTCCTTGGTGTGGGCGATGTCGTTGGGCGCCCAGTCGTATTTCAAATAATCAACGCCCCACTCAGCCCATTGCGCCACGTCGTTTTTGACGAAGGAGTGTTTGCCGTGCTTGTAGTGCCGCTTGCGGTCGCGCACGGGATTGCCGATGTCGAAGCGGTAATGCTCGTCGTGCTGTTTTTGTTTGATCCAGTCGTGGGTGCCGTCGGCGTTGTCGGCGTAGGAGCCGATGTAGCCCGCGTAGGTGCCGACCCAGGGGCCGGAATAGATGCCGAACTTGAGGCCGAGCGTGTGGATGTCGTCGGCGAGTTTTTTCATGTCGGGAAATTTTTTGTTCGGCTGGATGGCGTTGTGTTTTCCGCCGCGGACGCCCTGCCAGCAGTCGTCGATGTTTATGTAGGACCAGCCGTGGTTGACGAGGCCGGTGGTGACGAAGGCGCGGGCGACGGCGAGGATTTTTTCCTGCGAGACGTCGTTGCCGTAGGCGTTCCAGCTGCTCCAGCCGAGCGGCGGGGTGAGCGCGAGTTTGTCGCCGATCACGATTTTGAAATCGCGGGCGGCCTTGCCGAGCGCATTGACGGCGTGGAGTGTGACTTTGTATTCGCCGGCCGCGGCGACGCGGCCCGTGATGCGGCCGGTGGCGGAATCGAGGCTCAGGCCCGCGGGCAGGTTGTCGGCGGAAAACGTCATGGGCCGGTCGCCGGTCGCCGGGATTGTGTAAAGGAAAACCGAGCCGGGGCGCGCGCCAAACACGCGCGGGCCGTTGATGCGCGGCGTGGCGGGCGGCGGCGGCGTGAGGATGCGCGCGCGCAACGCCTCCATGTCGGGCGCGGGCGCGGTCAGCCGGCCCGGCGTGGCGGGGGCGCGCTTCCATGCCTTGCGGTCGCTGCGGCGCAGTTGCGCGCCGTCCTTTTCGATTTGAAATGTGTAGGCGCCGATGGAGAAGCGTCCGTCGCCGGTTTTGCGCCACTGGCCGCTCTTGACGTCGTCCTTCCAGCTTTCCTCCCAAGTGAAGTCGGCGTGGAATTTATACACCGAGACATTTTCGCCGCTGCGCATGTGCCAGTCGGCGTTGGTGATGACCGAGGTGATGTCGGCGGCATTTTTTGTGTCCGGCGAGGAATGCCCGGTAATGGCGAGGGCGGCGGACGCGAAGGCGAGCAGGGCAAGGTGGATAGTTTTCATAATTTAAAAAATTTATTAACCACGGATTACACGGATAAGCACCGTAGGGGCGTCGCAAGCGCCGCCCGGTTTGTCATCCGTGTAATCCGTGGTTAATATCATATTGTATTATTTGTATAATTTAAGTGAGGCTCGTGAGGTTTGACACAGACAGGAATGCCTGTGCTACCTTGACTACTCCCAATCCAGCACGGCGGCGATGGGGGCGTGGTCGCTGGGACGGATGCCGTTGCGGCGGATGTCCACGTTGGCGGCGGAGGTTGGTTTCAGGCCCTTGCTCGAAAAGATGAAGTCGATGCGCGGCAGTTTTTCCCTCGGGCTGCCCGCTTCCTCGAAGGCCTCGACCAGCGCTTGCGGCGGCGAGTAGGTGGCGTCCTCGAACTTGATCGGAAAACCGGTGAGGTATTTGTAGACGTAACCGTCGCCGCGGGAGTCGTTGCGCAGGGAGTTGAAGTCGCCGGTGAGTATGATCGGCGCGGACTTGTCCTTGCGGTTCTTGATGCGGTCCATGATGAGAAATGCGGATTTCAAGCGGGCCTCGGGCACGAAGACGTTGAGGTGGGTGTTGTAGAAATACACTTTTTTGCCGGTGCGCTTGCCGTTGGCGATTTCGTGGAAGAGGCCGTAGCTGACGTTGCGCTGGCCGCCCTTGTTGGTGCTTTTGCCGGTCTTGGGATCAACGGGCGACCAGGTGTTCGAGCCGGGGATTTCGGGCGTGTCGGAAAGCCAGAATGTGCCGCTGTCGCCGGGGTCGATTTCCCAGCGGTCCTTGCGCCAGAAGATCATGTTGGTGAGCGCGAATTTTTTCGCGACCTTGCTGTTTTCCTCGCCGGAAACGGCCGCGTGGAGCGAGCCGTAGCCCTTCATCGCGTCGGCGAGCTGGTTGACTTGGTGGAGCTCGGCGGTGGGGTGAATCGACGTTTCCTGCGTGCCGATAAAATCGTAGCCCGCGCCGCCGGTTTTGTCGCGCATGACTTCGATGACAAGGGGCATTCGTTTTTCCCACACATCGCATTTGGCGCTCACTTCCCAGCTCGGTTGGGAGGCGAGGATGTTGTAGGTGAGCACGCGCACGGGCGCGGATTGGACGGTGAGCGCGAAGGCCGCGCTCGTGAATGCGAGCAGTGTGAGGAGGATGTTTTTTTTCATGGGAAGGGTTTTGTTTTTAGCCGCAAAGGAGTGTTATTTTGTGGTGAGTTTAACGGCTTCTTTTTCGAGGGCGGGGCGGATTTTGCCGCCGTTGGGGCCGCCCCATTTGCTGATTCTTTGAACCATAAAAACCGTCACGAGGTTTTCCTTGGGCCAGATCGAGAGGTTGGTGCTGTAGGCTCCGCCGTGGCCGTATTTGCCGCCGGGTTCGCCCTTGCCGAGGTTCAGGCCGAGGCCGTAGGCGGTTTTTGTGTGCGGGGGTGTCTGGCGGCGCGTCATTTCGGCGACGGCCTTCTCGCTGAGGAGTCGTCTGCCGTTGAACTCGCCTTTGTTGAGCAGGAATTGTCCGAAGCGCGCGACGTCGCGCGCGCTCGAGAACAGGCCGCCGCCGGGGAAGGGGTGGCGGTTGGCGCGGTCGTTGAGCGGATAGCGGAGGTAGGCGTTGGGCTGCGCGGTGAGCGTGCGCTTTTTCGGGTCGCCGCGGTAGCAGGTGGCGATGCGTTCGACCTGTTTTGCGTCGGGCCAGAAAGTGGTGTCGCTCATGCCGAGCGGGTCGAGGAGGCGTTTTTGCAGGAAGTCCTCGTAGGGCATGCCGCTGACGATTTCGATGATGCGCCCGATGGTGTTGATGTCGGTGTTGGCGTAGGAGTAATCGGTGCCGGGCTCGAAGAGCAGGTCGCTGGCGGCGTAAATATCGACCAGCTTGGAAAGCGGGAGGCGGTCGAAGGTGGGTTTTTCCTCGGGCACGCTGTAACGCAGCCCGGCGGTGTGGCTGAGCAGGTGGCGGATGGTGATCGGGGTTTTCCGGTAAACGGCGGCGGGCGCGGCGGCCTGCCTGGACTCGACCTCGGGCGCGGACGGGTCGCGGGTGTAGTTGGCGATGTCGCCGAGTTTTTCGGATTCCTTGGAAACGATTTTTTGCCGCTGGGCGAACGCGGGGATGTATTTTGAGACGGGGTCGTCGAGCGAGACCTTGCCTTCGTCAACAAGCATCATGAACGCGGCGGCGGTCATGGGTTTGCTCATGGAGGCGATCCAAAACAAACTGTCCTCGCGCATGGGTTTTTTGCCGGCGATGTCGGCCAGTCCGACGGCTTCGCAGGCGAGAACTTTTTTGCCGTCGGCGGCGAGGAAAACGGTTCCGGCGATCGTGCCGTCGTCAACATAAGGCCGCGCGGTGTCGGCAAACGGCCCGGCGCGGAGCAGCGGCGCGAGCGCGAGCGCAATCGCGGCGAGAAGGGAAACGCGGAGGTTGAGGGAGTGTTTTGGGTTCATGATGTTTTTTTTATCCACAGATAACGCAGATGCACGCAGATAAATACCGGGATTCATCTGTGTCCATCTGCGTTATCTGTGGATTATTCTGTTTGGGTTGAAGTGATGCCTCGCGGGGCGAGCGGGATGGTGCCGGCGAGGTCGTTGTCGTAGATTGAAAGCATCCAGAGTATTCCCATCTTGGGATTGGCGCTTTCGCGGATGAGGCCGCGGTTGGGCATTTGGCGGACTTCCCATTCGATGCGGTCGGCGTAAACGCGGAACACGCGATAGGCGTTGGGCCACGACGCGAAGGCCGGGTTCTGGATGCTGGTGATGCCGCGATGGCGCGTGACCGCATTGCTGTGATGATGGCCGTTCAACGTGGCGACGACGTTGGGCGAGGCGGCGAGAACGGCCATGAGTTCCTTGTTCATCGCGGGCGTCTTGCCGAGGTTATAGCCGCTCACGGTCGAAATCCCGCGACGGAGGTGAAACAAATAATGCGAAATGACGATGGTGGGCGTGTCGGTGTCGGCGGCGAGGGTGTCGCGCAGCCAGTCGAGCATGTCTTCGCGATAGACCATGGTTTGGTCGGGAACCCCGGAAACGCGGTGGGGCGTAATGGGGCCGCCCTTCGCGCGCCAGTGGGAACCGTCGAGCACGATGAAGCGCAGCGGCGGGCGCGTGAAAGCGTAATCGGTTTTGTCGGGACCGTCGGGGAAGAGATGCGGAATCGTGGCGGCAATGTCGGCGCGGGAGTCGCGTCCGGTGTCGTGATTGCCGACACAGCCGTAAACGGGGAGGCCTGCGTTTTTGGTGGCGCGGGCAAGATCCTCGAACTGGCTGCGGCGGCCGTTGTCGGTCATGTCGCCGGCGATGATGGCGAAGTCCGCGCCTTCGCGCTTGAGCTGGCGGAGCGTGGATTCCAGTTGCCCGGCCGTGCGGGCGTTGAGCTTGGCGGTGGCCTTTGTGATGCGGCCAAAACCGAGGTGCGTGTCGGCGAAAAACCCGAAGGTGTGGAGCGGTTTTTCAGCGGGACGGGCGGCGGCGCGAAGTTCCAGCCGGGCAAAGGTGCCGCCGGGGCGCATGTGCGGTCCGGCGACGGCGATGTAGTGGCGGCCCTTGGTCATGCGCCAGTTGTTGAGCGGAATGGTGGCGGGCGGGCGTTCGCCGCGAAGCTCTGTTGTAATGGGGGACGGGCGTTTTTTGGCGTCGTATTTGGTTCTCCACGGGGCGGCTTTCACGCCGGGGGCGGCGATCACGGTGTCGTCGGAAAGCACGGTGACGCGCAGGCCGGGGCGGAGGTCGTCGGCGTCGGGTTCGAGTTGAATCGAGCCGGTGAGATCGAGGTCGTCCTTGGCGTCGATTGCGAAGACGAGCATGCCCTCGCTCGGAATGACGGCGGTCGCGCCGGAGGGCAGGGCGGTTTCGGCGCGGGCGGTGTCGGGGGCGAGCGCGGCGTTGCGGGCGTCGAGCGCGAGTGAACCGCCGGGGGCGATGGTTGATGCGCGTTTGTCCGCCGCGTCGTGGAGGGCGTCCTTGAGGCGGGGCCAGACTTGCGAGGGCGTTTCGGGCAGGCCGGAGACGAGCGAGAGGTCGTCGATCCAGCAGGTGCCGCGGACTCGGATGACGAGCTTGAAGTCGCGGTCGTTTTTGCGCCAGTCGCCGGCATAAACCGTGCCGCTGAGCCGGCACCATTTGCCGGGCTCGACATTGCCGAGGGCGCGGACGACGACGTAAGGTTCGCCGCTACCGTCATCGGCGGCCATGTATGCGGAGAACCTTGTTTTCGGCTCGGTGTAAACCCACACGGAAAACTCGTGGTTGGCGGAGAAGTCCAGCTTGCCGTCGAGCGCAAACGTGAGGTGGCTCCATTCGCCCTTCGACTCCGAGGTGATTCGCAGCGAGGCGCGTCCCGAGTGCGCGCGACTGGTGTCAGTGGCGATCTTGATGCGGCTGGCGCTTACGCCGGCTGGCAATCCGGTTTCGAAGCCGGCGTCGATCACCGCCTTCGCCGGAAGAAGCGGGCAAAGGGCGAGCGCGGAAGCCAGAAGGAGCGCATGGAGACTGCGGGGAGTTTTTGGGTTCATCTTGATTGAGACGCGGGGAGGCGCTTGAGGTTAAATGTTTTTTCGGGACACGGGAAACTTGGCGCGACGACGCCGGGGACGAATTGGGCGGACGCAGGGGTGCGCGGAGAGGCGCAAGGGAGGATAAAAATTTACTTTGAGGTTTCGAAACGTGGCGAGGCGCGGCCAGGGAGCAGTTCATCGCAGTTTTATAACAGGCCCGAGGTTTGATCCCCTTCAGTCATGTCAATTGTCAACGACCGGCTTGCTGGCGCGCCCGCGCCCGTTCGTGATCGCTTAGATTTTCGTGCCTTCGGTGACGACGCGGCGGCGGAAATCGGCGAGGACTTTTTGGAAGACCGGACCGGGCTTGCCGTTGCCGACTTCGCGGCCGTCGAGCTTCACCACGGGAAGCGTCTCCGCGGCGGTGCCGGTGAGGAAAGCCTCGTCGGCGTTCCAGATGTCGTAGCGGGTGAGGTTGTCCTCGCGGATGGGCACGCCGATTTCCCGGGCGACGTCGAAGATCGCGCCGCGGGTGATGCCCTTGAGCGCGCCTTGCGAGGCGGCGGGCGTGATGATTTCGCCCTTGTGGACGATGAAGATATTGTCGCCCGTGCACTCGGCGACGTAACCCTGGTCGTTGAGCATGATCGCCTCCTGCACGCCGGCCTGGCGCGCCTCCATTTTGGCGAGGATGTTGTTGAGATAGTTGAGCGACTTGATGGCGGGGCTGAACGCGGCGGCGTTCACGCGGCGCGTGGGCACGGTGACGATGTCGAGGCCCTTTTCATAATGCTCCTGCGGGTAGAGCTTGATGTTGTCCGCGATGATGAAGATTGAGGGCGCGGGGCAGAGCCAGGGCGAGAGGCCGAGGTCGCCGACACCGCGCGTGACGACGAGGCGGATGTAGCCGTCGGTGAGGCCGTTTTGGCGGCAGGTTTCGCAGGTGGCGTCGGCGATTTCCTTCCGGCTCCACGGCATCTTGAGCATGATGGCCTTGGCGGAGTATTCGAGGCGCTCGAGGTGCTCTTCGAGACGGAATACGTTGCCCGAGTAGAGGCGGATGCCCTCAAAAATGCCGTCGCCGTAGAGGAGTCCGTGGTCGAACACGGAGATTTTGGCTTCGGCCTTGTCTACAAATTTTCCGTCGAGATAGATTTTCATGGCAAAGCGAAACCATTAATAAACGCGGGCTGCGTTTGTCGAATACGGATTTTATGAACGCCGGAACGCCCCATGGACACTTTCCCCTTTTCACGTCCCCTCCTTCGCTCTTCACTCCTGCCCATTCACATGCGCATCGGCCTCGCACAAATCAACACCATCGTCGGCGACCTCGCCGGCAATCGCGCCAAAATTCTCGACGCCTATCGCGCGCTCGTCGCCCAAGGCGCGGAACTCGTCGTCTTCCCCGAGCTCGCCGTCACCGGCTATCCGCCGCGCGACCTGCTTTTCAAGCGCAGCTTCGTGCCCGACAACGAGGACTCGCTCAACGAAATCGCCGTGCAAATCGGCGCCGTGCCCGCGCTCGTCGGTTTCGTCGAAACCAATCCGTCCGCGGAGGGCCGCCGCTTTTTCAACGCCGCCGCGTTCTGCCACAATGGCGAGATCACCGCCATCGCGCGCAAATCGTTGCTGCCTTCCTACGACGTTTTCGACGAGGACCGCTACTTCGAGCCCGCCGACATCCCGCGCATCATCCACCACAACGGCCTGCGCATCGGCGTGACGATTTGCGAGGACCTTTGGAAAAACCCGGCCATCGACACGGCGCGCCTCTACCGGACCAACCCCGTCGCCACGCTCGCCGCGCAAAATCCCGACATCGCCATCAATCTCTCCGCCAGCCCCTGGCATTACAACAAGGGCTGCGTCCGCGAGCAGCTCGTCACCGACGCCGCGCGCGCAATGCGCTGCCCGCTCGTCTACGTCAACGCCCTCGGCGGCAACGACGAGCTGATTTTCGACGGCCAGTCGCTCGTGGTGGACGCAAACGGAAAGATCACGGCGCGCTGCGCGGCTTTTGCCGAAGAGCTAAAAATTGTCGATCTGTCCAATCGGACAGATCAGTCCGATCAGTCCGATAACGCGCCGTGTTCCGGCGAGGCGGGCATCCATCGGGCGCTCGTTCTCGGCCTGCGCGACTACGCGCAAAAGTCCGGCTTCAAGCGCGCGCACATCGCGCTTTCCGGCGGCATCGACTCGGCGCTTGTCGCGGTGATAGCGGTCGGGGCGCTCGGCGCGGAAAACGTCACCGGCATCTCGCTGCCCTCGGAAATCTCGTCGCAACACTCGCGCGACGACGCGCGCGCCCTCGCGCAAAATCTCGGCATCCGTTTTGAAACCATTTCCATCGCCGATGCCGTCGGCGCGTGCGAAACCGCGCTCGCGCCGACCTTCGCCGGACGCCCCCGCGATGTCGCCGAGGAAAACATCCAGGCGCGCATTCGCGGCGTGCTCATGATGGCGCTCTCAAACAAGTTCGGCTCGCTGCTTCTCACCACCGGCAACAAAAGCGAAATCGCCGTCGGCTACTGCACGCTCTACGGCGACATGTGCGGCGGCCTCGCAGTGATTTCCGACGTGTTGAAAACGCAAGTTTACGCCCTCTCGCGCTGGATCAACCGCGACCGCGAAATCATTCCGCAAAACACAATCGACAAAATCCCGAGTGCCGAGCTGCGCCCCGGCCAGGCCGACCAGGACAGCCTGCCGCCCTACGAAATACTCGACGCGTTGATACAAGGTTACGTCGAGGAAGGCGAAAGCCGCCGCGAATTGATCGCGCGCGGATTCGACGCCGCCGTGGTGAACGACATCATCCGCAAAATCGACCTCAACGAATACAAGCGCAAGCAAGCCGCCCCCGGCCTGAAAATCACCCCGCTCGCCTTCGGCACGGGCCGAAGAATCCCGATCGTGCAGAAATATGTGAGTTGATGCGCGGATTATTGAGGTAGGGCGAACCCTCCGGGTGAGCCGGAACGGTTCGAGTTACGTGCGGTGCCCGCGGCTCACCGGGACGGTTCGCCCTACCCGAGTCGTTTGTATCCATCCAGGACATGCGGCCATTTTTCAGGAGCATCGACCAAACCTGCGCGCACTGGATTCATGCGAATGTAATGCGCTTTTTCATCCAACGATTCATCACGCTGTAATCTATGGTCAAAAAAACGATCCTGCCATTTCACGCCAAACTGTTTCGTCGTGAAACTTTTCCACGCGGCGATGCGACGCGGCATGGAATTGTCAGCGCGAAATGAAATCAACCCGTGAACATGGTCGGGCATGACCAGGAACAATCGCGCGAACCATTGGTCGTGGTCATTCAGGTAGGCGACGCTTTCGAGTAAATTGTGAGCGATGGTGCCTTGGATGAGCGGGCGGGCTGCGCGGTTTTCGGCACAGATGGTTATAAAATAAATTTCACCATCACGCACCCAAGACGGAATTTCGTGACCGAGGGGTTTGCGTTGGGGCAGCGCGTTCATGGCTTGTTTTGGGTAGGGCGAAGCCTCCGGCTGAGCCGTTCGACATGCAAGCCATTTAGCGGTTTCGGCGCAGCCGGAGGCTTCGCCCTACCTTTTACCCGACGACGAGATTCAGAATTCGGCCGGGGACGTAGATTACTTTTTTGATTTCCTTGCCGGCGAGGTGCGGTTGCGCGTCGGGGTTTTCCCTGGCGGCGGCCAGGGCGGTGTCTTGCGTCGCGCCGACGGGGAGCATGATTTCGCCGCGTTTTTTGCCGTTCACTTGGATGACGACTTTTTGCTCCGTCACCACGAGTTTCGCGGGATCGTATTTCGGCCACGGGGCTTCGAGCACGGGGCCGGTTTCGCCGAGGCGCGACCAGAGTTCCGCCGTCATGTGAGGGGCGAAGGGCGCGAGGAGTTGAATGAAGGCGCGGACGGTCGCGGTGCTCACGGCGGGCGCTTTTTGGAGCGCGTTGCTGAAGATCATCATCGCCGAGATCGCCGTGTTGAAACGCAGGCCCTCGATGTCGTCGGTGACTTTCTTGATTGTTTCGTGGAGGAGTTTGACGAGTTCGTCGCTGTCCTTCGCGTCAGCGGAGATTTTCGGGTTGATGCCGCCTTCGCGCGAGATGACTTCGCGCCAGACTTTTTGCAGGAAGCGGTGCACGCCCTCGATGCCTTGCGGGTTCCAGGGTTTCATCGCCTCGAGCGGGCCAAGGAACATCAAATAGAGGCGGAGCGAATCGGCGCCGTGCGTCTTGATGATGTCGTCGGGATTGACGGTGTTGCCGCGGCTCTTGGACATTTTTTCGCCGTCCTCGCCGAGGATGATTCCCTGGTGAAAGAGTTTTGTGAAGGGCTCGTTTTGCGGAACGACGCCGATGTCAAAAAGCACCTTGTGCCAGAAGCGTGCGTAGAGGAGGTGGAGCACGGCGTGCTCCGCGCCGCCGACATAGAGGTCGGGCACTCCCCAGTATTTGAGGAGCGCGGGATCGGCGATGGCGGTTTCGTTTTGCGGGTCGAGATAGCGCAGGTAATACCAGCAGGAGCCGGCCCATTGCGGCATGGTGTTTGTCTCGCGACGGGCGCGCGCCCATTCGTCCCCGGCGGGTTTCGGCTGCGCGGCGGGAACGGCCTCGCCGGTGTCGGTGTTGAACCAGATTTCGAGCCAGTCGGTCGCGTTGGCGAGCGGGCTTTCGCCGGTGCCGCTGGGAAGATAGTTTTGAATTTCGGGCAGCGTGAGCGGGAGCGCGCGCTCGGGGAGCGGGAGCGCATACCAAGTCTGCGGATTAGTAGCGGGTAGATCAGCAGCCGCTTCGCTGCCGGAGGGATTGACTCCTGACTCCTGACTCCTGACTTCTGACTCCTTATATGTCACTGGTTGCGGCGGCAGGTCGGCTGCGCGGGTGGCGGCGGCTTTTTTGTAATCGGCCTCGCTGACCCACACGATGGGAAACGGCTCGCCCCAGTAACGCTGGCGCGAGAAGAGCCAGTCGCGCAGCTTGTAGTTCACGGTGGGTTTGCCGCGATTTTGCGCGGCGAGCTTGGCGGTGATTTTTTTCTTCGCCTCCCCGACGGGCAGGCCGTCGAACTCGGCGGAGTTGACCATGGTGCCGTCGGCCTCGAAGGAGGCTTTTTCGAGATCGACTTCCACGCCGGCGGGCGGTTGCACGACGGGGATGATGGGAAGCGCGAATTTCTTGGCGAACTCCCAGTCGCGCTGGTCGTGCGCGGGCACGGCCATGATCGCGCCGGTGCCGTAACCCATGAGCACGTAGTCGGCGATCCAGATCGGGATGCGCGCGCCGTTGACGGGATTGATCGCGTGGGAGCCGGAGAAGATGCCGGACTTGTCCTTGGCGAGGTCGGTGCGGTCGAGGTCGGATTTCGCGGCGGCCTGCTTGCGGTAGGCGGCGACGGCGTCGCGGTTTTCGGGCGTGGTGAGCGCGTCAACGAGCGGATGTTCGGGCGCGATGACCATGTAGGTGGCGCCGTAGAGCGTGTCGGGGCGCGTGGTGAAAACCTTCAGTCCCCCGGGCGACGCGGCGTCGGCGGGCGTGCCGGGTTCGAGCGAAAAAACAATTTCCGCGCCCTCGCTGCGACCGATCCACGCCTCCTGCATGCGCTTGGTGGAGTCGGGCCAGTCAACGTGCGCGAGATCGGCGAGGAGGCGCTCGGCGTAGGCCGTGATGCGGAGCACCCATTGGCGGAGATTGCGGCGTTCGACGGGGAATTTGCCGACCTCGGATTTGCCGTCGATGACCTCCTCGTTGGCGAGCACGGTGCGCAATTCGGGGCACCACCACACGGGGCGCTCGTCGACGTAGGCGAGGCCGCGCTTGAAGAGCTGGAGGAAAATCCACTGCGTCCACTTGTAGTATTTCGGGTCGGTGGTGTCGACCTGGCGGTCCCAGTCGTAGGCGAAACCGAGCGCTTTGAGCTGGCGGCGGAAGGCGGTGATGTTGGCCTGCGTGTTGGTGGCGGGATGCGCGCCGGTTTTCACCGCGTGCTGCTCGGCGGGCAGGCCGAACGCGTCCCAGCCGATCGGGTGCAGGACGTTTTGCCCCTGGGCGCGCCTGGCGCGGGTGATGATGTCGGTGGCGGTGTAGCCCTCGGGGTGTCCAATGTGGAGGCCGCTGCCGGACGGATACGGAAACATGTCGAGCACGTAGAACTTGGGTTTCGACGTGTCGTTGGAGGTGCGGAAGGTTTTGTTTTCGTCCCAGATTTTCTGCCAGTGCGGCTCAATTTGGGAGAAGTCGTAATCGGTGCAGTTCGTGGCCATTGGAAAATGAAAAACGGCGACTGTGCGGAAAATGCGCGCAAGCGTCAATGGCGGGAAATGGCGGGATTCGGGAGGGGCGCGTATTCTAAGATACACTTGCCTTGCGCCCGCGTATTCATGATCTAGTTTTCGTGTTGCCCTGGCCTCCAATAAACAAACGCATTCCCCATGTCCGCATCTTCCATTTATACTGAACCCCCTTTCTTTGGCTCACACAGAATCTTCGAACTCAGGGACGGCACGCTCACTGTTGAGACATTCACAAACGACAAAAAGAAATCCGAGACAACGATCGAACTTGTCCGGGTGTCGCTCCCGTCAATGCGCGTCAAGGGACGAAGCCCCAAGGTGCTGAAAGGAAGCGCCTCGGTGCTGCTCCTGATTGCAGTCATCGGCGTGAATGTGAATGTGATTTTTTCCGTGAATCCGACATGGATTTGGGTGGTGGCGCTGGCACTCGCCGTCCCTTTTGTTCTCGCGTTTTTTCAAGCGCTAAAAGTGCGCGATGTGGAGACATTCAAGGACGAGCATGGCGCGCCGTTGTTTGATCTCACGCATCCAACCGCGGGCGATTTGGACTTTGACTCATTCCGTGCGGCTCTCATCGACGCCATTCAAAAGAATCAGGTGTCAACTGCGCCGGCTGCGGCATCCGGAGTGCCCATGGAGCTTGATGTTGCAACCACACCGCCTCCTATTCCACAACCCGACCTTGCGCCATTCGATGCGGAGTTGTTGAAAAAAATCAAATCGGGCGCGCACTGGTTGTATTGGGTTGCGGCGTTGTCAGGCATAAATGTTTTGCTCGCGCACACGGAGGCGACATGGCGCTTCGCGATCGGGCTCGGGATCACCGAATTGATCTACGCCATCGGCCTGCAATTTGGCGCGCTTGGCACGACTGCGGGTGCGATTACCACTATCAGCGCGGTCGGTTGTCTCGTCGGCCTGGGTTACGCCGCGACGAAACATCAGGCGTGGGCATTCATTGTTGGGATCATCGCGCTCACGCTCGACACGCTTCTGCTGGTCGCACTGACCGGCGCGGAATCCATGGTGGGAATTATTTTCCACATCGTCGCCGTCGTCTGCCTCTGCATGGGCTACAAAGCGCTTCGAACTTTGCAGAAACAGCAGGGTGCCCCGGGGGCTTTGTGAGCATTGCCAGGAACAAACCGGGTGAGGTGGATATTTAGGCGGGCTCCTCTGCTTTGTGGCTGCCGTGGGAGCTTCTTGATTTTGTTGCCCATGCTCTTGGGCAAGTGGGTGGCAACCGGCCGTGATTAAGGATTTCGCGCGTTGTTCGTTAAAATGCGGACTTGGCAGTTTGCGCCAGATGGTGGTTTTGTTTTCCCAATCATGGCGCGCATGACAGTCAGGCAAATGTGGGCGGCAAAGCTGTCGGGGAAACTTTCCCCGACGGACGAGGTTACGCGCGGTGATTTTGCGCTTACTCGCGCGCCCTATGCCGGATGCATCCTCGGCATCGACCCAAGTTTGCGCGGCACCGGCCTCGCGTTGATCGAGTTTGCGCCCAAATGCGCGCCCGTGCTCCTGCGCTGCCGGACGGTCACGGTGAAGTCAAAACTGCCAATGCCCGTCGCGCTCGCCGAGATTCACCGCGCGGTAACCTCGTTCATAACCGAATCGACCGTGCCGGTGCGCCATGTCGCGCTCGAGCAGACAATCTACGTGCAGAATTTCCAGACCGCGCAAATCCTCGGCGCGGCGCGCGGCGCGGCAATCGCAGCGGCGGCATTGCACGAGCTGCCAATTTTTGAATATCCGCCGTTGCGCGTGAAGCAGGCCGTTGTCGGCGCGGGCCGCGCGAGCAAGGAGCAAATGGCGCGCACCGTCATGGGCATGCTCGGCCACGGGCGTCAGCTCGCCTACGACGAAGCCGACGCCGCGGGCGTGGCGTTGTGCCATGCGTTCACTTGGCGCGGCGCGGACTAGTCTTGCGGGTAACATCCGCGTCGCGGGCATCTTCTTTGTTTCGACGCCCGACTCCTGTATTCTGTATTCATCCGCCTTTTCCGTTGCCACGCCGCTTTTTGGGCGGCCAACATTTGCGCATGAAAAAACCTTTCTTTGCCGTTGTCCTTGCCCTTGTTCTTTTGCCGGTGTTTGCGGGGTTGCCGCTGGTCGCGCGAGTGCCCGCGAATCTTGTTGCCGATGGCATTCCGGCGATCCCGTCCGAGTTAAGGAGGGATGTTTCGCGGTATCTGGAGTTTCGCTCGGCCGTGTTCAACGGCTGGCATCCGGTGCGGCGCGAGTTGCTCGTCACCACGCGCTTTGCCGAGTCCGCGCAACTGCACCTCGTGCGCAACCCGCTCGGCCAGCGCAAGCAGCTCACCTTTCTTTCCGAGCCGGTGGCCGGCGCTTCGTATCATCCGAAAACGGGCGACTACATCCTTTTCAGCCAGGACAGGGGCGGCGGTGAATTTTATCAGCTTTATCGTTACGATTCCGACGGGCGCATCACGCTTTTGACCGACGGCAAATCGCGCAACGGCGGCGGCGTCTGGTCGCACCGTGGCGACCGCATCGCCTACACCTCCACGCGCCGTAATGGCGCCGACAATGACGTTTACATCATGGACCCCGCCGATCCCGCGCGCACGGATCGCATGCTTGCGCAAATGAAGGGCGGGGGATGGCGCGCGGGCGGATGGTCGTTTGACGACAAATGGCTGCTCGTGCGCGAATATGTTTCGATCAACGAAAGCCGCTACTACGTGGTCGATGTTGCCAGTGGGAAAATGGAACTCGTCACGCCCGCCGGCGAGGGCGTCGCGAGGGCTTCCTGGGCGGGCGCGCAATTCGCGCGCGATGGAAAGTCGATCATTGCAATCACCGACACCGGCTCGGAGTTCATGACGCTTGTGCGCTACGATCTCGCCACGCGCGCGATCACGCCGCTCACGCGGGGGCTGCGTTGGGATGTTGAGAGGTTCGAGCAAACGCCCGACGGCAAAAAGCTCGCCTACGCGGTCAACGAGGCCGGTGTGAGCACGCTGCATTTTCTCGATTTGGAAACAGGCCGCGAGCTGCCCGCGCCGCGAATTCCCGCGGGAGTAATCGGCTCGATGGAGTGGCATGCGAATGGCGTCGATTTTGCGTTCACGCTCACCTCCGCGCGCAGTCCCGCCGACACCTATTCGATCAACCTCGCGACCGGCGCGCTTGAGCGCTGGACGGAAAGCGAGACGGGCGGCTTGGACGCGGGCGCGTTTGTCGAGCCGCGGCTGATTTCGTTCAAGAGTTTTGACGGGCTTGAAATCTCGGCGTTTCTCTACCTGCCCGACTCGAAAAAGTTTCCCGGCCCGCGTCCCGTGCTCATCAACATCCACGGCGGCCCCGAGTCGCAGTTTCGTCCGCGCTTCCTGGCGCAGAACAATTATTATCTCAACGAGCTCGGCATCGCCATCGTGTATCCGAACGTCCGCGGATCGAGCGGCTACGGGAAAACCTTTGTCTCGCTCGACAACGGTTACAAGCGCGCGGACTCGGTGAAGGACATCGGCGCGCTGCTCGACGCGCTCAAGGCCGACGCGCGCCTCGACGCCGGGCGCATGGCCGTGACCGGCGGCAGCTACGGCGGGTTTATGTCGCTCTCGACGATGATTCACTACGGCGACCGCATGCGCTGCGGCATCGATGTCGTGGGCATTTCGAACTTCCTTACATTCCTGAAAAACACACAGGACTACCGCCGCGATCTGCGCCGCGCCGAATACGGCGACGAGCGCGACCCAAGAATGCATGCGTTTCTTGAGCAAGTTTCGCCCACCACGAGCATCTCGAAAATCAAGAAGCCCATGCTCATCGTGCAGGGCAAAAACGATCCGCGCGTGCCCGCCTCCGAGGCGGAGCAGGTTCTCGCCGCGCTCCGCGCCCAGGGCAACCAAGTCTGGTATCTCATGGCCAATGACGAGGGCCACGGCTTCAAGAAAAAGGCCAACATCGACTACCAGTTCCTGACAACGATTCTGTTTTTGAGGGAAAATCTGCTGGGGCAATAATGACGCGCGAAATGTGCAAGGGCTTGCGTCGCCCGTCAAATTGCGTCGCAATGCGGCCTTGCACCAAGATATGAGCGACGCCACCGAGACCATACGCATCCAGAAATACATCGCCGATGCCGGCGTGTGTTCGCGGCGCGCCGCGGAAACGCTCATTCGCGAGGGCGAAGTGTGGGTCAACGGCGCCTGCGCCACCATCGGCCAGCGCATCACGCCCGGCGTGGACAAAGTCACCGTCTCCGGCTCGACCATCCGCGTCGCCGCCTCGCCGCGCGTCACGCTCGCCGTGCACAAGCCGCGCGGCCTCATCTGCTCCAACTACGACCCGCATGACGCCGACACGATATTCACCGTGCTTCCGCGCGAGTTTTCCAAGCACCGCTTTTTCTGCGCGGGCCGTCTCGACAAGGACAGCGAGGGGCTTGTCATCCTCACCACCGACGGGGACCTCGCGCACCGGCTCATGCATCCGAGCAACGTGGTCGTGAAGCACTACCTCGTGTTGCTCAAAAAACCTTTTCCCGCCGCGAAAAAAAATCTGCTCACCAAGGGCATCGTTTACGAGGGTGAGCGGCTCAAGGTCGAGCGCGTCCGGTTTCTCGCGCCCAACTCCGCCGGGGATTCCGCGCAGCTCGACGTGCAGATGCACCACGGAAAAAAACGCGAAATCCGCCTCCTCTTTTCCACGCTCGGCTTCGACGTGAAACGTCTCAAACGCTATCAAATCGGCGCGTTTCCGCTGAAGGGAATTCCGGTGCGCGCGGTCAAGCCGCTCACGCCGCGCGAAATCGAAAAACTTTTCAAGATTCCCGCGCCCGCCGCGGAAAAAAGCAAAAAAACGCCCCTCAAAAACCGGCCTTCAAGGAGTAAAAAACAATGAAACACATCACGCGCATCGTCTTCATCCCCGCACTATGCGCGGCGTTTGCCGCCGCGCTCAATGCCGCGCCGCTTGCCGGCGACACGCCCGTCCATGCCAGCCCCGATTATGCCGCGCCGGTTATGCTCACCCTGAAAGCCGGCGACGAGCCCTCGCCCGCCACCGCGGCCTCCGCGGTCGCCCTGCCCGAAGGCTGGCAGGCGATCTCCATCACCGCCGCGCTCGATGTGTGGGTGCGCGACAGCGAGCTGAACAAGGAGCTCGACGTGAAACCCGGCGTCACATTGCGCGCCGAGCCCAAGCTCGATGCCGCGTCCCTCGGCACGATGGCCGCGGGCGACATCACGGAATTGCGCGGCATCCAAGGCAAATGGGTGCAGATGCACATCATCAAAAAATCGACCGGCTACATTAACACAGACGCGCCCACGCCTCCCGCAACCGCACCGGCGGCGCCCGCGCCCGCGCCGGAAACAACGCCGCCGCCAGCCGCTCCGCCCGCGCCCGCGGAGACGCAAGGCGTGCAACAAGCCGGGACCGTTCCCTACGCGCCGCACCAGACCGCCGCGCCCAAGGATCAGCGTCCGCTTTCCGTTTCCACGCAGGGCGGCGCTCAATTGCCGCAACAACAAACCCGTTCCGGCGCGGCAACCACGACGACAACCGCATCCACGACCGCGCCCACGCCGATGGGCGGCGGGCGCACTTACGAGGCCAAGCCGGCCGATGCCGGCAGCGCCGCGGTGCCGCGCACGTTTGAGGGCACTTTTGCGTCGACACGCCGCGCCTTCATGCCTCGCCGCCCGTATGAGTTTCAACTCACTGCCGCGGACGGCACGCGCCTCGCCTACCTCGACCTGGGCAAGATCGTCGTGACCGAGCAATTTGAAACCTACATCGGGCGCACCGTGGTTGTGAACGGCTCCATCGCGGGCGTTCCCAACACCCAGGATATTGTGATCAAGGCCGAGACGCTGCAGGCAAAGTGAGGAAATTTTGGGTTCCGGATTTTCGATTTCGGATCGCGCCAGCGTCCGGGGAAAATCCAATGGCGCGGGAACGCCCCCAATCCAAAATTGAAAATCGAAAATTCAAAATTTTATGAAACTGATCGACGGAAACCAAATCGCTCAAACCATCATCGCCGAACTCAAGGCCGAGGTGTCCGCCATCGACGGACGCAAACCCTGCATCGCGCTCGTGCGCGTGGGCGACGATCCCGCATCGATCTCCTATGTGCGCAAAAAGGAAAAGACATCCGCCGAAATAGGAATCACCAGCCGCGTGATTTTGCCGCCGGTCACCATTTCTCAGGACGAGCTTTTCGCGCTGATCGACCAGCTCAACGCCGATCCGGAAGTCGATGGCATTCTTGTGCAATCGCCGCTTCCCGGGCACATCGACGAGGTCGCGGTGTTCCGGCGCGTTTCGCCCGAGAAGGATGTCGATGGTTTCAACACCATCAACCTCGGCAAGGTCGCGCAGGAGGATCCCACCGGCTTTGTGGCCTGCACGCCCGCCGGCATTATGGAAATGCTCGCGCGCTCCGGCGTGGACCTGAAGGGCAGGCACGTCGTTGTGCTCGGCCGCTCGCTCATTGTCGGCAAACCCGTCGCGCTTCTCGCCCTCCAGAAAAAAGCCGGCGCCAACGGCACCGTCACCATTTGCCATTCGCAGACGGCGAACCTTCCCGAAATCACGCGCCAGGCCGACGTGCTCATCGCGGCGATTGGCCGCGCGGAGTTCGTCACCGCCGACATGGTCAAGCCCGGCGCCGTGGTGATCGACGTGGGCATCAACCGCGTTCCCGACGCCACGAAAAAAACCGGCTACCGGCTCACCGGCGACGTTGCCTTCGCGAGCGTCGCGCCGCTGTGCAGCCAGATCACGCCCGTGCCCGGCGGCGTCGGCCCGATGACCGTCGCAATGCTCATGAGCAACACCGTGAAAGCATGGAGGCTGTCGCAGAAGAAATGACAGGCCGTGCAAAAAATGCGTGCGCGCGGAGGGGCGATCTCCAGGTCGCCCGACGCGACGAAGTCGCGCCCGGCAGTAAGCTTCGAGCAAAAGCGGCAGTTTGCCAAACCGCCGTTCCGACACGCGATCTGTCGATTGAAGAGAGGGAAGTGAGGGAACGGATCGAAGCCGGACTTCGTGACAGCGAGGCCGGGCGTGTTTATACGTCGGCTCAAATACGCGAATATCCCAAGTTGGCGCGTTGAAAAAAACGAAGACGAATCCATGCGCCGCTTTTTTTCGCCAGACATTCCCGAGTTGATGGACGTCACGCAGAGCGGCGATGCGACCGCGCTCGAAAAAGACCTCGACGATCTTGAAAGCCTGAACGCGAGGTTTGGCGGGCACGAAATCATCCAGCAGTTCCTTCCGCTCTGGATTCGCAAATCCGAAAATCTTTCCGCGCCTGAAACCCAATACCGCATTCTCGATCTCGCCACGGCTTCGGGCGATATTCCGCGCATGATTGCCGATTGGGCGCGGGCGCAAGGCATCAAGGTGCGGATCGACGCGGTGGACTTTAACCCGCTCACAATCGGCATCGCGCGCAAGCGGAGCACGGCGTATCCAGAAATCAACTACATCGAGGCCGACATCCTCAAGTTCGAGCCCGGCGGCGGCGCCTATGATGTCGTGATCTGTTCCCAGGCGTTGCACCATTTCAGCGAGGACGATGCCGTGCGCGTGCTCCGGCTTTGCCGCGAGGCGTCGCGGGGGAGCGTGCTTGTCTCCGACTTGCTGCGTTGCTGGAAGGGGCGTTTTGCGATCTGGCTGCTCACGGCGACGGTTTACCGGCGCGCCATGATGAAATACGATTCGCGCCTGTCGGTGCGTCGCGCGTTCACGGAAAACGAGATTTGCGAACTCGCGCGCCGCGCCGGTTGGAGTCAATTTGAGCATCGAACCTACTTTCCCGTCCGCCAGGCATTCTGGATGCGCGGCGCGCGGGAAAACCCGAAACCTTCCAGCGCATGAATTCTTTTACCCGTGAAAAAATCCTCGTTGTCGACGACCAGCCGGTCAACGTCCAGCTGCTCAAGCGCAAGCTCGAGCGCGAGGGGCTGCAGGTGGCGACCGCCCACTCCGGGCAGGAGGCGCTTGATGTGGTGGCGCGGGCGCGGCCCTCGTTGATTTTGCTTGATGTCATGATGCCCGACATGGACGGCATCGAGGTCTGCCGTCGCTTGCAGGCGGCGGAGGGCACGCGCGCCATTCCCGTTATTTTTGTCACGGCGCGCGGCGCGCGCGAACACAAGATCGAGGGGCTTTCGATGGGCGCGGTCGATTACATCACAAAGCCGGTTGACCTCGACGAAATGGTGGCGCGCGTGCGCACCCAGTTGCGCCTCATCAGCATCAATCGCGAGATGGCGGATTTGCAAAAGCGCCTGGCCGAGGCGCGGCGCGCGGCGTTGATCGGCGCGGTCACGCAGGGCATCGCTCACAACCTGAACAACATGCTCGCCGTGGTGCTCGGCTACGTCGATTTGATGAAGCTCCAGTATAACAAGCCGGAGCTCGTCAAGGGCAACGCGGCCAATGTCGAGAGCGCGGTGAAGCGCATCGCCGGGGTTATCAAGCAACTCAACCAGCTTGTTGTGAGGACGCGTCCGCCGGCGACCCGCGTTCCCCTGCAAGCGCTCATCGGAAACAGCATCGCGCGTTATCAGGACGCGTTTGGAATCACCGCGCCGGTGGCTGTTTCGAATCCGCTGGGCGACTTGGAGGTCGATGTGCACGTGGAGTCGTTCGAGGATGTTTTGGGCAAGCTGCTGGTCAACGCATGGGAAAGTTACGGGTTGCCCGGCGCGGATGCGGACGGTGCAAGTGCGCGTCCGATTACGATTGCAACCAGCCTTGCAAAACTGGCGCACGGCGGGGATGCGTTTCAGATCAGCGTCGAGGATCAGGGGCGTGGCATTTCGCCGGAAATCCGCGACCACATGTTCGAGCCTTTTGTGAGCACAAAACAAAACGTCGGCGTGGGCATGGGCCTGAGCATCGCGAGGCACACGTTGCGCACGCTCGGCGGCGACTTGACCCTGGCCGACCGCGAGGGCGGCGGCACCGTGGCGACGCTCGTCTGCCCTGTCCGGCAGGGGGAGTGATCGGGGTGGCGCCCGGTGATTACCGCTCCGTTTTGCGGTTGTTTTTGTTGCAAGGCCTCGCAAGTTTGCGCGCATGGCATTAAATCAAGGCGAACAACAGCTTCTCGACTACATACGGGCAAACCCCGAGGAAAAATCCTACTGGGAGCAAAAGGTTCGCAGCGTGGCCGCCGCGCAGCCCGACGATTATCTGACGGCGGAGGCTTTGGGCAGGGAATTGCGCGCCTATCTTGTCGAGCGCGCCCGCGTGGTGAGGCAACTGGAGGATGTTTCGACCGGCATGAGCATGCGCAACCTGGCGGAATACTTGATACTCATCTGGACGGAGCCGCGACCGAAGAAGAAAAAAGCCGGGGATCAGTTCACTTTGTGGCGCGACGGCGCTCAGTTTTAGTTTAAAAACTATGTTAAACTCATGCGCGGGGCGCGGACTAATTGGCATTTAAATGATTCGATCCGCTGATGGGAGTCGAAGGATTAGGCATTGTAATTAATTGATTATAAATTAATTAATCCCGACTGCTGTTTCTTTGTGGCAAAAGGTTTGTCGGGCCGTTCAAACGAGTGTTTGAGTTTTTTGGAAAAAGCGCCGGATTATTTTGAAACATTTTGCGGGAGGCTGCGTCTTACTCTGCGTAGGTAGTTCAGATTTCTCCCGCATAGCGGGAGATTTGGGGTAACAAAGAAAGCAATGGGCGGTCCGCTTAGGGGTAGGCGGGCCGCCCTCTTTGTTTGCCCGCGCCGTGAGAATGTGAAAAAAGTGTTCAAACGAGCGTTTGAGACGATTGTTTGAGGCCGCGAAAAAAATCTTTAATTTTTTTGAATCCTTTTTGGAGAGGCCGCGTCTTACTCTGCGTAGGTAGTTCAGATTTCTCCCGCATAGCGGGAGATTTGGGGTAACAAAGAAAGCAATGGCGGTCCGCTTAGGGGTAGGCGGGCCGCCTCTTTTTTTGAAAAGTGAATTCCGCGTTCGACAAATGCGCGCACCTGTGCTGACTTGTTCACATCTTATCCACACCAATGGAAAGCCTGAGCCGGGCGAAAGCCCCAAAATCACAGTTGCTCAAGGAGCCCAAGACGAGGGCTAAGACCTTCGTTTTGGATACCAACGTCCTCCTGCACGATCCACAGTCGATCTTCAAGTTTGAGGACAACAACCTCGTCATTCCCGTGGAGGTTTTGGAGGAACTGGACACCATCAAGACTGAACAATCGACCGAGCGCGGGCGCAATGCGCGCCGTGTTCATCGAATCCTGCAGGAGTTGCTGCCGGATGCGCATTCGATGGACGAGGGCGTGCGATTGCGAAACGGAGGCTCATTGTCCGTGATCATAAACCACTACATGGTCGACCAGCACTTTGCGGGGGCGAATCCGGCGATGCTGCGCTTGCAGGCCGTGCTTCCCGACTTGTCCAAGAAGGACAACCGAATCATCGCCTGCGCGCTGTATGTGCAGGAGCAGTTTCCGCCGCCCGTGATCCTTGTGACGAAAGACGTGAACGTGCAGCTCAAGGCGCGCGCCGTCGGACTGGAGTCGCAGGATTATCTCAACGACAAGGTGCCCGAGGCCCTCGCCGAGGCGCGCGAGGACGCATATCGCGAGATTCCCGTCACCATTTATGAAATGCAGCGGTTCTGCTCGGAGGGCCGTTTCGATTTGGGTGCCGAGGCGTCGCGCGGGCTCGCCCTCAACGACTATGTGCTGCTGCGTTCCGAGGTGGACAAAACCATGCCCGCGCGCGTGGCGGGTGTGGAGGCCGACGGCTCGTGCACGGTCGGACGCCTGCGCATTCCCGAAAGCGTGCGCGCGCCCGGCGGCATTCCAATCCGCCCGCGCAATCTCGAACAGCAGTTTCTCATGGACGCGCTGCTTGATGATTCGGTTTCGGTTGTCACCTGCTTTGGCAAGGCGGGCACCGGCAAGACGCTGCTTTCAATCGCGTGCGCGCTGCATCAAACGCAGGACGCCTGCTCGCGCTACGACGGCGTCTCGATTTCGCGTCCCGTGATCGCGGTCGGCAAGGAGATCGGGTTTCTGCCCGGCGACCTTGAGGAAAAAATGAAACCGTGGCTCCAGCCGTATTTCGACGCGCTCGAAGTGCTCATCCCCTCGAAGCCGCCGAAGGATCCGCAGTTTGCGGTGAAAAAAGTCTCAAAGAAAAAGAAGACTAAGCACGACGCCCGCGCCCACGCGATGGAGATGTCACCTGTTGCGCAGACTGCGGGCGCTTCCGGCGGCGGAAGCGGAAACGGCGGCGGCGCGACCGCCGGAATAATAAAACCCTACGAGCGCCTGATTCGCAACGGCATGGTGGAAATCGAGGCACTGTGCTTCATCCGCGGGCGTTCGATTGCGAGGCGGTTTTTCATATTGGACGAGGCGCAACAACTCACGCCGCACGAGGTGAAAACGGTGATCACCCGCATTGCGGAAGGATCTAAAATCGTGCTCATCGGCGATCCGGCGCAGATTGACAACCCGTATGTGGATTCGCGCAGCAACGGCCTTGTCTATTGTCACAACCGGATGCGCGGCCAGTCGCTCGCCGCGCACGTGACGCTGACCAAGGGCGAACGCTCCAAGCTCGCGGAGCTGGCGGCGGATTTATTGTGAAGCGTGGCTGCGTTTACGCCGGATGCGCGAGGCCGCTGTGCCGCCGCGCAGATTCTTGTGTCGCCATTCGCACAAACGCGCCAAAGCATTGTCGAAAAGCAATTCAGCCGCCGTGAGCAAAAACTCAAAACATCAAACACCAAACTCCAAACAACGCGCCGTCTCCTCCGTGGCAGCGACGCCTGCCGCCCTCGGTTTCCGCATGCCCGCCGAGTGGGAACCGCAGGATGCCGTCTGGCTTTCGTGGCCGCACAAACGCGCGTCGTGGCCCGGACAATTCCGCCCCATCCCCTACGTCTTTGCGCAAATCGTCGCTCACATCAGCTATCGCGAAAACGTCCGCATCAACTGCGCCGCCGCACTCCAGTCGCGCGCGAAAAAACTCTGCGACCGCGCCGGAGCCGACATGTCGCGCGTGTTCTTCTACAATCACCCGACCAATGACGCATGGTGCCGCGATCACGGGCCGATTTTCGTGAAAAACGACCGCACGGGCGAAGTCGCCGTCACCGACTGGATGCACAACGCTTGGGGCGGCAAATATCCGCCCTACGATCTCGACAACACCATCCCGCCGCTCGTCGCGAAAAAACTCAAGATGCGCCGTTTCGTAAAAAACGTCGTTCTCGAAGGCGGTTCGATTGATGTCAACGGCAATGGCATGCTCCTCACCAGCGAGCAATGCCTGCTCAACAAAAACCGCAACCCGCAGCTCACGCGCGAGCAGATCGAGCAAAACCTCCGCGACTACCTTGGCGTGAGCACGATCCTCTGGGTGGGCGACGGCATTGTCGGCGACGACACCGACGGACACATCGACGACATCACGCGTTTCTACAAACCCAACGGCTTCATCACCGTCGTCGAGCCAAACAAGCGCGACGCCAACCACGCCATCCTCGCGGAAAACACCGAGCGCCTGCGCTCCATGCGCACGCCGTCGGGCAAAAAGTTCGACATCGTTGAGTTGCCCATGCCGAAGCCCTTCGCGTTTCAAGGCCAGCGCGTCCCGGCGAGCTACGCGAATTTTCTCATCATAAACGACGCCGTGCTCGTGCCCACATTCCGCCAGCCAAAGCGCGACGGCGCGGCGTGCGAAATCATCGCCGGTTGTTTCCCGGACCGCGAAATCGTCCCCGTCGATTGCTACGAGCTCATCTGGGGGCTCGGCACTTTGCATTGCATCTCACAACAACAGCCCGCCTGAAAATTGCCCGTCACAAACCAACGCATAATTTTTATATGAAACAAATCAGCTTGTTACTCGCAACGCTTGCGCTCCTTTTGGGCGCCGGCTGCAAATCCAATATCGCAAACCTTCGCGAGCACATCAATCCCACCTACCACGATGTGATTGTCGAAACTGACGAGGATGCCGCGTTTGCCGCGGCCCGCACCGCGCTTGTCCAGATGGGCTACAAGATCACGAGCAGCGGGGTTGCGCAGAAAAAAATCGAGGCCATCAGCGCGATCAGTTCGGGCGACATGGGGCGCGCGGCGCGTCAGGTGAGCGCCAGTGTGCGCTTCGGTGTCGCGCCGGACAACACCACTGCAATCCAAATCCTCTTCATCGAGATTCTGGAGGACAGCGGCATGAGTCGCGACGGCATGGCTACCAAGCAGCCGTTGAGAGAAAGCGGGCTTTACGGCGTGTTTGAGAAATACGTGAACGAGGCACTGAAGGCCGGGAAGTGAAAATAAAAAAAGCGCGCCGGTGATTGGCGCGCTTTTGGTTGGTTGGAAAATTGGCAGTCTGCGCCACGTCTTTATGCGCCGCCGGCGACGGCGTTGCTCTTCGGTTTGAAGGTCTGGCGGATCGTCGCCTTGATGTAGTCGCGGTTCATGCGGGCGATGAAGTCGTGGCTGATGAGCTTCGGGCACGCGGCGCTGCATTCGTATTGGTTGGTGCAGCTTCCGAAACCGAGTTCGTCCATCTTGGCGACCATGGCGAGCACGCGGCGGTCGCGCTCGGGCTGGCCTTGCGGGAGGAGGCTGAACTGCGAGACTTTGGCCGCGACGAAGAGCATGGCGCTGGCGTTTTTGCAGGCCGCGACGCAGGCGCCGCAGCCGATGCATTGGGCGGCGTCCATGGCGAGGTCGGCGTTGTCCTTCGAGATCGGGGTCGCGTTGGCGTCGGCTCCGGCTCCGGTGCGCACGCTGATGAAGCCGCCGGCCTGCTGGATTTTGTCGAACGCGCTGCGGTCGGTGATGAGGTCCTTGATGACCGGGAAGGGTTTTGCGCGGAAGGGCTCGACGGTGATGACCGCGCCGTCGGCGAAGCTGCGCATGTAGGTCTGGCAGGTGGCGATGGCTTTGTGCGGGCCGTGCGGCTTGCCGTCGATGACGAGGTTGCAGGTGCCGCAGATGCCTTCGCGGCAGTCGTGCGCGAACGCGATGGGCTCCTCGCCTTGCGTGACGAGGCTGTCGTTCACAACGTCGAGCATTTCGAGGAACGACATGTTCGGGTTGCAGTTCTTCGCCTGATACTCGACGAACTTGCCGGGCTGGTTCGGTCCGGCCTGGCGCCAGACGCGAAGGGTCACGTTGATGTTTTTTTCGGATGATTCGGCAACCATGGGAGTGTGTTTGTTAAATGTGTTTGGTTGTGCGTATGCCCTTTTGGCTTATTTGTAGGAGCGAACGCTCATCTGGGTGAATTCGTAGTTGAGCGGTTCGACGTTGCGGAGCGGGTCCTTGCCGTCGCCTTGGTATTCCCAGGCGGCGACGTGGCCGAAGTTGGCGTCGTCGCGTTTGCATTCGCCGTCCGGATATTGGTATTCCTCGCGGAAGTGGCCGCCGCAGCTTTCCTCGCGGGCGAGGGCGTCGCGGCACATCAGTTCGCTCAGTTCCATGTAGTCGGCGACGCGGCTGGCGTTTTCGAGCGACTGGTTGAGGGTCGCGCCCGAGCCGGGCACGCGGACGTTTTGCCAGTATTCGGCGCGGAGTTCGGGGATGAGCTTGATCGCCTTCTGGAGCGATTCCTTGGTGCGGGCCATGCCGCAGTTTTCCCACATGATGAGGCCGAGGCGCTTGTGGAAGTGCGAGACGGGTTCCTTGCCGTTGGCGCCGAGGAGGCGGTCGTTGATGCCGCGGACGTTTTGCTCGGCTTGCGCGAACTCGGTGGCGTCGGTTTTCGGACGGGAGCCGGGTTTCTGAGTGGCGAGGTAATTGCCGATGGTGTAGGGGATGACGAAGTAGCCGTCGGCGAGGCCTTGCATGAGCGCTGAGGCACCGAGGCGGTTCGCGCCGTGGTCGGAGAAGTTCGCCTCGCCGAGAACGAAGAGGCCGGGGACGTTCGACATGAGGTTGTAGTCAACCCAGAGGCCGCCCATGGTGTAGTGCACCGCGGGGTAGATGCGCATGGGTTGTTTGTAGGCGTTTTCGTTGGTGATTTCGTGGTAGATGTCGAAGAGGTTGCCATAGCGTTCGCGCACGCCGTCCTCGGTGAGGCGCTGGATGGCGTCGGCGAAGTCAAGGTAAACGCCGCGCTTGCCGGGGCCAACGCCGCGGCCTTCGTCGCACATGCGCATCGCCGCGCGCGAGGAGACGTCGCGTGGGGCGAGGTTGCCGAAGCTCGGATAGATGCGTTCGAGATAGTAGTCGCGCGCTTCCTCGGGGATTTGGCTGGCGGGTTTGTCGCAGTCGGCGGCGTTTTTCGGAACCCAGATGCGTCCGTCGTTGCGGAGCGACTCGGACATGAGGGTGAGTTTCGACTGGTAATCGCCGGAGACGGGGATGCAGGTGGGGTGGATTTGCGTGAAGCAGGGGTTGGCGAAGCAGGCGCCGCGTTTGTAGGCGCGCCAGGCGGCGGTGGCGTTGGAGCCGCGCGCGTAGGTGGAGAGGTTGAAGACGTTGCCGTAGCCGCCGGTGGCGAGGATGACGGCGTCGGCGGACCAGCGGCGGATTTCGCCGGAGACGAGGTTGCGGGTGATGATGCCCTTGGCCTGGCCGTCAATGACGACGAGGTCGGACATTTCCTCGAAGGGGTGCACTTCGACCGCGCCGCGTCCGGCCTCCTTCATGAGCGCGGAGTAGGCGCCGAGGAGGAGTTGCTGGCCGGTCTGGCCGCGGGCGTAGAAGGTGCGCGAGACTTGCGCGCCGCCGAAGGAGCGGTTGGCGAGCAGGCCGCCGTATTCGCGGGCGAAGGGCACGCCTTGCGCGACGCATTGGTCGATGATGTTGACGGACACTTCGGCGAGGCGGTGGACGTTGGCCTCGCGGGAGCGGTAGTCGCCGCCCTTGATGGTGTCGTAGTAGAGGCGGTGGACGCTGTCGCCGTCGTTCTGGTAATTCTTAGCGGCGTTGATGCCGCCTTGAGCGGCGATGGAGTGGGCGCGGCGCGGGGTGTCGTGAAACACGAAGCATTTCACCTTGTAGCCGAGTTCGGCGAGGGTGGCCGCGGCGGAGGCGCCCGCGAGGCCGGCGCCGACGACGATGACTTCGTATTTGCGCTTGTTGGCGGGGTTGACGAGCTTGAGCGCTTCGGACTTGTAGGTGCTCCACTTGTCGGCGAGCGGGCCTGTGGGAATCTTGGATTCGAGTTTGGCCATGGTAAAAAAATTAGGAGTTAGAAATTAGGAATTAGGAAGTGAGGTTTCGGTGGTGCGGGAGCGCGTCGGTTATTTTTGCGCGGGGGTTTGCGTGGCGCCGGCGGAGCATTGGATCGCAGCGGCCTTGGCGGCGGTGGTGCCTTCGGCGGGCTTGGCGACTCCGCTGACGATCAGGCCGGGCATCGCGAGATTGCCGAGCAAGTAGACAAAGGCGAAAAGGCCGACGATGCCGCGCAGCAGGCAGGACCATTTATGGTTGCGCCAGCCGAGGGTCTGGAAGAGCGACTCGACACCGTGCCAGAGGTGCATGGCGAGGAGGGCGACGGCGAGCATGTAGAAACCGGCGACAACCGGGTTCATAAAGCCGAGGAAAACCATGCTGTAAACGTCGTGGACGGACTCGCCCTTGTTTGCGAGGGGGATGCCGAATTCCTTGACGTTGTCGGTCATTTCCCAGTGCGGAAGCGCGTCCTTGAACACGCCGCCCGTGCCTTGCACGCCAACCGTGAAATGCAGGATGTGGTAGATGATGAACGCGAGCACCACGAGGCCGGTGAGGCGCATGTAGCGCGAGGCCGTGGTGGCGGCGAGCCACTTGTTGCGGTCGTATTTTTCGGGGCCGCGAGCCTTTTTGCTCTCAACCCAAAGTGTGACGGCCGCCCAAACGTGGATCACCACGCAAAGCAGCAGAAAGCCGCGAACGGCCCAGAGTGCGAGCCCGAGTCCCTGAAGGAAATGGGCGTAACCATTGATGTGGTCGGGATGCAGGAATATCTGCAAATTGCCCACCATGTGGCCTGTGACGAAGCCGGTGAGCACGAGGCCTGTCAGGGCCATGAGGAATTTTCGACCTATTGAGGATGTTACGAGGTTGGCGATGGGAGTCATCGTTTGATGTGGGTGGCTGGTTCAGAGAAAAGGTTTTGCCCGCCGGCGACACTGCGCGGGAACGGTGGTTTCCGGCAAAGGTCGGACGGCGGGCTGATACAAGGGAAGAATTGGAACGCGTTTTGTCGAGGCTTCGTTCTCAAAAAAGAGGATTTTTTTGCTTAAAAATCGAGACTGGGTCTTAATAGCGAGATTGTGATCGTTTGCTAAAAACTTTTCAGGGGAGGGCCGCTTTGGTTCGGCACGCATGGGGTAAGTGCATCAGGCTCGTTTGGGGCTGGTGAATTGCGGGGGGGCGGGGAAGGGCGGCGCGGCGCGACAGTCACAATGGGCAACTGTTCGCGACTATTCGAATCGTTGAATGTGCAAATGCCGTGATTGCATTGCGGCTGGGGATTGTTCCAGTTTGGCGTGATGTCGTCTTTTCAACCCAGCACCGCAGTGCGCGCGCAACTTCTCACCCGGCTTTGCTACGGGTCGATGATGGCGCTGTCCATCGGCATGAATTTGCTGCCGGTGTTTCTCACGGAGTTGAGCGTGGAGTTTGGCGGCGAGGCGGGGCTGTCAAAGGAACAGCTCGGGCGCTTGAGCGCGTGGTGTTTTTCGGGGCTGGTCACGGGGATTCTTATCACGGGGCCGCTTGCGGACCGTTGGGGCGCAAAACTGTTTGCGTTGCTCGGCAACGTCGCCACGGCGGCGAGTCTCGCGGCGATGGCGTGGGCGCCCAGTTACGGGTTGTTGTGCGGCGCGCTGTTTTCGATGGGGCTGGGCGCGGGCATGACAGACATGATTCTCAGCCCGATTGTGTCGGTGCTCAACCCCGAGCGTCGCACGGTGGCGCTCAACTGGCTGCATTCGTTTTATTGCGTGGGCGCGGTGATGACAATTGGCGTGGGAACCGTGACGCTGAGCATCGGGCTCGGCTGGTCGGGAACGTGCCTGCTCCTGCTGCCGCTGCCGCTCGTGCTGGCGGCGATGATGGCGCCGTTGCGTTTTCCGTCGATGGTTGGCGATGGGGAGGACAAGTCCCGGCGCGACTCCGTCGCCCAAAAAGCGCGCATGCCGATGAGCCAGTTGGTGCGCCGCGGATGGTTTGTCGTCGCGATGGCGGCGATTTTTCTCGGCGGCGCAACGGAGGCGGGCATGGCGCAGTGGCTGCCGCTCTACGCGGAAAAGAGTCTCGGCTATCCCGTGTGGATCGGCGGCTTGTCGCTGTTGTTATTTTCCGTGGCGATGACCGCCGGGCGCATGATCGTGGGCATGGCGGGGCGGCGCATGGATCCGTTTGTGATGATGGCGTGGGGGTGCGGATTTTCGGTGGTGCTTTTCTGGATCGGAGCGTTTTTCCCGAGCGCGCCGGTGGCGTTGCTCGCGTGCATCGCGGCGGGGTTCACCGGGAGCTGCCTCTGGCCGACAACGCTTGCGGTGACCGCGGACCGCTACCCGAACGGTGGCGCGAGCATGTTTGGCATGCTGGCCGCGCTCGGCAACGCGGGCGGCATCTTCATGCCGTGGCTCGTGGGAATGATTGCCGACTGGCGCGACCTGCACTGGGGGCTGGCGATTTCCGCCGTGGCACCGTTCATCATGGTGCCGATGATACTGTGGATGCGGCGGGCAAAGGCGTGACGGTTTTCCGGTTTGCCTCGCGAGCATGATGCCGCCACGAATGTCCGTCATGAACCAAGCATACGAAAACCCGTTCTTGACCGCCTCCGAAGCCGCCGCTTCCGAACGCGCACTGTTCATCAGGCGCACCTACATTCATCTCGCCGGCGCGCTGATCGCCTTTGTCGCGCTCGAAGCCGCGTTGCTCAAGCTGCCGGGAATCGAAAAACTTATCGCCCTGATGATCGGCGGCTACGGCTGGCTGATCGTCCTCGCGGCATTCATGGGCGTTTCGTGGCTTGCGGACAAATGGGCGCGCTCGGACGCGTCGCCGTCGGCGCAATACCTCGGGCTTGGCGTTTATATTGTGGCCGAAGCGATTATATTTTTGCCGCTGCTTTATATCGCGGCTTACTACAGCGACCCGACGATTATTCCGACCGCGGGCATTATCACCGGGCTGCTTTTCGCGGGGCTCACCGCGACGGCCTTCATGACGCGAAAAGATTTTTCGTTTTTAAGAAGCATCCTGACAATCGGCGGGTTTGTTGCGATGGGTGTTATTATATGCAGCATTGTGTTCGGATTCACGCTCGGCCTGCTCTTCTCGGCGATCATGGTGTTTTTTGCAGGCGGCTCGATTCTTTATACAACGTCCAATATCATTCATCATTACCGCACCGACCAGCACGTTGCCGCTTCCCTCGCACTGTTCTCCGGCGTGATGCTGCTGTTCTGGTATATCCTGCGAATCCTGCTTCTGCGCAGCCGGAATTAAAGCGTGGCGCGGATTGCCAAATGCAATCTCGCAACTGCTCGAAACCATCAAGATAGTATGAGCAAAGTGATCAAAGTAATGTTTGGTTGCCTTGTTGTCGCGATCTTGGGCGGTTGCATGCAGTTTCCCGTGTCTGCGCCTCATAAAAAAACAGGCGGAGAAACATACGAGGCCTCAAAGGAGCGCATTGAAAGGAGCGCATTGAAAGGGGCGATAAACCAAAAAGAAAAAGATAATAATGTTTCTTTTGGGGCGGCGCGGATATGTTTCGGATATTGTTTCTGAATAATAATAACTTCGAATTGGATTGGTTTCACGGGTGATAAACCGGGGGCGCTTGCAATACCCCTATAGTATTTATCAGCGAAATTCGTGTAATCCGTGGTTAAATAATAAAGATTATTAAATTGGACAGTTTGTGCACATGCAGGTTTCGGGCGGAGCGACAGTCCGCCAATGTTTGTGCTACTTTGTTTTCAAATCAAACCCATCGTTCGCAAATGTCTCCCCGTTCACTATAATCTCGATTTCATGCCGTCCTGCGTAATGGGTGCGGGTGGTGAAATTTTCGATGCGCTGGTTGCGGGTGATTGTAATTGTTTCCCTTGGCGCAAGCGTGAGGGTTTTCAGCTTGAAAACCTTGCGCGTGGTGTGGCCGGCTTTTTTCACATAGTGCATGGCGTAATCAACCACGAGCCGTTGCGACTTTTTCGCGGTCGATTTGAGCGTGAATGAAAAGCCCAGGCGTTCGCCGAGTTTGAGTGTGCGCGGAGTGATCTTGAAATCGTCGATTTGCACGCGGGCTTTTTCGCCCGCGCCGATAACGGCAAGCGCGCGGCGGTCGCCTTTTTTGATGAGGGTGCGCAGTGCGTGTTTCACGATCCAGATGGTGTGCTCGTTTTCAAGCGGCCAGTCCTTGATGCGCGCGAAGACCCAGTCGGGATTGTCCTTGGTGATGTCGTTGAGGTGGTTGGCGACGGATTTGCGCACGTAGAGGCTCGAGTCGGCTCGGAGGTTTTCGAGGATTGGCGCGACGGGGGCGGGATTTTGCACGAGCGAATCGAGCCGAAACGACCACGGGAGACGCGGGCGGCAGCCTTCGCTTGAGAGACGGCGCACGTGCTCGTCGGGGTCGCGCGACCATTTTTGCATGATGGCAAGCGCGCGCGGCTGGTCGCGGCGAATGAACTCGCGCACGGCAAACTCGGACGAACCGAAGGGCGTGAAAAATTTCAGCGCGTCCATCGACATGTCGAAATCGCGCGGGGCGGTTCCGTGGAGGGCGACATAGTCGGGAAACACAAGCATTGCGAAACTGGGAGCGAGGGCGGGCGCGAGCGCGCGGAGCGTGGCGAGTGTTTTGCGGTAGTTGGTTTCGGCGTCGGGCAGCGTGGCGTGGAGCGACTCGGTCATGCGGCGCAGGCGTTGCATGAGCGAAAGGTTTTCAAAGTCGCGGAAGGAAAGCGCGAGAAAGCGTTTTGCGTCGAAGCGTTTTTCGATGAGGGAAAGTTCCCTGGCGACGAGGCGGAAGCGGTCGGTGTTGAAGAGCGTGTCTTTGAGCGCGGGGGCGGACATGTGTGGAAATATGTGCGAGGTTGTTTGGAATGGATGTTTTTTGCCACGGAGGGCGCGGAGGGGCCCGGGGAAATTTGTTAAAAGTCGCCGATGTGTTATGCCTCAAGTTGTCAGCCATTCAGCAGCGGCAAATCCGCCAGCGTCAGCGGCCGTCCGAGGTGGCGCTGGTGCAGGGCGCACATGGAGAGAAAAATCTGCGCGGTTGTGAATGTGTCGCCCTCGGCGGTGTGGCGTTCGAGCGGGGCGATTTTGCATTGCGCGCACACTTCCTCAAGCGAGGGCTCATGCTGGCCGGGGTAGGCGGTTTTGGCGAACGCCTCGATTGACGTCATGGCAAACGCCGCCGTGTCGAGCGTGGGGTTGCGCAATGCGGCGCGGTAGTGCCGCTCGAGCGAGGCGTTGAGCATGGCGATGTCGAAAAGGATGTGGTGGCCGACAAGAATCGCGTCGTGGATGCGGGGCAGAAATTCGAGCAGCACCTCGGCCTCCGGCTGGCCGCCCGCGGTTTGCGAGGGCAGGATGCCGTGAATCGCAACGGCTTTGTTGATCGGGGCGTCCTCTTGAAAGACTGTCCATGAACGCGATTTTGCGATGCTCAGGCGGCCTTTGCCGACCTCGGCAATGGCGAGCGAGAGTATGCGGTTGGCCTGGATGTCGAAACCGGATGTCTCGCAATCGAGAATGACAAATCGCGCGTCCGCGACGGGTGTTTTCCGCGACGGGCGGGGCGAGGTTGCCTCGCGATAGGCGGCGACAACCGGGTTTGAGGGCGGGCGTTTCCAGAATTTCCAGGTCATGGCGGGGGGAGTTGAATTTTCGATTTTCGATTCTCGGTTTGGCAGACTGTCGGCCTGCGGCCTCCAAACGATTGCGCGCTACCGCGCGAAAACGAAATCGTAATGGAGCAGAAGCTCCCAATCGAAAATCGGGAATCGAAAATCGAAAATTTTCTCATGTCATGCGTCCGTCGATTGAGAATTGAAACTGCACGGCGTGCTGCACGGTGCGCACCACGTCGAACACGCTGGAGAGTTGCGCGCGCTCGATTTTGGTGAGCGTGGCGGGATCGAGGGTGCGACCCGAGTCGCCGCGTCGCAGGCCGTTGAGTGTGCGCAGGCCGAGGAGGAAATCGTAGGCGTCGCGCGCGAGGGAGGCGAGTTCAGCGCGCTCGGGCACGACGCGGCGAAGCTCCTCCCAGCGTCCGCCGGTCGAGTAGCGCCGGTTGAGTTTGTGGTGAAGCGAGAAGAGGCGCGCGGCGTCGCGAAGCGGTCCCATGCCGCGGTTTTTCAGGTCGAACTCGCTGCTGCCGCCAACGCCGAGTTTTTCAATGACGAAGCGGCCGATGAAATTGAGCGGGGGGGTGTTGTCCACGATCGTTTGCGCGAGGCGGCGCTGGAGCGCGGTGTCGGCGGAGGCGGTGGCGAAAATCCTTTCGCGGAGTTTGTCGCACAGGGCGCGATCGCCGGTGACATGGCGCAGATCGTAGAGGATGGTGGCGCGCAGGAGCCCGTCGCCGTCGATGTCGGCGTTGAATGAGGCGATCTCATCGACCCACTCGTCCGCCGTGCGGCACCAGCGAGGGTTGAGCGCCATGACACCGCCCTGGCAGCGGGCGAAGCCGGCGGCGACGAGCTTGTCGATCACGCGCGCGGCGAGGCGCGTGAAAATGGCGCGCGCGGCCTCGTCCTCCTCATGCGTTTTCGAGGGGGCGAAGACGATTGCGTTGTCCATGTCGGTGCGCAGGATTTGCTCGCGGCGCCCGTCGCTGCCGACCGACATCCACGCCCACGCCACGCCGCGCGGAAGCGGGACGCCCTCGGCGCGCAGCTCGTCGGTGGAGAGTTCGACCAGTCGCTGCGTGAGCTCGTCGTAAAGCTCGGCGCAGATTTGGCCGACGTAGATGGCGGAGACGCCGGCGTCGAGGTAGCTGCGGGCGATGTTCTCGATCTCGTCGCAAAGCTCGCGGAAGCGCGCGTTTGACTTGGCGAAACGAATTTCGCGCAACAGACCCGCGGGATGGTGGCCGGTTTGCGCGAGCAGGTCCTTGTGCGTGCAGACGTCGAGCGCCTTGGTGTTGGGCGTGCCGTCCTCGGTGACGCAAACCTGCCCGATGCGTTCGCGCAGCATGATCAGCATCGCAGCGGTGGCGCTGGAGTTGGGCGAGACGGTGCAGACGGGTTTCGCCATGATGCGCGAGACGGGCTCGGTTTTGGGCATTCCGTCAACGACGACGTTTTTGACGAGCGCGTTGCTGCTGACGATGCCGAGCGGACGGCGCTCGGAATCGACAACGAGAATCGACGGCACGCGCTTCGAGGAAATGAGCGATGCGGCTTGTCCGATCTCGGCGTCGGGACCGCATGTGAGCAGTCGCTCGATCGGACGCGGCTGGATGATTTGCGCGCCGTCGAGATGCGACTGGAGGATGTTTTTTGCGCGGCCCGCCATGTGCGATTCGGTCGGTTCGTCCGAGTAGTGAATCTGGCTGCCTACGCGCACGGCCCAGGAGAGGTGGCGGCGCACATAGTTTCGAGCCTCGTCGTTTTTTTCGAGCATCGCGCGGAGCATCGTCCATGGAAGGCCGTAGAGCATGGAGTCCTCGACTGCCTGCGCGCTGACGCGACAGGCCTCGTTGCGCACCAGCGCGCTCAGGCCGAGCACGTCGCCGACATCGCGCACATCGACGCGCTCGGACTGCCCCTCGTTGTCCCAGATGTATTCGACGCGGCCCTGCGCGAGAAAGAGCACCTCGCCGGAGGGTTTGGCGCCCTGCCGCCAAATGTAGTCGCCCATCGGCACGACCCAGACCTCGGCCTCGGCGGCGAGCCCGGCGACAGATTCCGCGGGCAGCATGGAAAAGGGAGGGAAGCGCATCAGCGCGTCGGCGATGCGTCCGGGAATCATATTTTTCGGCGCGGACATGGATTAATAAATGCGCGGAGCAAAAGCCAGCTTCCCCTCAAACGCGAGCCTGCGAATTGAGGCGCCACGCGCGGAACAAACCGGTTTCATGGCGAACCCTCGCCGTGGCATTTGTTTGTCAATGTGAACAAGGGTCAAATCCAGCAGGTGCTGCCCAACTCGATGCAGGCCATGCCGGATGGCGGCGCGATCACGATTTCGACCGGTGTATCCGAAAAATTAATACACGCGGACGTGGCCGGCGACGGGCCGGGGCTGGCAATCGCGAAGCGCACCATGCCCGGCCATCACGGCGGGATCACGCTGCTCTCGACTGGAAAAAACGGCGCGGCGTTCCGGATTGGGCTGCCGCGCCGGATTTTATTTCAGGTCTTTACCGTCCGCGGCGCAGGCGGCTTGTGGCTTTGGGCGGCGTGGCGGCGGTTTGGGCGGCCTCGTCGAACAGCGCCGAGTAGATGTAGTTGAAGCCGTCGAGTTTTTTGCGCTCGATGCTCGAGTTTATGAAGCGTTCGATCGAGCGCGCGTCGCGCACGTCGTCCTCGGTCACGAGCGTGAAGGCGTCGCCGGTTTTTTGGGCGCGCCCGGTGCGGCCGATGCGGTGCACGTAGTCCTCGGGGTTTTCGGGCACGTCGTAGTTGATCACGTGCGACACGTCGGCGATGTCCAGGCCGCGCGCGGCGATGTCGGTGGCGACGAGAATCTCGTATTTCCCGGACTTGAAGCCCGAGAGCGCCTCGAGGCGTTCGCGCTGGTTGCGGTCGGAGTGGAGCACCCCGACCTTGCGGCCCGCGCCGCGGAGGCGGCCCGCGATGCGGTCGGCGCCAAACTTTGTGCGGCTGAAAATGATGATGCTGTGGTAGTCGGTGCGCTTGAGCAGTTCGTCGAGCAGGTCGGCTTTTTGCGAGGCGACGACGGGATAAAACGCATGCGACACGGTTTCGGCGGGCGAGCGTTGCGCGCCGATTTTCACCTCGACGGGATCGTTCAGCGCCCACGAGGCGAGCTGTGCGATTTCAGGCGGGAGCGTGGCGGTGAAGAAGAGCGTTTGGCGGGCATTGGGGCATTTTTGCACGATGCGTTTCACGTCGGGCAGGAAGCCCATGTCGAGCATGCGGTCCACTTCGTCGAGCACGAGAATTTCGATGCTGTTGAGGTTCACGGTGCCTTGCTCCATGTGGTCGAGCAGGCGGCCCGGGGTCGCGGCGAGGATGTCGACGCCGCGCTGGAGGTCGTCTCGCTGTTTTCCGTAGCCAACGCCGCCGTAGACGATCGTCACGTCGAGGTCGGTGTATTCGCTGTATTCCTTGAAGGCTTCCTCGACTTGGAGCGCGAGTTCGCGCGTGGGTTCGAGCACGAGGCAGCGGAGGCGCCCGTGCGAGCCGAGGCGTTGCAGGATGGGCAGCGCGAACGCGGCCGTCTTGCCCGTGCCGGTTTGCGCGGAGCCGGTCACGTCGCGTCCGGCGAGGACGTGCGGGATGGCTTGCGCCTGGATGGGCGTGGGCTCGACATAGCCTTTTTGCGCGACGGCGTAGGCGATGCGATCGTTGAGCCCGAGCTTGGTGAACGAAGTGTCCTGCGGGGGCACCTCGGCGATTTGTTTTGGCGGTCCGCTGCGCAGGGGCGGTTCGTAAACGGCCTCGCGTTTTGGCTTGGGCCCTCCTCGTTGCAGCGCGCCGCCCTTGCCGCGACGGCGCGGCTCGGTGTTGCGCGTTTCGCGAGAGTCATGCGAACGGCTTTTGCGTTGCTGCGCGGGCGCGGGGGCGCCGTCCGTTTTGTGACGGGGTTTTGTATTGCGGCCACGCTGTTGCGTTTTGGAATTGGCTTTGCCGGCGGTCTTGGAGGAGGCCGGTTTTTTGGACGAAGGCGCGAGTGCTTTGCGCAGCTTCGACATGATCTTTCTTAGCATATTGTTGGTGTTAAAGGATGAAGCATCTACCAAAGCCACTGGGTTTGACAATCTTGTATATTTGCCCGCCCGGGATGCCGTGACGGGCGAGAAACGAAAATAATTATGCTGTTACCAGGCGGGGATTTTTAACGTCTCAATCATTTATTGTGGCGGTTCGGGATGAAACAATGTCTGACTCTCCACTTCGCAAAATACTTGACCCAAAACACATCGCCTTGACTGACGACGAAAACAACCCCGCCCAAAATTTTCCGATGCCGCGCCGGATGCGCGCGGGCCCGGCCCGGCTCATGGTTCTATCAATCGTGTTGATGCTGTGCGCGGCGGGGCCGTCGCTCCGTGCGCAGGCGCTGCAGCCCGATCTCAACAAACTCAGCGACGACACCATCATCACGCTCGACGAGCTCGTCGTTAGCAGCGAGCGCGATCCCGCCGATGAAAATTACGATTCCACCGGAATGGGCGGTCCTGACGCGGAGTTGGAGGAGGCGCCGTTTGCCGACGAATTGACCGCGAGCGAGTCGCGGAACCCGGAGGAATTTGATGTCGAGATCACCAACGAGCTCGAGCTTGCGTCCGGGGCGAGTCCCGTTGATCTCGTCACCGCGGTGAACCGCGTCAACCTTCGCGGATTCCCCACGCCGCGCCTGCGCAACGGGTTTTCGCAAACGGGAATCCCCGAGATAATAAACGTCAACCACACCCAGCTCATTCAGGGCCCGATCATATCCGTGACGGGACGCGCCGCGCCGGGAGGCATCCAGAACTACATCACGGGGCGTCCGCTGGGGCGCTCGCGCGTCATGCTTTACGCGATGGGCAACAGCGTGAACGTGCGCGATGTCCGCTTTGATGAAAGCACGCCCATCATTCAGAAAAAACTCTGGCAGCGCGTGGCCGCCGGCTGGCGCCAGACAAAGGGCCCCATGAGCTTCGCGCACATTCGCACGCGCTATTTGAACGCGCAGCTCACATACAAGCACAGCCGTTCCACCAGCATTATGTTTTCGGTCGATTACCTCGAATTGGACGGAAATCCCTCCTCCGGCATTCCCGAGTATCGCGAAAAACTTTTGGGTAAAATCGTCGGCCCGTATCTGCCGCTCGCCACGTTCAATGCCTTCGGCCCGAACGCCTCCGTCGACAAGCAGCTTCTCTCCACAACACTCCAGGTCGAGACACGGCTCACCCGTCGCGTTTCCATGCGCGCCAATCTTTTCGCCTACGACCGGCGCACGACCGACGACCGCTACACCACCGGCCAGTATATCATCGAGGACGATAGGTATTCGAATCAACGATACACGGGCAAGTTTGGCGGCACGCGTTACCCGCGACGCATCGAGCAGCCGATGCGCGCCCTCATCGGCAGCGTCGAGGCCACCGCGCGCCTTCTGGCAGGCAGGACGGACAGCAAGGTCACCCTTCGCGTCGAGCACACGCACTCCTCCTATAAACGCATCGACCGCAGGGTGCGCTCCGCCAATTCGCTTCCCGCCGATGTGCGCATATTCGATCCCTATGCGCCGAACTATTACCGTCCGGAGTTTTCCGAGGAGGCTTACGACTACTTCATCACCAACCGCCGCGAGGCCGCCGACTACACCAGCATCGCGCTCAGCGACCGCACCGCCTTCTGGCGCGGCAAGCTCGTCGCCACCGCGGGCGGGCGCATCGACGTCATGTCGATCGACATTCACGACCGCCGTCCCAACGCTGCCCAGGAAAACGTCCACAGCAACGTGACCAAGTTCACCTGGCACGGCGGCGCCAACTACGTCGTGCGCCCGGGGCGGTTGCTTTTCTTCGCGGGCATAAGCAAGGCCGTCGAGCCGTCAACGCGTGTTGACGCGCGCACCGGGGATTTGCAGGGCAACGAAAGCACCTTCGGCTACGAAGCCGGACTCAAGGGCATGTTCTTCGACAAACGCCTCGGCGCCACGCTTCTTCTTTTTCAATATTACAACCAAAACATCTCGCGTGGAAACCCGCTCTACAACGACCCGGTGGATGATGCCGACCACACGCAGCCCCAGCTTCTCAGCGCGGTCGAGGAGCGTTTCACGGGCGGCTCGCTCGACCTGAAGGCCACCCTTGCGCGTGGCTTCACGATCACCTCGCGCATCGCCTACATCGATCCGATCACAACCAAGTCGCCGGACTTCCCCGGCGAGGTTGATCGCGTCGTCACCCGCATGCCCAAGACGACCATCGGAGTGACCGCGCGCTACACTTTTCAAAAGAGCGCGCCCAAGCTGCTCGCGGGGCTGAGCACGAGCGTAACGCTCACTCACGTCAGCGATTTTGTCGCGCACTACGGCAATTACGCGCGCGAGTATCTCGACTATCCGAGCAACACCCTCGTGAGCCTGTCCATTTCTCGCACCTGGCTGTTTGGAGACAAAAAACGCCCCATGCGGCACACGCTCAGCGCGAGCGTGCGCAACCTTTTTGATCGCGACCAGTTGAACACCCTTCATCGCATCGGCCAGCAGCGCGCCCTGACCCTGAGTTACCGGTTTCTTTGGTGATTCTGGTGATGGGGAAATGCGATCAAAACCCGCGCAGGAAATAATAGGCGCGCCCGTTTTCCTTGAATGTTCGCACAATCACAAACCCGACCTTGCGGTAGCATGCAATCGCGCGCGCGTTTTCAATCTGCGTGCACATGCTGAAAAACCGCGGCCGATATTTGTGCCGCAAGAAATCAACCGTCAGCCGGAGTGCCTGCGCGCCCACGCCTTTTTGGAGAAAGGCTGTTTCACCAATAAGAATATCCAGATCAATGCCGCCTTCGGGAATGTCGTTGAGTCCGGCTTCATCCAGCTCAGCGCGGTCTAACACATGCCAATGCACATACTCGGCCAGCATCTTATCGATGAGGATGATTCGGCTGCCGCCGTTTGATTTCGTGCTCGTTGCTTCGTCGAGCGAAGTTTCGCCCCACCATTGAACGACATGCGGGCGTCTCAACCATGAGGAGAGTCGTCCCGCGTGTTCAGCGTCGCGATAATCCACAAGCGTTACGCTATTAGTTTCAATTTCCATTTGGGGCTTTTGTTTTTCAATAAAGGTTTCGAGATCATTGCGCGTAGTCAAAGTATTCGCGTGCAGGGGCTGCCATTGCTTCGTCATTTTTCGGCGTGCTCGTTTTTCGCAACTCTTGACGAGACCGCCCGCGCGCCCAATCTCGCAGTCCTTATGGTTATAAAGCCCAAAGTTCGCGGATTCATTTGTGTCACGGCGCACCCGACCGGCTGTGCCGCCCACGTGCAGCAACAGATCGACCATGTGCTCGCCAAAGGCCCGATCAAAAACGGCCCGAAAAAAGTGCTCGTTATCGGCTCATCGACCGGTTTCGGCCTCGCCTCGCGCATCACGGCGGCCTTCGGGGCCGGCGCCGACACGCTGGGCGTTTTCTTTGAGCGCCCCTCGGACGACGGACGCCTCGGCACACCCGGCTGGTATAACACAATCGCGTTCACCAAGGCCGCGCGCGCAGCCGGACGTTATGCGAAAAACATAAACGGCGACGCCTATTCCGACGCGATCAAGCAGCAAGCAATCGACACCATCAAGGCCGACCTCGGCCAGGTTGACCTCGTCGTTTATTCGCTCGCCTCGCCCCGCCGCCAGCATCCGCGCACCGGCGTTGTTCACAAATCCTGCCTCAAGCCCATCGGCGCCTCCTACACCGCGAAAACCGTGGACACCGACAAGGGCGTCGTTTCCGACATCACCCTCGAACCCGCCACCGGCGCCGACGTTGACGACACCGTCGCGGTCATGGGCGGCGAGGATTGGGAAATGTGGATCGACGCGCTTCTCAAGGCCGGCGTGCTCGCGCCCGGCGCCACCTCGGTCGCGTTTTCCTACATCGGCCCCGAAGTCACCTGGCCCATCTACAAAAACGGCACCATCGGCATGGCCAAGATCGACCTTGAGCGCGCCGCCAAAAAAATCGACGCCACACTCAAGGCGCACGGTTACGGACGCGCCTTCATCTCTGTCAACAAGGCGCTCGTCACACAGGCCAGCTCGGCAATCCCCGTCGTGCCGCTCTACATTTCGATCCTCTACAAGGTGATGAAGGCAAAGGGTCTTCACGAGGGATGCATCGAGCAAATGCAACGCCTCTTCGCCACGCAGATGTATAACGACTCCGCGCTCACATTCGACGACGGCGGACGCGTGCGCGTTGACAACCTGGAGATGCGCGCCGACGTGCAGGAAGAAACCGCCAGGATTTGGCCGCATGTCACCACTGAAAACCTCGACGAGCTTACCGACATGGCCGGCTACCGCAGCGAGTTCCTGCGCCTGTTCGGTTTCGGCCTGCCCGGCGTCAACTACGAGGCCGCGGTCGAACCGCACCAAACGATGCCGGAATAATAACAGGGTGGGGCGCGCCCGTCCCGCCGTAGAGCTGTTTTATGCGCGCAGTCGTCCAAAGAGTCACATCAGCCAGCGTCACCATTGATGGTGAGGTTCGCGGCGAAATCGGCGCGGGGCTGGTGATTCTCCTTGGGATTGCCGAGGGCGACACGGTCGATGACGTATGCTGGCTTGCCGAAAAGTGCGCCGCGCTGCGCATTTTTTCCGACGATGCAAACGCGATGAACCGCTCGCTCGTTGACACCGGCGGCGGCGCGCTCGTGATCAGCCAGTTCACCTTGATCGCGAGCTGCCGCAAAGGCTCGCGCCCCTCGTTTCATCGCGCGGCGAAACCCGCCGGGGCTCGTCCGCTCTACGAGCAATTCCTCGCCCACTTGAGCGCCGTGCTTGGCCGCCCCGTCGCATGCGGCGAGTTCGGCGCGATGATGCAGGTCGCGCTCGTCAACGACGGCCCCGTGACAATCGTGGTTGATTCGCGGGAGTAGAAAAAAGGACGCCGGCCGCATTCCAAATGGAATGCGCGCCCCTGCTATTTTGTTCCGCCGGTTATCCGTGGCCGAACGTGATCACAAACAGGTTTTCGCAACCCGCGCGGCGCAGCACCCGTGCGCAACTGTTGAGTGTGGAGCCGGTGGTGAACACGTCGTCAACAATCACGTGCTTCGCGGCGGCGTCCACGCGCGCGCCGCGGACCAGCGAGAACGCGTCCTTCAGGTTTTTTCGCCGGGTGGCGCGATCGAGCGCGGTTTGTGAAACCGTGTCCACCACGCGCCGCAAAAGCATTTTCACGCGCGTTCCCGACGCCTCGCCCCCCGCCGCGCGCGCAAGGCATTCCGCGACAAGGCGCCCCTGGTTGTAGCCGCGCTCGCGCTCCTTTCGGGGATGCAGCGGCACCGGCACGAGCGTCGCGCCGCGGGCGAGCTCCAGCACGCGCGGCGAGCGGCGCAAAATAGTCTCGATGTCGCGCAGCACATAACGCGCGCCATGATATTTCAGCTCGTGAATCAGCGCCCTTGCCGCGCCGCGAAACAGCACCGCCGTGCGCCCCTCGTTGAAAGCCGGCGCCAAATCCTCGCAGTGCTCGCACACGCGCTCGCCCGCCAGCTCCCCGTAAAACGGATGCCCGCACGTCGAGCAGCATGGCTCGCCGACAAACTCGATCCGCGCCTCGCACTTTGCGCAAACATGCCGAAGTGCACCCAAGTTTTCACCATGCCCGACAATGCCGTCGCAGTGCGCGCATATCGGAGGGAACAGCGTCTCGCTTAATCCGCGCACAAGATGTCCGGGGGTAAACGGCATGCCGCAAAGCACGCCACCAAACGGCCCGGGCATCAAGCCCATTCAAGCCGGCGGATGCCCGGCGCGCCCCAATCGGTCAGTCATTTCCATGGCGGCTTTATCTTTGCCGCAGCGCGCGGGCGAACGCCTCCAGGCTGTCCGCGTTTTTTACGCCGGGCGAAATCTCAACGCCGCCGCTCACGTTGACAAAACGCGCGCCGCTTTTGTTCACGGCCTCGCCCGCGTTGTCGGCAGTCAGCCCGCCGGAGAGTATCCACAGGTTGTCCGGATGCGCCTCGCGGTGCCGCGCGAACTTTTGCCAGTCGCCGGAGTCGCGCGTGTTTTCGCCCGCGCAAAACGGATCCAGAAGAAAACCGTCGGCCAGCGGCAGCCATTCGCCGGGCACGTCCATTTCGGGCGGAAGCTCCGGCGCGAGCCACAGGTGCCGCGCGCCGACCGTGCGCGACCATTTCTCAATCTGCTCAAGCGGCGTCGTGTGTTTGAGGTGGATTTGCGCGAGGGAAAACCCGATCGCCAGCGCATGGCGCAACTCCTCCTCGCGGGGTTCCGTCATGACGGCGATTTTTTTTCTGTAGGGCAGGTGCGTGACAATGTTGTGATAAACCTCCACCGGCACGTGGCGCGGCGATTTCGGACTGAGGTCGAACCCGAGAAAATCCGCGCCGACCCGGTCCGCCGCCTCCGCGTCAATGAGCGACGTGATTCCGCAAACCTTCACCTGAATGCCGTTTATCATGGGGAAACATTAACCCCGCGCGGCCCGAATTTCACGGATAAAATATATGCCCGGCGAACATCATGCGGGCAAAAGGACGATTTTCCATTTGCTCGACTTCAATCATAAACGCATGTTTTGTTTTCACAATTCCCCGCATCGAAATGCACCAGCCAATTGACCAATACGCCGCCAAGCTGTCCGCCGGCAAACGCGCATCCGTTTATGACGGCACCAAATCCGGCTATGACGCGCGGCTTCGCTCGCTCAACACTTCCTACCCAACCCCGGATCATCTCCGCCGGCTCGCCGGACGGATCAAGCAGCACACAATCGAAAACCTCGACACCTACCTGCCGCAAGTCGAGGCGCGCCTGCGGGCGAACGGCGTGAGCGTGCACTGGGCGGTTGACGGCGGCGAGGCGTGCGCGCACGTGCATCGCATCATGGAGGCGCGCGGCGCGAAAAAAATGGTGAAGGCCAAAACGATGGTGAGCGAGGAAATCCACCTCGCTGACTATCTTGAAAAGCGCGGCATGGAATGCCTGGAAACCGACCTCGGCGAGTTCATCATCCAAATCGACCACGATCATCCGTCGCACATCGTCAAGCCGATCATCCACAAAAACCGGCGTGAAATCGCGGCGTCGTTCGAGAAAAACGGACTCGGCTCCTACAACGACGATCCCGGGGTGATCACGGCGCGCGCGCGTCAGTTTTTGCGCCACAAATATCTGGCGGCCGACGTGGGTTTGTCGGGGGCCAATTTTGTCTCGGCGGAAAGCGGCCGCATCGTGCTTGTGACAAACGAGGGCAACTCGCGCTTTTCGATTGCCGCGACAAAGGTTCACATCGCGCTCGTGGGCATTGAAAAAATCGTGCCGCGCGACCGCGACCTCGGCGTGTTTCTAAACCTGCTCGCGCGCTCGGCGACGGGGCAGCAGCTCACCTCCTACACCGAGTTCATCGGCGGCGCGCGCTCGGCGAACCAGCCCGACGGACCGGAGGAAATGCACGTCATCTTCGTGGACAACGGGCGCGCGCGCGTGCTCGCGGACGACTGCCGCGCCATTCTCCGCTGCATCCGTTGCAGCGCGTGCCTGAACGTCTGCCCGGTTTACCGGCAGGCGAGCGGCCACGCTTACCGCGCCGTTTATCCGGGGCCGGTCGGCGCGGTGCTTTCGCCTTTGCTCGCCGGGGACAATTTTCCCGAAATGGCCGACCTGCCAAAGGCGTCCTCGCTTTGCGGCGCGTGCAACGAGGTCTGCCCGGTCAACATACCAATACCCGATTTGCTGCTGCGGCTGCGGGATCGCGGCAAGCGCGAGCACAGCAAAGTCGCCGCCGCCGACACGCCGCCGATGGGCGCGTTCGGCACGCTGGCGAATCATCCATCGCTTTGGAAAGCCGCCATGAAAACGGGAGGCCTGTCGGCACTGTATCCGGCGTTCCTGATGCCGTCCTACGGAAAGGCGTGGGTGCGCACCCGTGGCATGCCCAAATGGCGCGGTGGAAAATTCCGCGCATGGATGAAAACTCGCAAACAACAAGCCTCGAAATAACCCTTCCAGCCATGACTGCTTCCCGTGATGCCATTTTAAAGCGCGTGAACGACGCGCTCGCGCCGCTCAAGGAGCGCGCGCCGTATCCAGAATTTGACGACGACGTGGCGGTCATGCCCGCGCTTGATCGCAATGGCGATTTGTGGGCGGCGTTTTGCGAGCGCGCAAAGCTCGTGCACGGCACGCCCCTGTCGGGCAAGCCGGCGGTGCTCGCCGACTGGCTGCGCGGGCAAAACCTGCATCACGGTTATTGCGACCCGGAATTGCTGTCGCTGTTTGGCGAGGCGCTGGCTGCGGCGGGTTGCGCGGTTGAGACGGTGTTTGATCGCGCGCGGGTCGATGAGTATCAGTTTGGCATCACGCGCGCGGAGGCCGCGATTGCGGAAACCGGCACGCTGGTGCTGACGGACGCGACGACTTCGAGCCGTCTCGCCGCGCTCGCGCCGTGGACGCATGTGGCGGTGTTGAGGCGCGGGCAGATTTTTGCGGACGTGGCGGATGCCCTGAAAAAAATGCCCGCCGACCCGAACGTAATCTGGTGCACCGGTCCCTCGCGCACGGCCGATGTCGAGGGGATTTTAATCGAGGGTGTCCACGGCCCCGGCGTGCAAGTGGCGTTTCTGCTGGAGTGATTTTTTTGCGAGGGGCCTCGCAAGCGCGCGCCTACTTTTGCAGGACGTGATAGTTTGCCATCGAGATGCCGCTGAGCATGGCGCCGATGATGCCGAGGAAACCCTGGTCGGTGCCACAGAGATACACGTTGTCCAACGCGGTGCGACCCGGCCGGTTTTTTACGGGCGAGCCGTAGATCGCGCCGGCGGCGTGCCCGGTGAACTTCGTGATTGTGAGCGGCGTGAACATGTCGGTTGCCACGGTCGCGGATTCGAGCGCGGCGGGTTGCGCGAGTGGCGGAAGGAACCGTTTTGCACTCGCGGCGATGTCGCCGAACCAGCGTTGTTTGGCGGAGCGATATTCGCCGGGGCTGTCGGAAAGGGTTTTCCAAAGGTCGTGATTGGCGAGGCAGGTGCAGCGGAAAAGCCCCTCGGGAAGTTGTTCGCCGTCGGGGTAGGCGAAGTTGTTTGGAAAACAAATCACGCCGCTGCGGGTGTCCACTTGCGCATGTTCGGGGCGCTCGTAGTTGAAGCGCGGGGAGTCGTTGAAAAAAATGATCGTGTCGTCGCCCCAGCCGAAGTCGGCGGGTTGTCGGTTGAGCACGGTGATGGTTTCGACGTAGCTCAAGCGGCCCTCGGGGATTTTCGATTTTCGATTCTCGATTTTCGATTGGGCGCTTCCGCGCCAATCCGAAAATGGAGCGGCAGCTCCACCAATCGAAAATCGAGAATCGAAAATCGAAAATTCAATCAACGCCTCCGTCTCCACCGCGCCGATGCTGCTGAGGATGTGCGTGGCGGTGATCTCCTCGCCATTGTCGAGCACGAGCGCGGCGGCGCGGTTTTCACGGGTGATGATTTTTTTCACCCCGCACTTCATGCGTCGCTCGCCCCCGGCGGCGCGGTATTTTTCGAGAAGCACCCGGATGATCACGCGCACTCCGTCGAAGGGGCGCGCGAAACCCTCGAAGAAGAGCGCCTTGAACATGATCACAAACTGGCTCCACTCCATATCGCGCTCCTGCGCGCTGCCGTAATACATGACGGGGCAGAAGAGCACGTCCTCGAGAAGCGGATCGGTGATGTGCCGGCGCACGATTTCGCGCGCGGAAACGGGTTTTGCGTCGAGCGACACTTCGTTGTGCGCGCGGACGGCGGCGACAAGCGCGCGGAAGCCGTCGATTTGCGAGGGGAAGTTTTGAGCGACCTCGTTTTCGAAGACGGCGAAATCGTTTGTGAACCGGAGCGAAACCGAGCCGGCGGCGCCGCGCGGACCGAAGGTGACCCGCGATTGTTTTTGCTCGCAGAGGGCGAACTCGTCGCGGTCGATGCGGAGCTGGCGGAGAAGCTTGGTGAGCGGCGTGCCCTTGACGCCGGGGCGCACGTAATTGGTGACTGCGTGCAGGCCGACATCGTATTTGCGCCCGGCGATGGAGTAGAAGCCGTTGAGCCCGCCGGGGGCGTTATGGCGCTCGAAGATGCACACGCGCTTGCCAAAGTGCGCGAGGCGTATGCCGGCCGCGAGACCGGACATGCCCGCGCCGATGATGGCGACGTCGTAATGTGTGTGCGTGCTCACTGTTCGGGATGAAATTTGAGCCCACAAAAACGAATCGCCCCGCAAACCGCCAGTCTGCTTTTGCGGAAACGAGCGCTTGTCGGCGGGGCGGGGATGAGCCCGTGCGTCCGGAGGGCTTCGCGCTTGCATAGATTTCGTTTTTGGCGCGTGATGTGCCGCAAAACCCGTCATGAAAAATCCCCAATGCTTGATTGCCCTGATTATCGCAACACTGCTGGTCGCATTGAGCGGCTGCCAGTCGTCTTCTCGGAATGCGTCGTCAAATGATTCGTTGGATCAACCGGTTCCGTTGCGCGAGGCCATGCTCAAGGGAGAATACAGTATGATTGAAGCTACAGACACACCGCCAAAAGCGGCGGAGATTTACACCAGCCCCCATTACCCTTTGAAGCTCCAGCGCCAAAAAATATCAGGCGAGGCGATAATTGTTTTCATAGTATCGGAGAAGGGGAAACCGGAGCAGGTGCAGGCAATTAGAGCAACCCATGCGGGGTTCGCGGAAGAAGCGGTGAAGGCTGTCAAACTATGGCGTTTCACGCCGGCCACCAAGAACGGCAAACCCGTAAAGTGCAAAATGCAGGTGCCGATTGCTTTTCATCTGAACAATTAAAACGCAATTAGTTTCGCGCGGCCGTTGTTCTTGAGACAGGAAAAAGGAGGGCTTGCCTCGTGTCGCCCAAAGTCTCCGGTCTTGCGCTTGGCTGACTGGAGCATCAGTTTCGCGTCAATGAGTTTCGGCAGACGGGCACTTTCCTCGGGGGAGGCGGTTGTTGATCGCGTGTTGTGCGTGGTCGGCGCGGTGCTGTTTTCACAGGCGCCCGAGTTCATGCAGCAATACTTGCAACGGCTCGGGGGGCATCTCGACGAGGCCCGGCGCATGCTCGCTCAATACGAGGGGATCGCGATGCAGGCGAATTTGTCGCTCGATGATTTTATCGCGCGCACGGGCTCGAATGCGGACACCGTGGTGGCGAGGCACGCGGAGGTCATGCGGGGCGTGGTTGATCGCGTGCAGGATTTGTCGGCGGCGCAGGCGGCGATTCAGGATGCGTCGATGTTCACGCGGCCGTTCGCATTTTTGCGGCATATCGACTGGGAGGTCGCCTCGAACACTTGGGCGATTTTTAAACCCGCCGTGCCGACGACTGGCGAGGGGCTGGCGTATGCGGTCGCGGGCATTGGCGTGATACTCGGGTTTTATTACGGTTGTATCCATTTTCCAATTACGCGTTGCTGGCGCAGGCGCAAGGAGCGCAAGGCGGCGCAACTGGCGGAAGCGCAGCAAGCGCGGGCGGATGGCGATGAGGCGCAGGAGGCTCGCGACGACACCGGCCGGCTCGACGGGATTTTGTGATGCCGGGAGCGCCGAGCGCGCTGAGCGTTTCGAATGACAACCGCGGCGGCCTCGGCGAGGCCGCCCTGCCTACGCGGCCACGCTATTTCTAAAAATGCCCCGGATTCATGCCGGATCTGGGCTTTGCGTTTCCGCTGCCGCGCGCACGGCTTGGGTGAAGCGGTCGATATCCTCCTCGCGCGTGTCCCACGAGCACATGAGGCGGTAGCCGTTTGCGCCAATGAAATTGTAGAAGTGCCAGCCTTGTTGCTGGAGCCTGGCGGCGACGGGCGCGGGCATGTCGACAAAGAGTGCGTTGGCCTCCGGCTCGATGATCGGTGTGATGCCGGGGATTTCGCGCAGGGCGGCGGCGAGGCGCTTGGTCATCAGGTTTGCGTGCGCGGCGTTGCGCAGCCACGCGCCGTCCTTGAGCATGCCCACCCATTGCGCGCTGAGGAAGCGCATCTTGGAGGCGAGCTGGCCCGCCTGTTTGCAGCGATAGTCGAATTCCTTCGCGAGTTGTGAATCGAAAAATACGACGGCCTCGGTGGTGGTCATGCCGTTCTTGGTGCCGCCGAGGCAGAGCACGTCGACGCCGGCGCGCCAGGTGATGTCGGCGGGGGCGGCGCCGGTGCGGTATTCGAGCGCGGAGGCGGCGTTGGCGAAGCGCGCGCCGTCCATGTGGATGTGGAGTCCGTGGCGCTTGGTGACGGCGGTGAGCGCGCGGATTTCCTCAACGGTATAGACGGTGCCCCATTCGGTGCTTTGCGTGAGGGAGAGCACGCGGGGTTTGGGGTAATGGATGTCGGTGCGCTTGTGGATGAGTTTTTCGACGGCCTCGGGCGTGAGTTTACCCCCGGGGCCGCTGCCGACGAGGAGTTTGGTGCCGTTGGAGAAAAATTCGGGCGCGCCGCATTCGTCGGTTTCGACGTGCGCGTAATCGTGGCAGATCACGCTGTGGTAGCTCTGGCAGAGCGAGGCGAGGGCGAGCGAGTTTGCCGAGGTGCCGTTGAACACGAAGAACACCTCGGCGTCGGGTTTTTCAAAGACGCCGCGGATAAGGTCGCACGCCTTTTGCGTCCATGCGTCCGCGCCGTAGGAGGGCAGGCGTCCGGTGTTGGCCTCGGCGAGCGCGATCCACGCCTCGGGGCAGATGCCCGAGGTGTTGTCGCTGGCGAAGTGATGGTCGTGGATGATGCCGGCGTCGTTTTGCGGGGCGCCGGGGGTGCGATTTTGTGACATGGGGAGGATGCGGTTAACGACAAAGGCGCAAGGACGGCGGGTTGCGGGGACCGCGGTTTTGCGCCTTTGCCATGGGAATGTTAAGTTTTTTGCCCAATGCCCGTCACAGGAAAATGTAGCCGCCGAGTATCAGGATGGGCAGGAGGATGGGCAGGCTGTATTTGAGGATGTATCCGAAGAAGGTGGGCATTTTCACGCCGGAGCTTTCGGCGATGGATTTGACCATGAAGTTGGGGCCGTTGCCGATGTAGGTCATGGCTCCGAAGAACACCGCGCCGAGGCTGACGGCGGTCACGAGGTGCGGCTTGTGCTCGAGGAGCAGGTGCGTGGCGGCCTTGACGTCATCGCCGACCGCGGCAAAGGCGGCGGGCTCGGCGGCGGCGGCGCTGGCCTTGGCGAGTTCGAAGAAGCTCGCGTAGGTGGGGGCGTTGTCAAGAACCGAGGAAAGCCCGCCGGTGGTGAAGTAATACTGCCAGGCGTGGACGAAACCGAAACTCTCGCCGTGTTGCGAGAGATACATGAGCGCGGGCATCATGGTCATGAAGATGCCCGCGAACAGAAAGCCGACCTCCTTGATGGGGCCGAAGTTGAAGACGTTTTCCGCGTGGATTTTTTTCGGCGTGATAACGTAGGAGAGCACCGCCGCGGCAATCATCACGATTTCGCCCACGAGGTAGTTCTCGGGGTTTTCCATGATGCCGAGGTTTCTCAGCCATGTGGGCAGGAACACGCCGCTGATGATCATGAGCAGGAAGGCCACGTTGAACATGCCGCTAAAGCGCCATTCGTCCCTCTGCTTGAGCTCGGCTTGCATCTCGGCGGGTATTTTTTTGAAGTAGCGGCGGTCGACTATGTAGAAGACCAGCATGAGCAGCCCGAGCGTGCACAGCCATTCGACAACCACCTGGCCGACGAGCCAGAAGAACGGCACGCCGCGCAGAAAACCGAGAAACAGCGGCGGATCGCCAATCGGTGTGAGCGCGCCGCCGACGTTCGACACGATGAAAATGAAAAACACAATGTGATAGGGATTGAGGCGGCGGTGGTTCATGCGCATCCACGGGCGGATGAGCACCATCGACGCGCCTGTCGTGCCGATGAAGTTCGACAGCAGCGCGGCGAACGCCAGGAAGATGACATTTTCAAAGGGCGAGGACTCGCCATTCACGTTGATGTGGATGCCGCCCGCGACGACGAACAGCGATCCGATCAGGCAGATGAACGAAAAATACTCATGTGCCGTGTGCACGACGCTGGTTCCGCCGTTTGGCATGAACGCCACGTAGTAGGCGGCGACCAGCAGCCCCAGGCCGATCGAGATGACGGGGTAGTATTTTTCCCAAAACGCCTTGATGCCATGGGGCGTCAGGGGCATCACCGCGATGAGAAGCAGCAGGAGCGCGAATGGGGCAATGAGCCAAAGCGGGATTTCGACGCCGGCTGTTGATGAAGCAAAAAGTTCGACGATCATGTTGGCAGTGTAATTAAAAAGAAGGATCAGTGCGAAATGCGCAGGCTGGGTCAAAGGTTTTCCAATACGGCGACGGCATTCGGGAAATAGGCGCGCGCGGGGCGCTTTCAAAAATGCGCGTCCACGCCGCCGTCCGTATTGGGAAATGGCGACGCGCCCCAAGGTGAAACAGCTTTTCGCATCGCCCTCATCAGTGTTTCTTCTAGCTGTCGCGTTCGCCGCGCAAGGCATGGCCGGCTCGAAATGGTTTTATTCGGGGCAAAGTGACTGCCAGAACAGAAGGCCGCAAACCCTTCCCCTTTGAAAATGAATAAAATTTTATGCGTAGTGGCTGGATATATGGCGGCGGTCATGCTCGTGGCGTCGCCTGCGGACGCTGAAAGCGCGGCAGCCGGGGCATCGGATGAAAACACGGCGATCACGCGCCAGCTACTTGCGCCGATCAAGATAAGCAACCAAGACGGTGTGATGAAAATAAACAGGACGATTTTTTACACACATGGGCCGTTTATGGAAAAAAGACACGAGCCATTTGTGTTGGAGCGGGAATACACCGACAGAGAGGAGAGGATAAAACTTATATTTATAAAAAACGGGCGCGAGGCTGTGGTTGACACGATTAAATCGAGGCACGATCGCGCACCCTCCGGGGTGGATGACGTTGATACTTTTATGGATTCTTACCTTATCGGGAATCGAATTCACTATATATACAGATCTGGCGGACGCGTGTATGTTTCATACGCTGATGACGCCGGGGATGGGCAGATCATAAGGTGGGGAGATAGATTGGAAATCGGGCAGAGGCTTCATACTGGTCGATTAAAGTTTACCGCTCCCTATGGGAAATATCCATTGAGTATCTTTGTCGGATTTAGTAGCAGTTTTCAAAAAACCGGCCTCAAGGTTTATGAACTGGATGATTATTCAAATAGCTTTAAATTAAGCCAGGCGATACTGAAGGATGACGGGACACCCGAGGGGAGGGTCGTGTATCAAAGAATTTGGGATCGCATGCGCAACAGTCCGGTGGTAAAAAAGGAGCCGTTGCCCGATGACACGGTGTGGGAAAGAAAAAAAGGTTTTTTCCCAAATAAAGTTTTTCTGCTGCTGGGGTATCCATGCCCCGAAAAAAGGCCGGCGTCCTTTTTGTTTGACGAGAAGCAAACGGCAAATGAGCACAGGTCACGCTTGTTATTTGTGGAAAACGGCCGCGAAACCATTATCGACAGCCATACGGCGGCCTTAAATCCGGATGACGCCCGCAAGATTTTTTTCGACTGTTATATGGCAGGGAGTCGGCTCCATTATATATACTATGTTCATGGTAATTATTACGTTAGTTATGCGGATAGAGCCGAGGGCGGGCATTTCAAGAAATCAGATAATGCGTTATGCTTGGGCTTATGGCAGACGCTATTTACCCATAATCCTGAATTCCAAAGTCCGAAAAACGGGCGGCCATTGAGCATCATTTTGCGGGATCAGCACGGATTCTTGTTTTACGAATTGAACAATCAAAATGAGTTTGAGTTTAAACGAACAATAAACCGGGAGGGGAATACGCCCGAGGAAAAGGAGTTTTTGAGAGAGTTTTGGACGGAGTATAACCGCCGATATTTGGGGATGGGACGCTGGGCAGACGTTGAAAAAGCACCCGCCTCCGCTATCCCGCCAGCGGAAACTTGATCGCGGGGATGGGCGGCAGGTCGTCCACGAATTTTTCCAGCGGCACGTTTTCGCGGATTACGAGCGTGGCGAGCACTTGGGGGACGTAGAGGCGCGTCTCGGCGGGGAGCTTCGCGGCGATGTCGGCGTAGGTTTTGGCGCCGGGGGTTTTCTTGATCGCCACGGCAACGCGGCCTTCGCCCGCGTTGTAGGCGGCGAGGGCGAGCGGCCAGGAATTGAAGCGCTTGTATAACATGCCGAGCAGGCGGGCCGCCGCGCGCGCGTTTTTCACCGCGTAAATGCGCTCGTCCTCGGGCGCGGTGCTCAGGCCGAGCGCGCGCGCCGTGGCGGGCATGAGCTGGTAGAGGCCGCGCGCGCCGACGGGACTTTTCGCGAGCGGGTTGAACGAGGACTCGACCTCGGCGAGCCAGACGAATTCGACGGGAATGTTTTCAGTTGCAAAAATGATTTTGAGCAACGGCGCGAGCAGGTCGGCATTTTTCGGCTTGGCCCGGTTGCTGACGCGTTTGTGGCAGAGGTTGTAGTAGGGGATCGCGTTGTTCGGCGGGGGCGTTTGGTAAAACGGTTTCGGCTCGAGTGTGATCGGTGGCAGCGTGAATGGCGCGGGCGGTTTGGGCGCGGGGACGAGCGCCGGGGGCTGGCCGGGGCTGATGGCGTCCTTCGCGCTTTCGATGAGTTCGAGGCGCTCGGCAAACCAATCGGTGTATTCGGACATTTCCGGTTTTGCGCGAAGCGCGTTGAGCGTGCGCTTGGCCTTGGGTTCGAGCGAGGCGATTTCCTCAAGCGATCCGGTTTCGAGGGTTTGTTGAAACTCAGTGATGGCCGAGGCCCACTCATCGCGACTCATGAACTCGTAGTGCTCCTTGATTTGTCCGGGCGCGTAATCCTCGAAAAGCTGGCGGCCCAAGTCGTAGAGCGCGTTCATGTCGTCATCGGATATGAGCGGGGGCCGGTTTGCGCCCGCGAGCACCGGGGCGGCGGTGCCCGATGAAATTGGCTCCGCGGGCGGCTGCGAGTCCGAGGCGCGCAGCGCGGGCAGTGCGCACATCACGACAATCGCCGCCGCCGGCGCAATGCGGCGAAACGAAAAATTAGTGCGTGTCAGGGCGCGGGTCATGTGCGGGGAGAGTGAAGTTGGAAACACGCGGCGTCGCGATGTTTCACGGAAAAACTGCAATAACGCGCGCGGGCGTAAACCCCAAAAGCCGCGGGAGGTTTTTGGGGCGGTTGCGCTTTGTTGTTTTTTTACCAAACGGGTCGAAGCGATCATTGACCGTTCGGTTGAGATATTCCTACGCTCCTGCCCGTCTCTCACCATCTTGTGTATGAAAAAAGCGGTTCGTATTATTCTCGTTTCGGCAGGCGCGCTTTTGCTCCTGCTGGCGGTCGTGGTGATGGCGTTGTTTCAACCGCCGGTGCAGACGTGGTTGGTCCGGAAAGTTGTTTCCGGACAGCAAGGTTGCGAGATCGAGATCGGGCGCGTGAGCGCCGGGTTGAACAAGGTCGAGCTCACCGGTGTGCAAATGAAAGGGCGGGGGATGACGGTCGATTTGCCGCTGGCGGTGGTCGAGATGCCGCTGCTGGGTTTGATTCGCGAAAAGGTGGATGTGAAAAAAATCACGGCGAAAGGCTGGACGCTTGATCTTTCGCAACCGGCGGCCGAGCCTCCGCCAACTGCCGGCGCGCCCGCACCGGATGCGGGCGCCCCCGAGAGCGGCGGCAAAAATATTGGAGGGATTCTCGACATGTTGCGTTTTCCCGTCGATCTCGCGGTTGAGGACGCGGACATCGAGGGCGCGATTGTTTTTCCGCCGGAAACGCCGGACGCCGCGCCCGTGCGCGCCGGGGTCAGCGTGCGCGGCGGCCAGTTGCGCCCCGGCAATGACGGGCGGTTCGAGCTCGCGCTCAACATGGAGGGGCCGGAAAGCGACGCCGCGGTTTCCGCCATTCAAGTGACGAGCAGCCTGCTCGTGCGCATGGGCGCGGCGCGCGACATCCAGTCGCTCATCTTCGACGTCGATGCGAAGGCCTCCGGCGCGCAGCTGCCCCGGGGCGCGCGATTGCAGATCAACATCGCGGCCTCAAAAAACGCGAGCGGCGAGGATTATTCGATCAGCCTGAAGTCGCAGGAGGAGGGTTCGGAAAAAAACATCCTCAGCATAAAGGCCACCAACCCGTCCGGACCCGAGGGGCTGAACGCGATGTGGGTGGTCGATTTGCGCGATGCCGACCTCGCGCCATTCACGGGCGGCCTGGGTTTGAAACTGCCCGCGTTCAAGGCCAGCGGGCAGGGCACGTTTGCCGCGGCCGATAATTTCACGAGTTTTCACGCCGCCGGAAAAATCAGCGGCGACGCGAGCCGGCTCGAGGTTTTCGACGCGGCGCTTTCGGAGCTCGGGCATGTTAAGTTTTCAAGCGATTTCGACGTGGTCAACGAGGGCGACTTGTTGCGCGTCGGCGTGCTTTCGGCGGACGTGCTTTCGGATGTTCCGGTCGCCTCGATAAAAACGCTGCAACTCATCGAGATCAACACGGCGAACGGCGAGATCAAGGTGCCCGATCTCCAGGGCGATCTTTTGCGCGTGGATGTGCACGGGCTGCCCCTGGCGTGGGCGAGGCCGTTTATCAAGGACACGGGGCTCGCGATTTCGGGCGATCCGCTGCGCGGCGGCTTCACGGGCAGGGCGCAGGGCAACGGCTATTCGATCCGCAGCGCCACGCCGCTCACGCTGGGCGGACTGTCTGTCGCGCGGGACGGGGTCGCGCTCGTGAAAAATCTGGATGTGGCCGCGTCGTTCACGGCCGATTACTCGAATGCCGCGTGGGCCGTGGGTGTGTCCGATTTTGCAATACGGAGCAACGGCGCGCCGCTCGCGGTCGTGACAAACGCGAGGGCGGGCGGCGCCGTCGCGCCGGACGGGGGGATTTCCACGACGGGCCGGGCGCGGCTCAACATCCCCGCCATCCTTGCGCAACCGGTCGCCGCGGGGCTTTGCGCATTGTCGGGCGGCGCGGTTGATGCCGATTTTTCCGGGCGCGTCTCGAAAAAAATCTCCTCGTTCGAGGCGAAACTCGCCGCCTCGGATTTGCGCGCGGGCGACGGCGAGGCACTGCCGGAAGTCTCGGCCAATGTGCGCGCGGACATTCACGCGGACGGCACGCTCGAGATTCAGGCCCCGGCGGTGTTTGAACTCAACGGGCGCAAATCGGACATCGAGCTGGGCGCGACCCTCAAGCCCGACGGCGCGCGCCAAAACATCGACGCGTCCATCGCGAGCAACGATCTTTATGTCGAGGATCTGATGATTTTTTCCGCGCTGGTCCCCGAGGATTCCGGCGGGACAAAGCCGGGCGAGGATGTCGGCGGTGATACGAAGGAAACAGGCGCGCCGCGAAATGGTGTGAGCGGGCGGGTCAAGTTTGCGTTGAAAAATGTGGTCTGGTCGCGGGACATTCAGGCGGGTAATGTTGACGGCGCAATCAAGGTCACCCCCTCGCTCTTTTCACTGGAAAACCTGCGCGGGCAAATGGCCGACGGCGCCGAGATCAAGGCGGACGGCAGCATGAAACATGACGCCGCCGCGGGCGCTACGGCATACAGCGTCGAGGCAAGGGTGGCGCTCGCGAATTTCGATCCCGCCCCGTTCCTGCGCATGGCGAACCCCGGCAAGCAGCCGACGGTCGAGGGAAGGTTTGACGTCAACTGCGTTGTGACGGGCGCGGCCGAATCGCTTGTGAAGATAGCGGATGGCGTGAGCGCGGACCTGACGCTCACAAGCCGCGGCGGCAAATTTCACGGGTTTTCCCCATCGGTAAAATCGTCGGGCATCGACAATCTGCACAAGGACTCCGGCGCGACATCGACCATCGCGGCAATCAGCGGCGCGATTTTGTCCCTCGTCGGCAAAAGCGACAACTCCGCGACACTCGAAAAAATCAAGACGGGCCGGCGGGTTTTGGAGCGGCTTGGCGAAATCGATTTTGACCAGATCAACCTCGACGCCTCCTACAGGGCGGGAAGGGAGATTGAGATCAGGAATTTTAGCCTGCTCTCGCCCGACATGCGCTTTGCGGGGATGGGGACGCTTGGCAACAAGCCCGCGCTTTCGCTGTTCAAGCAGGCGCTTTCCATGAACCTGCAAATGGCCGTGCGCGGCGAGCAGGCGGAGGATTTGCGCGCGCTCAACATCTTGAAAAAGGAGACGGACGCCGACACGCTCGGCTACATGCCGCTGCTGGAGAATTTCAGCATGGAGGGAACCCCCTCAAACCTGATCGCCGCCAGCCTGGTGCGGCACATCGTCAGCATGCTTGCGAAGAAGTGAGAGGGTGCGCGGGCGGGATGTTTTTGCGCGAGCCAGCCCATGCGATGCACGCTTGGGCTTGCGCAAATCCAATTTCATGGTGTGTGCTCTGCGAGTGATGAGATACTTACGCTTTTTACCGCTGGCCGCATTGTGCGTGCTTTTGTTTTCGGGATGCGCCACCTACAAGGCGAACGTGAAGCCTGACGCGGATCTTTCCCAATACCAGCGCGTCTGGGTGAAGAGCAACATGAACGACAATCGCGGCATCGGGCACTTCATTCGCGAGGCGCTCCGGGAGCGCGGCCTCGAATCCGACCTCGGCCCGCTCACCATGATGCCGTTGAACACGCAGGCGATCATCTCCTTCACCGATTCGTGGACATGGGATTTCAAGGACCACATGACCGGGCTGACGCTTTCGTTTAAGGACACCAAAATCGATTTCCCTATCGCGACCGCGACTTACGTCGGGCACACCTCGTTCACAAAAGCGCCGCACGAAATTGCCGAAAAACTCGTCGACAAACTGTTCGGCGAAAACACCCCGAAGAAAAAATGAACCCCGCCGGGGCGGGCAAACAACCGGCGTCCGATCGACATTAACTGAACACTTGCCCTCGTCGCGCAACCGATGACAATCCCGCCACACTCGACATGACAAATCCAACGCTCCGCATCGTCCCGCTCATCCTCGGTGTTTGTTCGCTCGTGCTTCTGTCTTTTTCAGGATGCGCGCATAAAAAAGAGTATGTTCCCGAAACCGATCCGAACGCGCCCCCGCCGCCCGCGATGCAAGGCTACGGGGAATTTTTCGACGGCAAACTGCTCGTCGAGGCAAGCCTCGGCCGCGGCTTCCGCATGCGCCCCGGAAAAATGCGCGACATGGACGGACGGCGCGGGCGCGGGGACAGTTTCACCGAGGTGTATTATGTCGATAGCGACGACGAGCCCGAGGAACAATATTTCATTCCGCGCATGAACAACAGCACGCTGCCCCCGGTTGCGCTCCGTCTGCGCGTGACCAACCAGATGGCGGAATCGGTCGAGGTGGAGTTTATCGAGTGCAATTCGCTGCTGGGCAATTTTGCGGTGCGTCCGGAAAAAATCACAATCGCCCCCGGCGAGACGGGGGCGCCCGAGCCCATGACATCGCTGCTCGGTCTCTCGGCCGGCGAGTTTCAGTTGAAAATCGGCCTCAAGGTCGGCGCGATACAGGAGAGCAAAATCCTGATGCTGCACACGCTCAAGGACGCCCGTCCACCCGAGACGGAAAAGGGCAGGCGCGGCAAACCCCCGCGCCAGCCGAAGGAAAACTGAGCGCGAGGTTTGATGGCGGTGTGGAACCAAGCAGCGCTATCGAATGAAAACAGGCTTGCGCCCGCGCGTTGCTTCGCCGCATGTTCCACAAATCCGGCATTTGTGCCGGATGTTCTTTTCACACCCGACACATCACGCTCAGGGCACTGGGAAAAGCCGTGAAAACCGGCTACAGTTGCGCTGCGGTAACGCATCAGTCCAGACCATCGTTCGCGTCTTAAACGCGCGATAAAACCAGTCGGCCTCCCGGTCGGCGAAGGAGATGGCGAGGCAGGCGGCGCGTCCGATTTCGAAAACGCAAAACCACGTTTCACGAATCGCGCGCGCCCCGGCACATGCGGAGTCCGAATATCCACCCTTGGGCGCTCACGCGGCCGGCGCGAAATTTTTGCGCGCGCTGGCTTCGCGAAATCTTCATCGCAAAAATGAAGCGTGAGAGCAGTGCCTCGAGTTCGATTGCGCGCCACAAAAAACGCAGGGCGCGCAACGAGCCCTGTCTGCTCTTGCCACCAACCAAGAGAGACAGACCCGTGAACCAACACAAAAACCGTTCGCTGGCCCGCGTCCGCGCCTTCCGCGCGTCGGGACAGCTTTTTTCATTCGCGAACATCGCGGCCGCCGCCGCGTTCGCCGTTGCCATCGCAACCGCCGCCACCGGCCCCGCCGCGCGTGCCCAAAGCGTGACCGCGACCGCTTCCGCGCCGCAACAACAGCCCGGCACCGTCGAGCTCGAAGCCTACGTGGTGTCCGCCTCGCGCACCGCGCAAAATATCAAGCTCACGCCCAGCAGCGTGACCTCCATTTCGCTCTCCCACATGGAGAACTTGCAGATTCCCGATCTGCGCACCGCCTTGCAAACCATCCCCGGTGTCAACGTCTCTGAAACCGGCGGCGCGGCCGGCAGCCAGTCCGCGATTCACATTCGCGGCGCGAGTAAAAACCACACGCTCTTTCTCGTCGACGGCATCCGCATGAACGCCGAGGACTGGACCAGCGACTACAACAATTTTCTCGGCGCGTCCGGGCTCGCCGGCTTGGAGCGCGTCGAGATCCTTCGCGGCCCGCAAAGCACTCTTTACGGCAGCGCCGCGCTCGGCGGTGTCATCTCGCTTGAAACCGCCCGCGGACGCGGCCCCGCGCACGGCATGATCGCGGTCGAGGGCGGTTCGTTCGCAAGCATCGGCGGAGTTGCCGCCGTGGCTGGCAGCGTGCCCGTAACGACCGGATTTTCCGCGCAGCCGCAATCGCTCAGTTACAGCGCCGCGCTTTCCGCCTCCTACACGGAAAACGACCGCGACAACAACGATTTCAGGCAGTTCAGCGGCTCCACGCGCCTCGAATACAAACTCGCCGACCGCGTCACCGCCGGTTTCACCTTTCGCGGCCTCAAGTCCCGCTACGAGGAGCCCGGCCCGGTTTACAGCCCGGGCGACGCCGGCGTTCTCGATCTCGATGTCAACATCGCCACCGTTTACGCGGCGTGGAATCCCGTTGAAAACTTCGACACGCGCCTCACCTACGGCTGGGTTCAAAACATCTACGACTGGGACGCCTCCTGGCCGTCCCTCGCGCACAGCACGCGCAACGTCCTCGACTGGCAAAACACCTGGCGGGCCCTCGATCAGCTCCAGCTTGTCGGCGGCGTCAACACCGAGTGGTCGCGTTACACTTCCGGCGGCGAGACCGAAAGCGACCGCCTTGTCTCGGCCTATGTGAACGCCGTCGCGAACCCGCTCAAAAACCTTGAGCTCACCGCCGGTGTCCGCGTTGACGATTACAACACCTTCGACACGCGCGCGACCTGGCGCGCGGGCGCGGCCTATCGTATTGAAAAAACGAATACAACCGTTCGCGCCACCTACGGCACCGGCTTCAACGCCCCCGCGCCCCAATACGTGCGCGGCGGCGGATGGTATGTGGAAAGCCCCGACCTCAACCCCGAAAAATCCAAGGGCTGGGACATCGGTTTCGAGCAGGATGCCTGGAATGATCGCATCACCTTCGGCGGCGTGTTTTTCAGGAATGATTTCGATAACAAATTTGTCGCGAATTACGACTCCGGCAGCGGCCTCTACAAATACACGAACATCCCCGCCGCCACGACCAGGGGTGTCGAAGCCTATGTGTATGCGCGCCCGATCGACCGGATGGGCGTTCAGGTTGCCTACACCTATCTCGACACGCGCGACAGCAACGGCGCGCGTCTCATTCGCATGCCGCGCCATGTGTTTTCGGGCGACGTCAATTATCGTGTCACCAAGGAGCTGATGGTTGGCGCCGGCGTCACCTTCGCCTCGGGGCGCCCGAGCGAAACCTACAGCGTTTACGATGCATATTGGAATCCAACAACGGTCGTGCAGCGGATGGGCGGTTACGCGAACGTCCGCCTCTACGGCGGCTACGAGGTTTGCTCCGGCTTGAAACTCAAGCTGCGCGTTGAAAATCTCCTCGATAAAAAATACGACACCGTCGCCGGTTATCCCGCATTGCCCGTCGGCGTGTTTGGCGGCATTGAGTGGAAATTCTGAAAATGGAACAATTACACAAGGTAGGGCGAAGCCTCCGGCTGAGCCGCAAACAGCGTTCGCTGCTCAAACTGTTTCGGCTCACCGGGGACGGTTCGCCCTGCCTTGTTGTTTTTCTCCTCCTCCTTTTCACCCTTCACCTTTCACCCTTCACCCTTCGCGTGCGCGCGGACGCACCGCGTCCGCGCGCACGCGTTGTTTCCCAAACCGTCGGCAACGACGAACTGCTCCACGCGGTCGCCGATCCCGGGCAAATCGCCTGCCTCAGCCACCTTTCGCGCGACTCCAGTTTTTCCGCCATCGCCCGGGAGGCCGCCGCGTTTCCCAGCCTCCAAAAAAACGCCACCGCCGAAACCATCCTCTCCCACGAACCGACGCTCGTCATCTTCAACGATTACAGCCGCGTCGAGCTCGTCGAACAAGTGCGGCGCGCAGGCGTGCGCGTGATCGTCATCAGCAAATACTACACGCTTGAGGACGCGTTCGATAATCTTCGCATGATCGCGCGAGAACTCGGTCCCCGCGCCGAGGCCCGCGCCGAGGCCATCATTGCCGACGGCCTGCGCCGTGTCGCGGCCCTTCGCGAAACGCTCAAGGGCGCCAAACCCGTTCGCGTCATCGCGCCCTCGACCTACGGCCTCATTCCCGGCGACCAGAGCACGTTTCAGGACCTTTGTGATTATGCCCGCGCCGAAAATCTCGCCTCCACGCTCGGACGTTTGCACGGACACCAGGCGCCGCCCTCGGAAAAAATGCTCACATGGCCGATCGACAAAGTCGTGCTCATAGGCGCGGACAAAAACGCCGCGCTTGCGCCTTACGAAAAACTTCCGCCCTATCAATACATGTCCGCAATCCGTGAAGGCCGTGTCGCGCTCCTCGAACCCTGGCAAATAAGCTGCGTCTCCCACCTGCGCATCGGCGCCTACGAACGGCTGGCGCGGGAATTGCACCCGGCGCGGTTCCCGCTAATGAATAATGGAAAATGAAAAATGAACAATGGGGAAAACAACTCATCCGGTGGAAGGGAAAGCGCAACGGCCGCAAAGCGTGCGCGCCCTTCGCATCAGAGATCATTCTTCATTCTACATTTTCCATTATTCATTAGCATAGTCCTGCTCGCGGGACTATGCGTCGTCTCGCTCTGTGTCGGCGACATGAACCTCTCGCCCGCGCGCACGCTCGACGGACTGCTCCGGCGCGACGAGCTCGCCACGTTTGTCATTTGGAACATGCGCCTTCCGCGCCTCCTTGTTGCGATGCTTATCGGCGGCGCGCTGGCGTCGAGCGGACTCGTCATGCAGGCGTATTTTCGCAACAGCCTCGCCAGTCCCGGTCTCCTCGGCGTGAGCGCCGGCGGCACGGCGGGCGCGGTCGTTGCGATTGGGGCGGGATTCGCGGCGGGCACGTTTTTTCTCCTGCCGTTCGCATCCATCGCGGGCGCGTTTATTGCGACGGCGTGCGTCATCGCGCTCGCGCGGCGCGGCGCGGGCACCGAGCGGCTCCTGCTCGCCGGCATCGCGCTCAACGCCATGCTCGGCGCCGTTTCCAGTTACGTGCTTTCCAACGCCACGCTCACCTACGAGCGCAACGCGCAAATCCTTTTCTGGCTTCTCGGCGGGCTTGAGGATCGCACGTGGGAGCACGTCATGATGGCGTCGCCAATCCTGCTCGCCGCGCTTCTGCTCTGGCCGCTCGGCCGGCAAATGGACCTGCTCAGCCTCGGCGCCGACGAGGCGCAAAGCCTCGGTGTCGATGTGCGCCGCCTGCGTGGCTGGCTGCTCGTGCTCTCGACCGTGCTCACCGCGCTTGCGACGGCGGTCACCGGCACGGTCGGATTTGTCGGACTCGTCGTGCCGCACATCTTTCGCCTGCTCGTCGGCCCCGAGCACCGGCGGCTTGTTCCGCTTTCGCTGGTTGGCGGCGCGGCCTTCGTCGTCGCGTGCGATCTCATCGGACGCGAAGCCGGCGGACTGCGCATCGGCATCGTCACGTCGTTAATCGGCGGGCCGTTTTTCCTGTGGTTATTAAGGAGGCAGGCATGAGCGGAATTTTCGATTTTGGATTTTGGATTTTGGATTGGGAGCTCCCGCTCCATTTTCGATTTCGTTTCCGCGCGGCAGCGCGCAATCGAAAATCGAAAATCGAAAATCGAAAATTCCCCACCCCATCCCTCTGATGTCCGACGCACTGACAATCTCCAATGCCACCGTTCCCAGACGCATCGCCGGCGTCAGCCTCGCGCTTTCGCCCGGTGTCATGGCGGGACTCGTCGGACCCAACGGCTCCGGGAAATCCACGCTGCTCCAAGTCGCCTCCGGATTGCTTTCGCCCGGGCCCGGCGACGTGCGGTGGAGCGGTGTTCCGCTCGCGCGCATTCCGATTCTCGAACGCGGACGCCGCGCCTCGTGGGTGCCGCAGGAGGCGCATTTCGAGTTCGGCTTCACCGTGCGCTCCGTCGTGGCGCAAGGCCGTTACGCGCACGACGACGACGGCAAACACGTTGACGAGACACTCGCCCGGTTCGATCTCACCGCGCTCGCGCACCGTCCCGTCACCCGGCTCTCCGGCGGCGAACGCCAGCGCGTGCTCCTCGCGCGCGCGCACGCCACCGCCGCGCCCCTGCAACTTTGGGACGAACCGCTCGCCGCGCTCGACCCGCGCCACGCGCTGAAGATTCTCCTGCTTGGCAACAAACACACGCGCGCCGGCGGCACGCTCCTCTTTTCGCTGCACGACCTCCGCATGGCCTACATCCTCGACATGGTTGTGGTGATGCACGAAGGCCGTCTCCGCGCCGCCGGCAAACCCGCCGACGTGCTCACGCCCGAACTCCTCCTCGAAGTCTTCGGCGTCCGCGCCGAAATCACCTCAAGCCTCTCCTTCGCGCTGCCCTGAAAAATTCCAGTCCCGACTTAAATCGACTTGGGGCGACTTAAGTCGTTTTCAAAAAATGAAACAAAATCACACACCGCAAACCACCGCCGAAAAAACCGGGCCGCAAACCGAGGCCGAGCACGCCGGGCACATGAAAGCCGTTCAGGCCGACATGCGCGCCAAGCTCGAAGCGACCCGCGAAAAACGCGGCCTCGTCATCGTGCACACCGGCAACGGCAAGGGCAAAAGCACCGCGGGCTTTGGCATGGTCGCGCGCATGCTCGCTCACAAACGCAAATGCGCCGTCATCCAGTTCATAAAATCATCCAACGACGCCGTTGCCAAACTCCTCGACGGCCCCAACCTCCGCTGGCACCACGTCGGCGAGGGTTTCACGTGGGACACGCAAAATCGCGACGCCGACATCGCCCAATGCCGCGCCGGCTGGCAACTCGCGCTCGAGCACATGCGCGACCCCGAAATCTCGCTGATCGACCTCGATGAAATCAACGTCGTCCTCGACCTCGGCTATCTTCCCGTTGACGAAGTGCTCGCCGCGCTCCGCCAAAAACGTCCCGACCAGCACATCGTCTGCACCGGGCGCAACGCCCCCGCCGCGCTGATCGAGCTCGCCGACCTCGTCACCGAAATGCGCGAAATCAAGCACCCCTTCAACACCGGCGTCCAGGCGCAGGCGGGCATCGAGTTTTGAAATTTTCGATTTTCGATTCTCGATTTTGGATTGGGAGCTGCCGCTCCATTTCCGATTTCGAGATCGCGCGGTAGCGCGCAATCGAAAATCGAAAATCGAAAACCGAAAATCGAAAATCCATCCACCAATCTCATGTCACACACTCCTCCCCTCATTCCTTCTCTCGCAAACGAACTGGAACCCGCGCTCCGCGCGGCCATCGACAACAAGACCAAGCCGCCCGGCTCGCTCGGACGGCTTGAGGAAGTCGCGCTCCGGCTTGGCCTCATGCAGGGCACGCTCGCGCCCGAGCTTCGCGCGCCGGCGTCGCTCGTGTTTGCGGGCGACCACGGACTTGCCGACGAGGGGGTGAGCCCGTTTCCCAAGGCAGTCACCGTGCAAATGGTGCTCAACTTTCTCGCGGGCGGCGCGGCGATCAATGTCTTCGCGCGCCAGCACGGGCTCCACCTCAAGGTGATCGACGCCGGTGTCGCCGGGGCGCTGCCCGAGCATCCCGATCTCATCTCGCGCAAAGTCATGCCCGGCACGCGCAACGCCCTTCGCGAACAAGCCATGACGCCCGCCGAGGTCGAGCTCTGCTTTGCGCACGCCGACCGCATCATTGGCGATCTTCACGCGCGCGGTTGCAACGCCGTCATCTTTGGCGAAATGGGCATTGGCAACACCTCCATCGCCTCGCTCCTCATGAGCGCGCTCACCGGCACTCCGCTCGAGGACTGCACCGGGCGCGGCGCGGGGCACGATCCCGCCGGGCTCGCCCGCAAAATCGACATTCTCAAACGCGTGCAGGCGCGTCACGGCCCGATCACCGATCCGCTCGCCGCGCTCGCGGCCTACGGCGGTTGCGAAGTCGCGATGATGGCCGGCGCGATGCTCTCCGCCGCCTCGCGCCGCATGCTCGTGATGAACGACGGTTTCATTGTGACAAGCGCGCTGCTCGTCGCCTCGCGCATCAACCCCGCCGTTCTCGACTACACGATCTTCGGGCACACGAGCGCGGAGGGCGCGCATCCGAAACTTGTTTCGCTGCTCGGCGGCAAGCCGCTCATCGCGCTCGACCTGCGTCTCGGCGAGGGAACCGGCGCCGCGCTCGCGTGGCCGCTCGTCATGAGCGCCGCCGCCTTCCTCCGCGAAATGGCGACCTTCGAATCGGCCAAAGTCAGCAACAGGGAATGAGCGCAACGAAGGCGCAGGGGGCGCGAAAAACAGATTTTTTCTTTGTGCCTTTTGCGCCTCTTTCTTCGTTTTAAACCATGTCTTTCCTCCAAACTGAGCTTCGCGCGCTGCATTCCGCGGTGATGTTTTTCACGCGGATTCCGATGCCGTCGTTCAAGGACTACGATCCCGGCGACCTGCAACGCTCGTCGGCTTATTTTCCGCTGGTCGGCTGGCTCACGGGTGGCGCGGCGGCGCTCGCGTGGTGGGGCGCGATTCAAATCTGGCCGCCCGCAATCGCCAGCGGCGCGAGCCTTGCCGTCACGCTGTTGCTCACCGGCGCGTTTCATGAGGACGGCTTTGCCGACATGTGCGACGGCTTCGGCAGCGGCGCGCCGAAGGACCGCGTGCTCGAAATCATGCGCGACTCGCGCATCGGCGCGTTCGGCGCGATCGGGCTTGTCGTCATGCTCACGCTCAAATGGCAGGCGGTCGCCGCGCTGCCGTTGCAACCGGCGTGGCTCACGCCCGCGCTTTTGCTCGCGGCGCACACGGTGTCGCGCGGCGCGTCCGGCACGCTCATGACCACGCTCGCGTATGTGAGCGAACAGGGGAAGGCGAAACCGCTCGCCACCACACTGCGCGGCTGGCGCCTGGCGGTTTCGCTTGTGTTCGCGCTCGCGCCGCTCGCGCTGCTGCCGGTGCGTTTTTGGTGGACGCTGGTCGCGGTTGGTGCGGCGCGCGCAGTGATGGCGTGGCTCTGCAAACGCCGCATCGGCGGCTACACGGGAGACTGCCTCGGCGCGACCCAGCAGGTCTGCGAGGCCGCGTTTTATCTCTGCGCAATCGCGCTTGTTTGGGCAAGGTAGCACAGACATTCTTGTCTGTGCCGTGAATCACTCGCGCACCGAACACAGACAGACCCAGCCGGAAATATCCGTGCTGTTTTTATGAATAGTGCGGTATTCACTTGCGTTCAAATTGCGCTGACGAAAAGTCCTCGCGAACTTCATCAATCCCATGCCCCACGAACGCGATCTCGTCGGCCTCGGCGCGGATATACACATATCCCGGAGAAATCTTCCCCACTGGACAATCAGCGCAAGCACCGGGGCCGTTTATTGGATCACTTTTAGACTCGCTGATTCCATCCCGCAGGAAACGCTGCGCACATGGCGAAACAGCTTCAATGTTTGGAAACAAGCGCATCCGCCGCCGTGGGATGCCGCGGTTTGGGCCGAATATGACGAACGCTTCGGCAAACATTATGAAGCATGGCTCGATCAGGGCAACGGTTCGCGCGCGCTCGCAAAATCCCATGTTAGGGACATTGTCACCAACTGTCTGGCACGTTTTGTCGGCGAACGTTTTTTGCTGCATGCAGCCGTGATCATGCCCACGCACGTCCATGCTTTGATGCAGCCGCTCCATCATCACACAATCACCGCGACTCTAAAGGGCATCAAGGGCGCGAGCGCGAGAGCGGCCAATCAACTGCTCGGCACAACAGGATCGTTCTGGCATGACGAGAGCTACGACCACATTGTTCGCAGCAATGAACAGCTTGCACATTACTTTCGCTATATTGCGGACAACCCGCGCAAGGCCGGCCTGAGTTTCGATGAATACTGGCTATACAAAAAATAAAGCGGCACAGGCACAGACAAGAATGTCTGTGCTACCTTCCCGGAGCGTTTCCCGCGTTTTTCTCATCCGCCACACGCGTGTCGATGTCGCGCCGGGGGTTTGCTATGGGCAAACCGACGTGCCGCTCGCGTCCACTTTTGCCGATGAAGCCGCGACCGCGCTTTCACTCATGCCCTGGCGGCCGTCCGAAATTTGGACGAGCCCGGCCTCGCGCTGCACGCGGCTCGCGGAGCGTTTTGGCGTTTCCAATATCCGCGTCGATCCGCGCCTGCTCGAACTCGATTTCGGTGAATGGGAGAACCGCGCGTGGGAAAGCTTTCGTTCGCCGCGGAGCGAGGCGTGGGCGCTCGACCCGATGCGCGTCCGTCCGCCAGGCGGCGAGACGGGCGCGGAGTTGCACGCGCGCGTCGGCGGGGTTCGCGACGAAATTCTTTCGCGCATCGCGGCGGATGAAAGCGGCGCGTTGCGCATCGCAATCATCACGCACGCGGGCGTGATCCGTTCGTGGCTCGCCCATGCGAGCGGGCGCGGCCTGATGGATTTTTTCGGCGAGCCCGTGCCGCATGGTTCGCCGCTGGCCGCCGCGTGAAGCGTTGACACTTATTTTCCGCAATCGTTCTCTCTGCGGGACAAAACTTCGTCATGTCGCGCCCGGCTTACGTTCTCCAAATTTTGAATGCACGCGTGCGTTTCGCACGCGGCGCGGTTGTGTTGGCGGTTTTGTTTGCCATTGCGTTTTTGTTTTCCGGCTGCGCCCACGCGCCGCTCAACCAGCCGCTCGACAAGGACACGCCGCCTCCCGAGAGCCTGCGCGCGCCCGCTGAAAACACAACCGACCTCGCCGTTTTTCTGTTTTTTTCCGGCGGCGGCAAACGCGCCTCCGCGCTTTCCTACGGCGTGCTCAAGGCGCTTGCCGACACGAGCGTTTCGCTCGACGGGCACGCGCACCGCCTGAGCGACCGGATCGAGTTCATCTCGTCCGTTTCCGGCGGCAGCTTCACCGCCGCCTATTACGGCCTCTACGGGGATCGCATTTTCGAGGACTTCGAAAAACGCTACCTCAAGCACAACACCGACGCCGCACTCAGCCTGCGCCTCCTCAACCCCTACTGGTGGTTTCGCCTCGGCTCCGGTTACTACGGACGCAGCGACATGGCCGCCCGCTACTACGACAAGCGCCTCTTCAAGGGCGCCACCTTCGGCGATCTCCTCAAAAACGGAAACCGCCCCATCCTCTCCATCAACGCCACCGACGCGGGCAACGCCGAGCAATTCTCCTTCACGCAGACAACCTTCGACCTGATCTCGTCGGACCTTTCCCGTTACCCCATTTCCCGCGCCGTCGCCGCCTCGTCCGCAGTGCCCGTCGCGCTCACGCCGGTCACGCTCAAAAACTATTCCACCAAGACCTCCTCGGCCACCTACGTCGATCCGCTTCTGCTGCCCGCGCGCAAGACCGACCCGTTGCGCCCCCTCACCGAGCGCGAGCAATACCTGCGCAAAATCATGCGCTCCTACACCGACGCGGGCGAGCGGCCCTTCATTCACCTCGTTGACGGGGGCATGTCCGACAACCTCGGACTGCATGGCATCATCGACGCGAGCGTGATGCTCGGCGGCCTGCACGAATTGATGGCCCACGTGCGCATGAAACCGCCCGAAAAACTCCTCATCGTGATCGTGAACGCCGAGGCGCGGCGCGGCGGCCACCTCACCGATGTGGAGCGCACGCCCGGCTCGCTCGAAACCATGAGGCAAATAAACGACATCCGCGGCAACCAGCGCAACGCGCGCACGCTCGAGTCGCTCATGCACCTCGTCGAGGACTGGCAATACAGGGACCGCCCCTTCACCGCCGCGGCGCAGCTCGCGCCCGAGTTTTACATCGTCATCGTCGATTTCGAAAAACTTTCCGACGACAACGAACGCGAATTTTTCCAAACCCTGCCGACTCGTTTTCACCTGCCCGACAAAACAATAGACCGCCTGACAGCCGCGGGCGGAAAAATCCTGCGCGACTCGCCGGAGTTTCAACGCCTCCTGCGCGACCTTGCCGGAGACAATCGCGGGAAATGAATCCAGCGGGCACCCCGGAGGCAAAACCTGTTACGATTGCGCGCGACGGAGGTTGTCAGCGACGATGGCGGCGGCGATGGCGGCGTTGAGTGATTCGGCGCGGCCGTGGCGGGGAATGGTGACAAGTCGCGTGACCGTCGCGCGAACTTCCGGCGTGAGTCCGCGTCCCTCACTGCCGACGACAACGACGGCATTGTGAAGGGGCTCGAGCTCGTGCACATCGCCGCCGCCGAGATCGCAGCCGAGAACGGGCGTGTCTGCTTGCGCGGCCTCGATGAGAACGGGGGCGAGCGGAGTGGCGACGGCGCGCACGCGCGCGAAGGAGCCCATGCTGGCGTTGATGACTTTTTGCGAAAAAAGATCGGCGCACCCGGGCGAGCAGACGACGCGATCGAAGGCGAACCAGTCCGCGATGCGCAGGAGCGTGCCGACGTTGCCGGGGTCCTGGATGTCGTCGAGCGCGAGTGTGAGTCCGCGCGCGAGCTCGTTGTCGGCGAGCGTGGGGCGCGCGATCGGGCCGACGGCGAGCGCGGCGCCCGGTGTCGGGTAGTGGCTGATGCGCGCCATTTCGGCCTCGGTGACGGGAGTCGCGTTTTTGGCGAGCGGCGAGCTTGGCGTGGCGTAGATTTCCAGAAAGGGGAATTTTTCGCGGAGGAGTTCGGCGATGACTTTTTCGCCCTCAACGACAAAGAGGCCGAGCGCCTCGCGATGTTTTTTTTCGCGGAGCGAGCGAATGCGGGCGATGTCGGTTTTGGAGAGCATGGGGGTGGAAATTTTCGATTTTGGATTTTCGATTGGGAGCTTCCGCTCCATTTTCGAATTCGGCACCGCGCGGTAGCGCGCAATCGAGAATCGAAAATCAAGAATCGAAAATTCGTTCAGCGGGAGATTTTCACGAAGTTGCGGTAAAGTTGCAGGCCTCGCGCCTGGCTTTTTTCGGGGTGAAATTGCGTGGCGTGGCAGTTGCCGCGCGCGATTGCCGCTGTGAACGCGCCGCCGTAATCGGCGGTGGCGAGCACGACCGAGGGATCGTCGGGCACGCAATGGTAGCTGTGCACGAAATAAAACGACTCGCCCTCGGACTTGAGACCGGCGGCGAGGGGGGAGCCGGGTTGTGTGAAGCGCACGGTGTTCCAGCCCATGTGCGGAATTTTGTATTCGGGCGGAAGCTCGAAGCGGACGACTTTGCCGGGGAGAATGCCGAGGCCGCGCGTGTCGCCCTCCTCGGAATATTCGAAGAGCGCCTGCATGCCGAGGCACACGCCAAGGAAGGGGCGGTCGGCGGCGATCCACTCGCGCACGGTGCCGGCGAGTCCGCTGGCTTGCAGCGAGGCGACGCAATCGCGGAGCGCGCCGACGCCGGGCAGGACAAGCCCGGTGGCCGCGGCGGGCAGCTCGGCGGGCGTGCGTATGACGTGCGTGGCGGCGCCAACGGCCTCGAGCGCCTTGGTGACGCTGCGCAGGTTGCAAATGCCGTTGTCGATGACGGCGATGTGTGTGGTTGCGGTGTCTGTCTGGTCGTTATTCACGGACGAAGAAAAGGCGCGTATGTTTTTTTGAGCGGCGGTTTAAGTCGAATTAAATCGAGCCGCGACGGAGCGTGGCGGTGAAAAAGCCGTCGGTGTTGTGCTCGGCGGGGAGAATGGTGGTTTGCCGCACGAGTGTGAAATCGGCGTGCGCGGGATCGGCGAGGAAGGCGGCGACAACGTCCTCGTTTTCGCGGCGGCTGAGCGAGCAGGTGGCGTAGATGAGCAAGCCGCCGTCGCGGACGAGCGGCGCGTGGCGCGCGAGGATTTCGAGCTGGCGCGCGGCGGCGGTGCGAATGGTTTCCTCTGTTGTCGTGTATTTGAGGTGCGGGGCGCGACGCCATGTGCCGGTGCCGCTGCAAGGGGCGTCGACCACGACTGCGTCGTGGGATTTTGGATTGCGGATTGCGGATTTTGGATTGCCGGACGCAAGCGTGGGTTGGGGGACGATGCGGATGTTTTTTATGTTTGCGCGGGCGGCGCGGGTTTTGAGTTCGGCGAGGGCGTCGGGGCGCGGGTCGGTGGCGTCGATTTGCACGGCGGGACCGAGGAGGCGCGTGAGTTGGAGCGTCTTGCCGCCGGCGCCGGCGCAAGCGTCGAGAAAAAGGCTGAAGGACTGAAGGGCTGAAGGGCTGAAAGATGCGAGCGCGGTCGGCAGGATGAGTTGCGAGCCGAGGTCCTGAATTTCGAAAAGGCCGCGTTGGTGGGCCTCGGTTTTTGTGAGGTCGGGGTCGTTGGCGGCTTGGAGCTCGATGGCGTCGGGGAGGACGGGCGAGGCGCGCCATGTCCAGCCGCGCGCGGCGAACTCGGCGAAAACGGGCGCGAGGTTGTCGGTTTGCAGGCGGAGCCAGAGCGGCGCGCGCGTGTGGAGCGCGTCGATGTTGGGCGGCTCGAAGGCCGCGGGACAATGTTCGCGAAACCACGCGGGGAGGAGCGTGGCGGGTTGTTGTTCGAGGATTGCGGCGCGTTCGGCGATGGTGGCGGGCGCGGGCGGAAAGTTGGCGAGGAGTTGCTGTTTGAGGGGAAGCGTGCCGGGGGTGTCGGGGGCGAGCCAGAGAGCCAAATGCGAAATGCGGAGTTCGGAATGCGGAATGAAGGACGGGCTGGCGTGGGCGTTTTGGGTTTCGAGCCAGGGCAGGTGGCGCAGCGCGGTGTAGATGAGCTCGCGATAGAGGCGGCGGTCGCGGGAGCCGAAGCGTTTTTCCTTGGCGAGGCGTTGCTGGATGCGCGCGGGGAGGTTGCGATCGGTGCGGATGTGGGGGCGGATTTCGTCCCAAAGCGTTTCAAAGATGCGAAGCTGGTTTTCGGCGCGCGACATGGGGGTGTTAATTACGGATTACTAATGACTGATTACTAATCATGAATGACGCGTCGGGTGGGTGTGCCGTGCTTCGGGCGCATGGGTGTTTTCCATTAGTAATTTGTAATTGGTAATTCGTAATTTCTCAAAAATTCATGAGGCGAACCTCGATGCTAAAGCCGAATTTGCTTTCGCGGGCCTGGCCTTCATAGAGCGAGATGCCGTAGCGAATCGTCCAGAGGTTGTGGCCGAGTTTTTGGATGATGCCGAAGCTGCGCTCGTTGAAGCGATGCTCGCGCGCGTCGTAGCGCAGGCGTGCGTAGGCCTGGTAGGTTTCGTTGAGGCGGTAGCGGCTCTCGGCAATGTATTCGTTGATCTGGCCTTTCAGATAGTGCGTGGACAGGCCGGCGGACCAGAGCGAGCCGTCGTTGATTGAGAAACCGGTGTTGATTTCGCGGAGTGTGAAATCCCGCGGGGTGAAACTTTGGTAGAGGTTGAAACGGAGCCACGGCGCGGGCATGAGCGCGAGTTCGGCATGGATGGCGGAGAGGTCGTGCTCGCCGTCGGGCGCGGTGCGGTCGAGGCGAAAATCGGCGGCGAGGTTGAGCATGGCGAGGTCGCGCGAGCCGTATTCCTTGTCGCGGGTCTGGAGTGTGTTGTCGAGGCCGATGCGGAAGGTGTTCGTGGGGCTGATTTGGTCGATGTTGCGAATCTCGCCGAGGCCGAGCGGCTGGAGGTAGGTGGAGAAAGTTTGGTCGTCAACGGGCGGAATATAGGCCGAGCCCTTGTCGGCTTTCGGGATGTAGCGGTAGGAGAGACGCGGCGTGACGAGGTGGCGGAGGCCGTCGATGCCCCATTTTTCGTTTTTGTAATCGAAAGTGCCGGCGGCGCGGAGCGTGGCGTCGAAGCCGATTTCGCCGAGGTAGCGAGTGTAGTCTTTTTTGCCGTTGGCGTCGGCATAGTGGGTGACGCGCGCGCCGAACACGGGGGTGAGCGTGGCGATGTCCTTGTAGGCGACGGGGCGGTAGAGCGCGTAGTAGGCGTCGAGGCGGTTGCTGTCGATGCTCGCGGGCAGATAAAGCGGCGAGTCGTCGGTGAGCGAGGCGGCGCTGGCCTGGCCTTTTTGATAAATCCCCTGCACGCCGATGAGGGAGGGGAGGAGGTCGAAGCGGACTTCGGGAAGGCGTTGCTGGACGGGGTAGTAGGAGTTGAGCTGCGCGCGGGCGAAGACGGAAATGATGAAGTTGTCGCGCGCATAGTCGGCCTCGAGAAAATTGTCCGGCTGCTGCACGGGATAGAACTCGTTGCGCCTGAAATCGCGAATGATCTCGGAATCGCTCCAGTAGTTTATCTCGCCAAAAACACGCAGGTTGGGGGTGACGCCCTGGCTGTGCCGCCACGTGACGAATCCCCGGTCGGCCGGCACGGGGCGGTCGAGGATGTCTGTGAGGCGGTTGCCGTTGTCGTGGATGTAGCCGGTGTTGAGCGAACCGGTCATGCGCCCGCCGCCGGGCGTTGCGATGTCGTAGGCGGCGGCGGGGCCGAAAAGGACGCCGCGCTTGGTGTAGTAACCGACATTGCCGCCGAGCCGGAGTCCGTCGGCGACGGGCACAAGCGTGCCAAGGTCGAGGAACGCGCCGAGGTTGCCGCGATAACCGATCCTGCCGCTGGTGTTGCCGATGAAGGAATTCCCTCCTACGCCCTGCGAAAGGCGAGGCAGCTTGATGACGGGAACCGCGCCGATGCCGATGCGTGTATTCGATGTGTGGATACGCTGGTCGGACCCGCTTGTGTAGGTGAGCGAGCCGGCGCCGAGCTGCGGGACAAAGACGCCGGGTTCCTGATACGATACGGTGGCCTCCGTGAGCGTGACGGCCTGCGCGGAGCCGGACGCCCGCGCGCCCGAAATGTAGTAGGGAAACTCGCCGAGCCGGGGCGCCTCGACGGAGAACGTGCCGTCGGCGATGTTGTAGACGAACTCGTCGGCCAGCATGCGCATGGGGCCGCGCGTGAAAACGACACGGCCGCGCGCGACGGCGGTGTTGCCCGCGCGGTTGTAGCGCAGCTCGTCGGCGGTGAGGAGCGCGATGCCCTGGGTGAAACGGGCGTCGCCGGTGTAAACGATGTCGCGCGTCGCGCGATCAGTGCGCACATTGCCCGCGGTGAATTCGAAATCCTGAAAAGCAAACTCGCGCGCGAGCGCGGACGCCGTGCGTGACACCGTCGCCGTGCCGTCCGCAAAAACGCAGAGCGGCGGCAGGGTGAGAATAAAAATGGCGAAAAGGCGACGAATCACGATTCGCGGGAGCAAAGTGAGACGCGGGGCGGCGTGCAAGCACGGGGTTTTGTCGCTGGTGTCGAGGGGTGCCAAATTTTGATCGGATCGTGCCTGAGCCCGGGAACGCGGACATCTTGTCCGCAGGTGTTTTTTTGGGGGCGGCGCGGCGCGCCGTCTTGCGGGCGAGACGCCCGCGCTCCCAGGCGCAAGCGCGTTATTGTTGCCCTGCGAAATTTTGCTACGTTCTCAGTGATGGGCTCGTGGGTTTTCGTTGCCCTCGCGGAAACGTCCGCCACGCTTTGCCGCCATGAGCGCCGTGCCAAAATTCCCATTGCTTTTCCCCCAGCATGTGATCGCCGCGAAACGGGACGCGCGAAAACTTACGCGCGACGAGATCGACGCTTTTGTGCGCGGCGCGACCGACGGCTCCTGGGCCGATTACCAGTTGAGCGCGATGCTCATGGCAATTTGTATTCGAGGAATGGATACGGACGAAACCGCCGCGCTCACGGAGGCGATGATGAACTCGGGCACGGTCGCGGATTTGCCGGGCGTTCGCCTTCCCAAGGTTGACAAGCACTCGACCGGCGGGGTGGGGGACAAGGTCTCCATCCACCTCGCGCCGATGGTCGCGGCGTGCGGCGTGGCGGTGCCGATGATGAGCGGGCGCGGCCTCGGGCACACGGGCGGCACGCTCGACAAGCTGGAGTCGATTCCGGGGTTTCGCGTCGGGCTCACGTTGCCCGAGTATCGCGCGCAAATGGAAACGCTCGGCGTCGCGCTCATCGGGCAGACCGCCGAACTCGCGCCCGCCGACAAAAAACTTTACGCGTTGCGCGATGTGACGGGCACGGTTGAAAGCATCCCGCTTATCACGGGCAGCATTTTGTCAAAAAAACTCGCCGAGGGAATCGACGCGCTCGTGCTCGACGTGAAGTTCGGCGCGGGCGCGTTCATGAGGGAAAAGGCTCGCGCGCGCGAACTCGCGACGACGATGGTCGCCGCGTGCCGCCATCTGGGCAAACCCGCGCGCGCGATCCTCACCGCGATGAACCAGCCGCTTGGCCGCGCCGTGGGCAACGCGCTCGAAATCGCGGAGTGCGTTGATTGCCTGCGCGGAAAAGGTCCGGCGGATTTGATGGAGGTCACTTATGCGCTTGGCGAACAGATGTTGTTGCTCGCGGGCGTGGCGAAGACGATGGGGGAGGCGCGCGCAAAATTGGAAAACGCAATCGCGAGTGGCGCGGCGTTGGAAAAACTGCGCGCGCTCATCGTCGCGCAAAATGGCGATCCGCGCGTGGTCGATGATCCGGCGGGGCATTTGCCGTCGGCGAAACATCAGGAGGCGGTTGTTGCCAGTTCCGGCGCGGCGGGCGGTTATGTTGCGGGTGTTGACGCGATGGGTGTCGCGTTGGCGGCGTTGCGTTTGGGCGCGGGCCGTGTTCGCGCGGAGGACAAGATCGACCATGCGGCTGGCATTTCGAAACTCGTGAAAGCGGGCGCGCGCGTGGCGGCGGGCGACACGCTCGCGGTTATCCATGCGAACAACGAGGACGCGCTTGCGGAGGCTCGCGAAGGCGTGGCGAGGGCAATCACGTTTTCGCAGGCGCCGGTCGCGGTGGAGGCGTTGGTGACCGAAATCATTTAAGGGGGTCGCCGTGGGGACGCACCTGACATGCGACCTCTTATACCAACATCCTTATGTTTTCAGACTATTCAGGGTAGGGCGAACCCTCCGGGTGAGCCGAAGCCGTGAACGGCTCACCCGGAGGGTTCGCCCTACCAAAGTCCAAAAGCTCGTAGACGTTGGTATTATGCGAGAGACTGTGTGCGAGCGTGTGCACAAAGCGGGCGACCACGAGGACGCACGCAAGGTGCGCCCCTACGCGAAACATCATGCGTTGCGCGCATGAAAAAAGGCGGCTTTTCAGCCGCCCTTTTGAGGGTGAGATTGTGATGCTGCCGCAGGATCAGTTCACAGGCACGATGAGCGGCTTGTATTTGCCGACCATCCAGTTTTCCACGGTGATCGTCTTGGCCGTCGCACCGGATTGGGCGGTGGCGTTGGACATCGGATCGAGTTGCACGGTTTTTTCGCCGACCTTGATTTTGGCGGGAATGCTGCTGCGGTTCACAAAGATCAGGTTTCCGCTTTCCTTTTTGATTTCAACGCATGCTTCGAACAGCTGGCGCACCCATTTTTCCTGTCCGAATACCATGTTCGCGGCCCAGCCGATGGTGCGCTTGGCGAAGAACGCCTCGCGAACCGATTCCAGCGTTTTTTCCTTTGCGAGCACGAGCGTGATTGGGCGCAGGGGATTGCGCACGCCATACATGTCGAACTCGGGCGGGTGGATGTCGCTGTTGGCAAAAACGGCGAGGTTTTTGTCGGTGCACCATTTTGCCACAACGGGATAAAACTGCTTGCCGTTAAAAGCCTCGATGCCGTGCATCCAGCCTTTTTCATACATTTCCTTGTGAACATCGGTGAAGATGGTCGGCGCGCCGTTGGCAATGCCGCCGCTTTTTGGCGCCTCCCATCCGGGATGGTTCCAGAGCAGGAAGCCGCCTTGCGCCACGGCCTCCTTGAACATTTCGCGGAAGTCGTTCTGCTTCGCCGCGATCTTGTTCACGTCGGTGACGAAGAGCGCGTTGACGTGGCCGGGGGGCATTTTGCTTTTGGTGATTTCGGTGCCGCGCACCAGAAGGAGCTTGCGCTTGCCGGCTTCGACCTTGGCAATCTCGTAGGAGAGGTTGTAGTCCTCGGTCCCGTTGAGCAGGGGGAAGTTGGTGACTTTGCCCGCCTTGTTTTTGCGGGGGACGCCGCCGACAAACGGACGGTATTCGATGTGGTCGGTGATGGCGATCACGTCGAGGCCGTTGCCGTCGGCCTCGATCACGCGCTGGGTGGGCCAGACGCGTCCGTCGGAGAAAAGGGTGTGGATGTGGAAGTCGCCCTTGAGCACGCGGAACTCGCCGACGTTGGGGATGGTGATGGTGCGCTTCGCCGGTGTTTTGCTGAGCTCCTTGCCAAAGCTCACCGTGTAGCTGATGTCCGGGTTTTCGCCGGGTTTGGGCGTCACGCCCTTTGCGAGGGTGGTTTGCGGCATTGCGCAAAGCACCAGTCCGCATGCCAGAAGCGTGGAGTTTTTTAGTAATTTCATGGGTTTCGTTTTTTTGGGTGTGAGTTTGCAATGCAACAGTTTGGGAAAAATTGGGCAATGGAAATGTTTATGTGATTGAGCCGCGCGCAATAGAGACTCGACTTGAATTGAGTTGCATCGATTTAAGTCGAAATGGACGGATGCACGCGTGAGAATTAAAACACGCCTCCCTCCCTCAAGACGCGCCAGCCGCAGGCGGTGGTTCTGGTGCCTTGACCGGTGCTTTCTTGCTTTCGAGCATTTGGACGAACTCGCATCGCTCACTGGGCGACTGAAACGCATTAAACGGAATTCGGGCACGACCGATGTCAGGAAACTCAAGGTAAAGATACTCGCCTTGCTCATAAATATGAGAGAGTTCCGACAGCGGGAAAGAATAGGTAAGCCCTCTGCTGCCAGTCACGAATTTATCACCCACAACTTCGCTCGTCCATAGTTCAGAATCCGGAAGCGAAGCAATGTAGCGGGATGCCATCTTTCGATGCACAAAAGCGAACCCCTTGTGCCACAACAAGTAAATAAGCCAGAGTAAGCATGTCAGGGCGATCGCATGATCAACGGTTGCCGTGAGCCATAATGCGAGTAGGAAATTCGCTCCCCAAAACACGAGCGCGAGGGACTGGTGTATCCAGCCTGGCATGATCTTTTTTCCCTGATCTCGGACGAATTCTATCTGAAAGGAAACAGCTTCTCCAGCCGGAATCTTGTAAGTTAAACGCATCTTTTGTTGAACAGGTTATTGGGCTGCCCCGAGTGCAGTGTTTTTAGGGAGAAGGGTGGGAGGCATTGCGCAGGAGTAGAAACCAGATATTCCCTCCTAATCAAACAATTACGCCGCTCGAATCGCTCGCATTTTCGTCTCAGTTGGAGGTTTCGCTCTCCAGAAAAATCAGCTTACGCGGGCTGGGTTTGTGCAACCCTTTCAGGGTTGTGTATTCAAAAACAAAAAACTCAGGGTAGGCTCCGTTGTCGCCGACCCTGGGCTAAGTTGTGAAACCCCTTTGGGGTTTAATCATTCATGCTTACTCTTACTCCGATTTACTCCAACTCACTCCGACGACGCCGGCGCTGGCGGGGTCGTCGGCGCGTTGGGTTGGAAGAAGGTTAGCTTTTCGCCGTCGCGTTTTATTTCCACGGGCGCGCCGTCCTTGATGTCGCCTCGCAGGATCGCCTCGGCGAGCGGGTCTTCCAAATAATGCTCCACGGCGCGGCGCAGCGGGCGCGCGCCATATTTTTCATCGTAGCCTTTTTCAACGAGCAACAGTTTTGCCGCGTCGTCAAAGACGAGGTCGATTTTGCGCTCCACAAGGCGTTTCGCGAATTTCGCGACTTCGATGTCCACGATTTTCGTGATGTCGGCTTTGTCGAGCGGACGGAAGAAGATGATGTCCGAGATGCGGTTCAGGAACTCGGGACGGAAGACGCGCTTCGCCTCCTCGAGAACTTTTTCACGCATTTTCTCATGGTCGCTGATGCCGCTGGTGGCGGCGGCGAAGCCCATCGAGGTCTGGCGTTGCAGGAGCGAGGCACCGACGTTCGAGGTCATGATGATGATGGTGTTTCGGAAATCCACGCTGCGGCCCATCGCGTCGGTGAGGCGTCCGTCCTCAAGGATTTGGAGGAGGATTTGCAGCACGTCGGGGTGCGCTTTTTCCACTTCGTCGAAGAGGATGACGGCGTAGGGTTTGCGTCGCACGGCCTCGGTGAGCTGGCCGCCCTCGTCGTAACCGACATAGCCGGGGGGCGAGCCGATGAGGCGCGAGACGGCGTGCTTTTCCATGTATTCGCTCATGTCGATCTGGATGAGCGCGTCCTGGTTGCCGAACATTTGTGCGGCGAGTTGCTTGGCGGTCTCGGTTTTGCCGACGCCGGTGGGGCCGACAAACATGAAGCTGCCGATGGGGCGGCGCGGGTCCTTGAGGTCGGCGCGGGAGCGGCGCAGTGCGCGCGCGATGGCGCTGGCGGCGGGGTCCTGGCCGATGACGACTTTCTGAATTTCGGTTTCGAGCGTGAGGAGTTTTTCGCTGTCTTTTTTCTCCATGCGCGTGAGCGGAATGCCGGTCCAGTCGGCGACGACCTGCATCATGAGGTCCTCGCCGATTTCAACGCGTTTTTCGTCGCGGGATTTTTTCCAGTCGGCGAGGATTTGCTCCTGCTTGGCGCGGAGTTGTTTTTCCTGGTCGCGGAATTTGGCGGCTTCCTCGAATTGTTGTTGCGCGATGGCGGCTTCCTTTTGTTTGCAGGTTTCCTCGATTTCCTTGGTGAGGGCCTCGATATCGGGCGGACGGGCCATGTTGGCGATGCGGGCGCGCGAGCCGGCCTCGTCCATGACGTCGATGGCCTTGTCGGGAAGGAAGCGGCCGGTGATGTAGCGGTCGGAGAGCTTGACGGCGGCTTCGAGGGATTTGTCGGTGAAGATGGCCTTGTGGTGATCCTCGTATTTGCCGCGGATGCCCTTGAGGATGGTGATGGTGTCCTCGATGGAGGGCGGCTCGACTTTGACGGACTGGAAGCGGCGGTCGAGGGCGCTGTCCTTTTCGATATACTTGCGGTATTCGTTGAGCGTGGTGGCGCCGATGCACTGGAGCTCGCCGCGCGAGAGGGCGGGCTTGAAGATGTTGGAGGCGTCCATCGCGCCCTCGGCGGCGCCGGCTCCGACGATGGTGTGGAGTTCGTCGATGAAGAGGATGACGTTTTTGGCGCGGCGGATTTCGTCCATGACGGCCTTGATGCGTTCCTCGAACTGGCCTCGGTATTTGGTGCCGGCAACCATGAGCGCGAGGTCGAGGCCGATGATCTTTTTGTCCATGAGGATTTCAGGGACAATGCCGTTGGCGATTTCGAGGGCGAGACCCTCGACGATGGCGGTTTTGCCGACGCCGGCTTCGCCAATCAAAACGGGATTGTTTTTCGTGCGGCGGCAGAGGATCTGGATGACGCGGCGGATTTCGTTTTTGCGGCCGACGACGGGGTCGAGCTCGCCTTTGCGGGCGAGTTCGGTGAGGTCGCGTCCGAATGCTTTGAGCGCGGGTGTTTTGACTTCCTTTTTGTCCTCGGGGGCGCCACCGGGGCGTTGCGGGGAGCCCGCGCCGGCTTCCTCGGGTGTGCCGGCTTCGCCGGCGGAGGAGCCCGCGCCGCCGGTGAAGTTGGGATCGAGTTCGCGAAGGATTTCGTTGCGGGTGCGCTCGATGTCGATGTCGAGCGACTTGAGGACGCGGGCGGCGACGCCCTCGCCTTCGCGCAGGAGGCCGAGGAGGAGATGCTCGGTGCCGACGTAGGAGTGGTTGAGCGTCTTGGCTTCCTTGCCGGCGAGCGCGAGGACTTTTTTCACGCGGGGCGTGTAGGGGATGTTGCCGGCGCTTTTGCCGTCGGTGCCGACGCCGACTTGTTTCTCGACCGCGCCGCGGACGGTTTCGAGGTCGAGGCCCATTTTCTGGAGCACGCTGACGGCGACGCCCTGGCCGAGTTTGATGAGGCCGAGGAGGAGGTGTTCGGTGCCGACGTAGTTGTGTTGGAAGCGGTCGGCCTCCTTGCGCGCAAGAGCGAGGACTTGGGTGGCGCGGGGAGTGAAGTTGTTCATTGGTTCCATGCTGAAAAGTTAGAGATTAGAAATTAGGAAGTGGCGGCGGGCGATTGTGCTGGCGCGGCGATTAGTTTTGCGAAGGGGCGGCGTCGGGTTCAGACGGCGGCTCTTCGATGGCAGGGATGAAGTTGGGCGGCGCGAAGTCGGCGAAGGCGGCGCGGGTTTGGGCGGCGCGGAGCGTGTCGCGGAGGGCGGGTTCGATTTGGGCCTGGCCTGCGTTGTTTTGGATATGGCCGGGCTGGCTTTCGATGAAGAGGCGGTCGACGAGCGGGCGCCCCGAGTCGGGGAAGATGCCGAGGTCGATGCCGAGGCGCACGAGCGAGAGGAGGTTCATCGCCTCGCTGGAGGTGAGCAGGTGCGCGTTTTGGAGGATGCCGTAGGCGCGGCCGATTTTGTCGAAGAGCTTGGAGGAGTCGTTTTCGATGAGGCGCGCGCGGGCGTTGAGCTCGTGCTCGACGATGGAGCTGAGCACGGCGGAGAGGCGCTTGATGATTTGCTCCTCGGATTCGCCGAGCGTGGTTTGGTTGGAGATTTGGAAGATGGAGCCGGAGGCGTCGGAGCCCTCGCCGAACTGGCCGCGCACGACGATGCCGAGCTGGTTCACGGCGCGGACGACTTTTTCCATGTGACCGCCGATGACGAGGGCGGGGAGGTGCATCATGGCGGAGGCGCGCAGGCCGGTGCCGACGTTGGTCGGGCAGGCGGTGAGATAGCCGAGGGTGGGCGAGAAGGCGTATTCGAGCGTGTCCTCGATGGCGGTGTCGAAGGCGTTGATGGCGGCCCAGGTTTTCTTGAGCTGGAAGCCGGCGCGGAGAAACTGGATGCGGAGGTGGTCCTCCTCGTTGATCATGACGGAGCACGTGTGGTCGTTGCTGATCATGGCGGCGGCGCCGTCGGGCGAGGCGGAGAGCTCGCGCGAGATGAGGTGGCGTTCGACGAGGATTTGCTTTTGAAGCTCGGTGAGATCGGAGATCGCGAGGTCATAGGCAGGCTGCATCAACGGGAGGTTGTTGATGGTCTGCTGGCATGCGGCGCGGATTTCGGCGCGTTCGTCCGGGCTGGCGCGTCCGGGGAAGCGGTGGGAGGCGAGATTGCGCGCGAGGCGGATGCGCGTCATCATGACAATGGCGCATTTGCTGGAGGCGGTGTCGGTGAGGTCGGACGGCGTGGCGATGAGACTGCCAAACGTCATTGGTTTGGCGGTCGCGGCGGCCTTCGCGGTCTTAGCTCGCGGCTTCCTGTTTCCCGTAGGTTTGTTTGACTTGGGCGATTTCATCGCGGTAGCGGGCAGCGTCTTCGTAGCGTTCGTCCTTGATGGCGCTGGCCAGTGTGAGTTCGAGTTGTGAAAGGCGGTCGTGGTATTCCTTGCGCGCGGCGGCGTGGCGGGGAACCTTGCCGGTGTGCGCGGTGCCCTTGTGCATGCCGTCGAGCATGGGGCCGAGCATTTGTTTGAAGGTTTCGTAGCAGTGGGGACAGCCGAAGCGGCCCGTTTTCTTGAAGTCGGCCTCGGTGAAGCCGCATTTTTCGCAACGAAGCGTGAGGCCGGATTCGGGAGCAGCGGCGGTCGGTTCGGATGTGGCCTTGGGCGGGAAAAGATCGAGGGGGAGCTCAAATCCCGCGAGTGTGGTGATGCCTTTTTCCTGGGCGCACGCCTCGCAGAGATCGACCTTATGCACTTTATTGTTAAGGATTTGAGTAAAGTGCACGGTTGCGGGTTTTCCGCAGGAGACGCATTTGAGCTGATTGGCCATGATTGGAATATAACACGTTTGTCGATGGTATCGACAAGAAGGATTCAAAAAATGTTCTAAATAGTGTGGTTAGCGCGATATGAAAAGAGATTCAACCGATGTGTTGTTTTCGTTTGTCGTTTTTTGGCTGATGCAGTCTTTATGCCATGACGAATCAGGCAAGCGATATGCTGGACGCATGGGGAAAATATTGGTTGTCCAAGCCGAACCGTAAAAAACACGGGACGTCCGCGCACAGTGTGACAACGCCGATGTGTCACAATGTCCCAGACGGCATTTGTTGATGATAAGGGCGAAGCGTGCATCGAATTAATCCGCGCGGGGCTGTATTCGGTGCGACCGCCGCGTGCTGCAACACCAAGGAGGTGTTCGCATGCGTTTCCCGTCGGCAACAAGCGCATGCAAAAAAGCACGGCGGTGCGGGCCGTGCTTTGAAAAGAGGGAAAATGAAACAGGGGTGTGGGCGTCAATCGGAGGTTGATGCTGGCGCGGTGTTGTCGATCTCGATGGTGACGATGCGCGTCTGGCTCATGCGGCGGAGCAGGAGGCGCGACTTGCCGGATTTTTGCCGCACGAGTTCGGCAAAGGCGCCGGGTGTGCTCACGGGTTGCTCGTCAACTTCGATGATGAGGTCGTAGGGTTTGAGCCCGGCGACCGATGCGCGGCTGCCGGCGATCACGCGCGAGACGACCAGGGCGGTTTTGTCGTCGGGGATTTGGTAGAAGCGGCGGGATTCGAATGTGAGCGCGCGCACGTTGAATCCGGTTTTTTCGAATTTGGCCTCGTCGGCGTTTTTGAAATACAGGGGGCCTTTTTCCGAGCGGAATTGCGTGGTGCGGATCGCGCCGTCGCGCGCATAGGTGAGGTCGAAGGTTTTTCCGACGCCGAAGTTTTTGAGCATTTGATTCAGCGCGTTGTCCGCGGGCGGCCAGGGCGGGGGAAGCTGGTCGTAGTAGCTTTCGGGTATCTGGTCGTAGGAGTCCAATCCCATGTAGGACCGGGATGAATACATGCCGTATTCATCGCGGATGGCGACATCCTGAACGCTGTCCTCGACGCGCATGCGCAGGAGCACGTCGCCGATTTGCAGGCCGCAGCGCGAGGCGGGGGAGTTTTCATAGACGTTGGTGACGAGCACGCCGGTGGAGCCGTTTTGGGTTTGGTCGGAAATGGAGTGCGCGATGGCGAGTTCCTTTGTGAGAGGCTGGTAGTCGATTCCGAGCCACACGAGCCGCATTTCCTCGGCGCTGGAGACGGGGATGTTCGAGGCGTCGGCCCATGGCATGGCGTCGCCGGCAAAGGCGGCGAGTTCCGTCGCGGAAATGACAAACGGGCTTGGTGTGTGCCAGCGTTCTTTTGAGAGGTTGCGCGGGCGGACGTTGCAGCCGATAAAGTGGCCGTCGAGGTCGAAGAGAAACAGGGTTTCGCTCGAATCACCGACCCTCGGTGTGGCGCGGTTTTTCCATCCCTGCTCGATTGAGAGGACGCGGGTGTGGCTGAGGTGGGCGACGCGGGTTTCGCCTTGCAGTCGCAGGTCGAGGCCGACCAGGAGCCGGTCGAGCATGGTTTCCCAGTTTATGGCGCGGGGCGCGGCGCTTGCATCGAGGGGCGTTTCCGGCTCGACAACAAAGGCGCCGATGTCGGAGACGCTGGCGATGAAGCGCGCGGTCACACGTTTGTTTTCGGGGAGGCGGAGTGTGGCCCGCTCGAAACGGGCGGTGATGTTTGCGGGCATATCCGCGAGAATGAGGACGCGTTTGGGCGAGAGCACGATGGCGGGAACGGGGGTTGCGGAAGGGTCGTTGTTGTTGTCCATCGGGTTGTGCCCAAACATGTTTTCTCCGGGGCGGACGGGCAGGGGGCGAAGGGTGATGTCGGCGTGGATGATGGTGTTGCTGGCGGCGCGGTCGATTTGTTCGAATTTGGGCGCGCACTCTTCCTGCTTAATCCAGGGCCAGTCTTTCCATGATGTTTTCCATGCGTCGCCGGGGGGAATCGTTTCGCCGATGGAGAGCGCGAGCGGCTGGCCGTTTTTGGCGCAGATGATCGAGTTGCCGGGGACGGCGGTGCGCGCGTCGCCGTTGCCGGCTATGATCCATTGCGCGGACATGGGTTGGGCGGAGATTTTCCAGCCGTTGTTTTTGGTGTAGCGCACGGTCCAGAATGTGTTCAGCGCGGCGTTTGGCGCGGGGCTGAATTCCAGGGCGCGGGCGTTTGGCAGCGGCTTGTCCAGCTTGATGAGCATGGCGCGGCGGTCCAGCGTCCACGCCACGGGTTTGGCCGAAACGGTGTCGTCGCCCCGGCGCACGCGCCATGCGCGGACAAAGCGCGCGGGGACGCAGGCGTCGGGGGCGATGACAAGATCGGGCGCGACGAGGTAGCCGGGGTTGATTGCGGGGCGTTCCTCGCGCAGTGCGTCGGAGAGCGAGTTGACGTGGAATTGTCCGCAGCCGGGGCAGCGTTCCATCCAGCCGCCGGCGCGCGGTTCCTCGCCGTCGGCGGATTGCGGATCGATTTCGACGAGCACGCAGGAGGCGCGGAGCGCGTCGAAATTTTTCCAGTCAACGCGCGCGTCGGTTTTGTCCGCGCGGGCGGTGACGGTCGCGAGGCCGGCGAGGTGAACGCAGCAAAGGACAGCGAGCTGCGCGATGCGGCGCGAAAGGTTTTTGGCGCGCGGGCGCGGATGTGGTGTTTTCATGAAAAATGGATGAATGAGGGGGCGCGGACGGGCGGGTGGCGCGCGGTTATTTGACGGCGTAATCCTTGGAAATATCGATGACGACCTGGAGAAGCTGGCCGCCGCGCATGACCATGATCACGATGCGCCGCGCGCCGGTGCCGGTCTTGAGCGCGGCGACGGATTTTTCGTGGATCGCGCGGATTTCGTCGATGCCGCGCACCTCGATGCCGTTGATGCTGACAACAATATCCCGAACGGCCAACCCGCTGGCGGCCGCGTTTCCGGGATGCCGGATGCCGCTGATGTAAACGCCGCTCGCGCGCTGGTAGGAGAGGTCGGGGACTTCGAATTTGTTGATTTCCTTCACGGTGAAATCCCAGCGCGGGCAGGTGAGCTCCTCGCCTTGCACGCTGCCTTTGGCGCGGGGGTGGATGGAGAGTTCGACTTCGTTGCCATCGCGGAGCACTGTGAGTTGCGCCGGTGTGTCGGTCGGAAGTGTCGCGAGCATGCGGCGGATTTGCGGCAGGTCCTCCTCCATGCGCGCGGTGATGCCGGCGCCGTTGATGCGGATGAGCCTGTCCTGGGAGCGAATGCCGGCTTCGCGCGCGGGGCTGTTTTCATCCGTGCCGGTGACGATCGCGCCGCGGTCGCCCTCGAAGTAAATGTTGCGCTGAAAATCGCGCAGGGGCTGGAGTTGCAGGCCGGTCCACGTCCAGTTTGCGCCGTTTGTCCCGCCGACGCGCAATCGCGACACGAGCAGGCGCACCATGCTTGCGGGGACGGCGAAACCGGTGTCGCCGCCAAACAACATGCCGCGCGCGTTGATGCCGACGATCTTGCCGTTCAAATCGACGAGCGGCCCGCCCGAGTTGCCGGGGCTGATCGAGGTGTCGGTTTGAATCCATGTGCTGTATTCGCTGTTTGAGGGAAGATAGCGCCGCGCGCAGGAAATGATGCCGAATGTGACCGTGCGGTTGAGTCCCCACGGCGCGCCGAGCGCCATGACAAAATCGCCTTCCTGCAAGGTGTCGTCGGTGGCGATTTTCAGGGCGGAGACGGTTTCGCCGGGGGGAAGTTTCAGGCGGACGAGCGCGAGGTCGGAGTCCTTGTCCGCGCCGATGATTTCCACGGGGAATGCGCGCCCGTCGTTGAGCAGCGCGCGCACCTCGACGGCTTTGTTGACGACGTGCCAGTTGGTCACGACTTCGCCGTCGGCGGAAATGATCACGCCGCTGCCCGACGCGCTGACGCACAGGCGTTCGCCCCGCTCGAAGTTCTCAATGATGCAATGCAGATAAACGACCGAGGGGAACGCGGTGCGGCGGGCGTTGTTGACAATCTCGCGAAAGTCGGCGGGGGCGACACCGGCAGCGTGCGCGACACGCGGGACGGACAGGATGAAACAAACGGCGAGGGGCAAGAGCGCGGGACGAAGGAATCGGGATAACATAAATTGGATATGTGGTTGCAAAAGAATGGAGCCGCGCGGTTGAGGCAATGCTCCGGCTTTATTACGCGCAAGGATTCTTTTTCTTAATGATATTCCGGGGAGCGTGAGTATTTCTCGAAATCACAAAAAAAGCACGGCGGTGCGGGCCGTGCTCATGTTGATGAAATCGTTTTTGGGCTCAGAAAATGCCCAGGAATTTCTTTTTCTTTTTCTTGGGGGTTTGGGTGGCCTTGGCGGCGGCGACTTCGACTTCCTCCAGGCGTTTGCGCGCGCGGGCGGCGATGTCGGAATCGGGGAAGACGGTGATGGCTTCGTTGTAGAACACGCGCGCGGCTTTGTAGTTGGCGCGTTTCTTGAAGTAGAAATCGGCGATGTTAATTTTGCTCTGGGCCATGATTTCCTTCATCTTGCGAAGGCCTTTTTCCGCTTGGATGATGTGGGGGTCGTTGGGATAGAGGATCATGAAATCCTCGTAGTAGGTGACGGCTTCCTTGGTTGCGCCCTGGTCGTAATCGGCGCCGTCAACGAGCGAGGCGTAGATGTCGGCGATTTTGATGTAGGCCTCGGGCGTGAGGGTGCTGTGGCCGTAGTTGTTGATGAGGCGGTCGAGGGCGTAGAGGGATTCGTTGGTGTTGCCGATGCGCTGGTGGCCGGCGGCGATGTGCATGAGGCAGAGCGGGGCGTATTCGGAATAGGGGGCGTTGAAGAGGATGGTTTCAAAATACTGGATGGCTTTTTCGCGGTTGGTGAAGCCGGGGAATATCCAGAGGAATGGGCTGCGGGCGCCGTTGAGGTAGGCGGCGGCGATTATGTATTGCTCGCCGATGATCTGGTTGAAACGGGTGGTGTTGGGGTAGCGGCTGACAACGGTCTGGTAGTCGGTGAAGGCTTTTGGAAATTCGTTTCTCTCAAAGCGGAGCGTGGCGGCGCGATACATGGCCTCGGGGGCGTAGATGGAATTGCCGTAGCGTTTGCCAACGCGTTCGTAACTTTTAATGGCGTCCTTGGTCTTGCCGGCCTCCTCCTCCTTGCGCGCGGCGTTCATGAGGGCGAGGGCGTTGCGTCCATCGGGGCCGGTGAGTCCGGTAAGGATGCCGCCTTCGGATTTCCAACCGGTTTCGGGTGTCCACACGAGGTCGGCGGCGATGCCGAGGGGCGCTGCGATGAGGGTGATGAGTGCGAGGGCAAGAAGCGTGCGGAGGCGTGTGGCGGTGTGGTTGGACATGTTGAGAGTTGATTACCAGCGAACAAGAGCGGAGCCATAGGTCAAGCCCGCTCCGAATGCGAGAAAAAGTGTCAGATCGCCCGGGTGGATGCGTCCGGAGCGGCGCGCCTCGTCGAGCGCGATGGGGATGGAGGCGGCGGAGGTGTTGCCGTAGCGGTCGAGGTTCACGTAAACGCGGTCGCGGGTGTAGTTGAGATTTCTGGCGATGGCATCGATGATGCGGTGGTTCGCCTGGTGCGGAATGACAAGGGAGATTTGATCGGTGGCCAGGTTGTGTTGTTCCAAAATTTCGCGCGCGGCGCGCTCCATTTCACGGACGGCGATTTTGAAGACTTCCTTGCCGTGCATCTGGATGTAGTGCTGGCGCTCGGCGTGGTTTTCCGGGGTGAGGGGGCGCAGCGAGCCGCCGACGGGGATGCGGAGGAGTTCGGTGTCGGGGGTGCAGTAGAGGCGCACGCCGAGGATTTCGGGGGGAAGGGTGTGGGCGCGTTTCGGGGAAAAGTGCAGGCCGGCGAAGGTGGCGCGGCGGGCGCGGGTTTTGCCGAGGACTGCGGCGCCGGCGCCGTCGCCGAAGAGCACGCAGGTGTTGCGGTCCTTCCAGTCAAGGATGGAGGAAATTGTCTCGGCGCCGATGATGAGGGCGTGTTTGTAGCGTCCGCTGGAGATCATGGCCCAAGCGGTGTCGAGGGCGTAGAGGAAGCCGGTGCAGGCGGCGTTGAGATCGAAGCCGGGGGTGCCGTTTTTGATGCCGAGTTTCTGCATCACGAGGGTGGCGCAGGCGGGCATGCGGAGGTCGGGGGTGAGGGTGGCGACGATCACGAGGTCGATGTCGGCGGGGGTGAGCCCGGCGTCGGTGAGGGCGCGGCGGCCGGCGACGGCGGCGAAGTCGGAGGTGGCCTCGCCTTCCGAGGCGACGTGGCGGGATGAGATGCCGGTGCGGGTGCGTATCCACTCGTCGGTGGTGTCGAGGCCGCGGCGGGCGAGCTCGTTGTTGGTGATGATGTTTGCCGGGGCGCAAGAGCCGGTGCCGAGGATGGCGATGGCGCCGCGGGCGATGGCGGCCTCGAGGGGCGTTTGGCTGGCGTTGGCGGCGGTGTTGTTGTTGGCGTCGGGCATGGAGGGTGCGTTGGTAAAGTTTGCGGTTTACGGATTACAATTCGCAGTTGGGCGCGGGCGCGCTCATTCGGTGTGATGGCACCGCGGCCGCGTCGCGCTCAGGCTTCGCCGGCGTTTTCAATGAGGGCTTGCGCCCGCGCGATGTCGTTTTCGATGAGCTGGTTGATGTCGGTTTTGATCATCTCGCTTGCATCGAAGATCGCATTTTTGAGGGCCTGGCGGTTTGCCGAGCCGTGAGCTTTGACCACAACCCCCTTGACGCCGAGGAGCGGCGCGCCGCCGTAGCGTTCGGGCTTCACGCGTTCGCGGAGTTCTCCGAATGCGCCTTTGGCGAGGAGCGCCCCGAGTTTGCGAACGGGGTTGGCCATGAGATTGCGTTTGAGTTCGGTTGTGAAAAATTTGGCGAGTGATTCCCAGCTTTTGAGACAGATGTTGCCGACAAAGCCGTCGCAAACGACGACGTCGATGGCTTGTCCGTGTTCGCCGCCGTTCGTGAAGATTTGGAATCCTTCGACGGGGCCGGCGTAGTTGATGAGGTCGCCGAGGCGTTTGAGCGCCTCGTGGGTTTGTGTGATGAGAGCGTTGCCCTTGCCTTCCTCGGTGCCGATGGTGAGCAGTCCGACGCGCGGTTTTTCGATGCCGAATTCGAGGCGCGAAAAGTGCGAGCCCATGATGGCGTTGTGCACGAGGTGCTCGGGTTTTGCCTCGGGGTTGGCCCCGGCGTCGATGAGGACAAAGTGGCCGCCGTCGCGCGGGATGATGGCGGAGAGCGCGGCGCGATCCGCGCCCTTGAGCGTGCGGAGTTTGATGATGCTCGCGCCGACGAGGCAGCCGGTGTTGGCGCAACTGACGACGGCGCGGGCGGCCCCGAGCTTGACGAGTTCGATGGCGCGAATGGTCGATGCGTCTTTTTTCTTTTTCAGGACGACGAGGGGCTTGTCGTCCATGGTGATAACTTCCGATGCGTGGAAATAGGAGAGCTTGGGGTGGTTGTCGAGGCCGGCCTCGGCGACGTGTTTGCGCACGATTGCCTCGTCGCCGACGAGGGTGACGGGCGAGATGTCGGGAAACTCGGCCAGGGCGAGCTTAACGGCGGCAACGACTTCGGCTGGGCCGAGGTCACCCCCCATCGCGTCCACGGCTATGCGGTTGACGCGCTCAATGGGCGGCACAGTTTGCGCTGCCGTGGGAATTGCGGCTTCCATCGCAGGCGGATGGAGTTGCGAAAAGTCGCGGGTCAGACCTCGACGTTGAGGACTTGACGGCCGCGATACATGCCGTTGTTCGGGTTGACGCGGTGGGGGCGGAACGCGGTGCCGTCGGTCGGGTCGGTCGCGTATTGCGGAGCCTTGAAGGCGTTGGCGGAGCGACGGAGCGCGCTGCGACGCTTGGATTGTTTGCGTTTCGGATTAGCCATGATGAAAAGTGGGTTGGTCGTTGAGTGTTGTAAGAGGGCGCGGAGGTTTTTCCGGGCGCTTGGAAGTTGTGTGAAGGCGAGGTAGTAAAAGGCGCGGAGCCGCGGCGTCAAGCGTCTTGGTGGGTGGAAATCAATGGTTTTGCAGCGGTTAAAGACTTGCGTTTTTCGATCCGCCACAGGACGAGCGTGGCAATCAAGGCGCCCAAAGTGGCCAGCATCATGTCTTTCTGCGCGTCCCAGATGTCGCCTTGGGAGCCGTTGTAGGCGAGGCCGAGTTCGCCGCCGAAAACCTCGGCCGCGGCCCACTCGATGAGTTCGTAAACCATTGAGGTGGACATAATAAGATTGAGCGGCACGAAGTAACTCCAAAAGCCGCGCTTGATGGGCGAAACCGCCGTCATGAATTCGCGTATGGGCGCAAGAAACAGGAGCCCGTAAAGAAAATGCACCATGCGATCGAAGTGGTTGCGCCCGGGCCAAACACCATCGTGGGGCAGGGGGGCGCCGGTGATCGACGCCCACCATTCGCGGTAGGGCACCTCGGAATACGTCCAGTGCGCGCCGATTGCGTTGATGCAGAAAAACACAAAAAGCACCGTCCAGCTGGTGAGCGAAAAGATGGATAAAAACCGCCGGCGAAACACCATGAACAAAACGATCAGTATAAAGACGAGTCCGTTTTCAAGAATCCAATCCTGCGGATAATGCGCGCCAATGCCCGATCGCACCGTGACGGCGATAAACATCAGAAGGAGCGCCAAAATATAGCGCGAACGAAATGCCGGTGTGCTCATGTGTTTGTGATTCGCGAAAGTGAAGCAGATCAACGGCGCGTGTCGAGCGGCGCGATTTTTTTATCTTTTCGTTCGGGTGTAATTGCGAATGGTGACAAAGCGCAAAGAAACCATCCTTTGGAGTGCGGTGGCAAAGCGAAGCGGCGACACCGCCTTGAACGATTTGCGTCCGGTGAAAATCTTACGCTATTCAAAGCGGTGTCGCCGGTCGCTTGCGCTCCCTCTGCCACCGCACTCCAAAATAATCCCGCTTCGTCGCGTATTCCTCCAAACTGCCACCAATCGCAATTACACCCTTTCCGTTTCGCGCGCAAAGCGCGCGCCCTTACAAAAAACGGACGCATTTTCATGCGCCCGTTTTATTATACTGTTATATATTACTACGTATCAAAACGCCTTTCCGTCGGCCTTGGTGCCGCAGAGGCTGACTTCCAGGCCGAGCTCGGCGGCGAGCGCGGCTTTGGCATACATGGCCATGTCGGCGTCCTTCGCGGACTTTGCGTAGGCGACTTGGATGTGGTTGGCCTTGTGGCGGGCCATCATTTGGTCGCGCGTCACGCCGTGGGTCACGGCGTGCATGATCGGCCACACGTTTGAGGTGGCGTCCCAGCGGCGTTGCGTTTCCTCGTCGGGCAGTTTCACGACTTTCGCGCGGCCGAGGTCCATTTTGAGTTTTCCGTTTTCGATGAACACGCGGCTCCAGACGATTTCGCCCGGCTTCGCGATGCCGCGCAGCGTCGAGCCGCCGAGGCGGAAATACCATTTGCTCTGGCGCCAGCCGTCGCTGCCCGCCCAGCCGCCGATGTGGTGCTCGGCGGGCGCGCCGCCGGAGATAAGATACACCCACACGTAGTCCTTGACCGTGCCGCTCTTGTCCCAATCGCCCCAGCGAAGATCGTGCAGCGTGTTTTCGACGGGCTGGCCGAGCGCCTTGTGGACGCGGTTCGTGAGCAAGCCGTCGAGGCCGGCGCACTCGTCAACCTCGTTGAAATGCGGAATCGGCTCGCCGGCGCGAATGACCTTGCCCGCGGCGTTTTTCACCGGCGGGCGGTCGGAGCTGTTGAGCGTGCCCTCGACGAGATCGGACGCGGGAATCAAGTCCTTCAATCCCTGCTGGTATTGGATGCCGATGGCCTCGCAGCCGAATTCGTCGGCGATGCGGCACGCGGCGATATACATTTTGCACTGCCAGATGACCTGGCTCTCGGTGAGATCGTTTTCCTCGTCGGAGCCGAAGTGGAACGTGAAGCCTTTTTTCCTATACCAATTAAAAACCTCGCGCGCCTCGGCGTCGCTCACCTGCGTCGCGCCGTAGTAGAGCGCGGATTGCGAGAGGCGCTCCTTGTAGACGCCGGTCGAGAAAAGCAGCTCGTCGGGAATGATCGCGTTATACATGCCCATGCAGCCCTCGTCGAAAACGCCCATGATCGATTTGCGCGTGCGCAGATCGGCGGCGATTTTTTTCGCAACGGCCCTCGCCTTCGCGGGCACGGCGCATTTGGCGAGCGGCTTGACGTGCGAGGTCTTGTGCCTGGTGACGCCGGTCGCGAGCCACTCCTTGAGATGCGAGAGGAAATATTCGTCGTCGAAGTTTTCGCTCCAGAGCGTGGAATATTTTTTGCCGGCCTTGGTGAGGCCGCCGTTGAGGTTGAGCATGCCGACGAGGCCGGGCCACTGGCCGGACCAGTTCGCGACGGTGAGGATCGGCCCCTGGTGCGAGATGAGCCCCGGCAGCACGTGGTGCGAATACTGCCACACGGACTCGGCGACGATGAGCGGCGCCTTCGGGTCGAGCCTGGCGAAAATCTCCATGCCCTCCCTTTGCGAGGCGATGAAGCCGTGCTTGAGCGCGGGTTTGTAGGGATGCGCTCGCGAGAGTTTGCAACCGAGTTTGGCGAGGCAGGCGGTGAGCTGTTTTTCCATGGCGGCCTGCGCGGGCCAGCAGGTTTCGTTGGCGGACTGGCGAAGGTCGCCGGAGGCGACGAGGAGGACGGTCTTCATTTTTGAGGCGGGTTTCTTTTTCATGGAAATCAATGAGGGTTAATTAAAAGGGATGGACTAAATTGGCAAAAAGTCGCTGCGATTGGCAGGTTATTATTTTGGTGTTGCGGAAACGGCGCGGGGAGAATTTTGCCGCACAATCTGGTGTGGAGCGACGCAGGGAGGTTCGGGCGGAAAACCTGTCGCTTGTCTTTCTGTTTGTCCGCGCAATAATCCGCGTCCTGTGAACGCCACTCTCCACAAGACGGCAGCTTATGTCGCACTCGTCGCCGGGCTCGCCGCCTGCTACTGGGTCAATAGCGCGTGGGCGTTGCTCATCGGAATCGTGATCGGCCTTGCGCAACTCAATCCCGTTCCCCAATTCACAAAACCCCTCTCGACGAAACTTCTCCAGGCGTCCGTCATCGGGCTCGGCGCGGGCATGAATCTCGCCGTCCTCATCCGCGTCGGCGCAAGCGGCGTCCTCTACACCATCGTCGGCATCGCGCTTGCGTTTGCCCTCGGAATTTTTCTCGGGCGCCGCGCAAAAGTTCCGCGCGACATCACCTTGCTCATCACCGGCGGCACGGCGATTTGCGGCGGCAGCGCCATCGCCGCCATCGCCGGCGTCATCCGGCCAAAATCCGAGGACGCCACCGTCGCCCTCGCCACGGTTTTCCTGCTCAACGCGGCCGCGCTCTTCATCTTTCCCGCGCTCGGACATTTTTTCAAACTTGACCCGCAAGCCTTCGGCCTCTGGTCCGCGCTCGCCATCCACGACACCAGCTCCGTTGTCGGCGCCGCCGGCAATTACGACCCCGAGTCGCTTCCCGTCGCGACAACCGTCAAGCTCACCCGCGCCCTCTGGATCGCGCCGCTCTCCCTCGTCATCGGCTGGGCGGTTTCCCGCAACAGGAACAAGGATGCCGCCGCGACACGCCGCCGCCCGCCGATCCCGTGGTTTATCTTTGGCTTCATCGCCGCCGCCGCCGTTGTCACCTGGATTCCTCCGCTGGCCGACGCGGGGAGGGAGGTGGCCGCCTTCGCGCGACGGCTGCTTGTTCTCACGCTTTTTCTTATCGGCGCAAATCTGACGCCCGCCGCGCTCCGCGCCGTCGGCGTCCGCCCGCTCGTCCTCGGCGTCACCCTGTGGTTCGCCGTTTCCGCGCTCACGCTTCTCGCTATCAACTTTGGCTGGATTCGGTGAGGGATTTTTCCGCCCGCCGGCATCATGGCATTGGGGGATGGAGGCTCCTTTTATTTCGGTCGCATTTTGAGGTGGGGCGTTCCTAGCTAAGTAACAGTTTGATACTGTCCCGGTGAGCCGGGAATGTTGCGGCTCAGCCGGAGGCTTCGCCCTACCAAAAGGCAGTTTCTCACGACAATTTAAACCGAAACAACCGCGTTACGTCAGGTGGCCGGCGGCGATGGCGTCGGCTAGCATTTTTTCGGCGTAGGCCCAGAGTGTCGCGGAGCCTTCGGCGATGTGCTTGTTGCGTGCGATGACGCGGTCGCTCGTGATGCCGTGCTTTTTCCACGCGGCGCCCTCGGTCAGGCAGTTGAGAAGCATGGGCTGGAAACGGTCAACGGCGGCGGCGAATTTCGCCTCGGGCGTTTCGCGCGCCTCGAACTCGTCCCAGAGCGCGCGGTATTCGGCGTTTTGCGGCGCGGGGAGCATGCCAAAAATGCGGTCGGCGGCGACGGCTTCGCGCTCGTGCTGGTCGGCCATGCCGGCGGTGTCGTAGGCGAAGGTGTCGCCCGCGTCGATTTCAACGAGGTCGTGAATGGTGACCATTTTCAGGACGCGCAGGAGATCGATGCCGGGCGTGTTGCTGTGCTCGGCGAGGATCACGACGAGGAGCGCGAGATGCCATGAGTGCTCGGCGTCGTTTTCGGCGCGGCGGCTTTGCGTGCAGATGGTCTGGCGGAAAATTTCCTTGAGTTTGTCGGCTTCGATAATGAAGCGGATTTGTTGGGTTATGCGCGCGAGATCCATGAGGGGAAAGGCTGAAAAACTGAAAGGCTGAAGGACTGAAAGAGCGTCAGTCAGATCGGGCTGATTTGCCTGATCTGACCGATGGCAGAAGGCGCAATTATTCGGCGGCGGCTTTGCGGGTTTGGCGCGCCTTGAGGCTGGTGATGAGGTAGTTGTCGGGGCCGGCGTCCTTGTAGGCGGTATACCAGAGGTCGCCGAGCATTTTGGCGCCGCGAAGGAGTTGGTTTTCGAGGAGCGCGCGGCCTTCCTTGGACTGCGGTTGCGCGGGGTCGAGCTTGCCGGCTTTTTCGTAGATGTAGATTTGCTCGACGGCGGGGAGCTGACCCTCGATGTAGGCGAGGATTTGCACGAAGATCGGGTCGCGTCCGGCGGGGTCGTCGGGGGCGTTGGAGAGGCGCTCGGCGGGCTTGGCGCGGTCGGCGATCATGGCGGCGTCGATGCCGCCGGTTTTGTTGAAGAGTCCGCTGTCGATCCAGCTGTGGATGGTGCGCGCGCGTGTGTAACCGTTGGGGTTGGGGCCGGCCCAGCCGTTGAAGTGTTTCGTGACGTGGAGCGGCTGGCATCCGTCGCCGACGTAGTGGCCCATGGTGCCCATGACGTAGAGGATGTTGGCCTTGGCCTGCGCGATTTCCTCGGCGGTGCCGCCGTGCTCCTCGAAGGCTTTCAGGTAGGAGAAGCCGGACTTGAGCTTGCCGTAGTTTTCGGCGATGGCCCAGGGAATGAATCCGGGGTAGGCGCGCGTGGCGTCGCGGTTTCGGACGGGGTCGATTTTGGGGAGCTTGTCGGCGTGGATGTCGCGGGCGCGGGTGAGGTCGCTCACGAAGATGTAGCGGAACTGCGGGAGTTCGCTGAACTTGATGCCGAGCGGTTCGAGGTCCTCGACGTCGAAGAAGTGCTCGATCTGGTTGATGTGGCGGATGGAGGGATCGTAGGAGTTGCGCCAGCGGTCGGGCTCTCCCGCGAGGAAGCCGATGCGTTCGCGCGCCTCGGGCGTGCGGAGGAAGGCGGGCGCGTCGGCGGGCAGCGAGTCGAGCGCGACGAGGTTGATGGCGCGGTGGCCCTCGTAGTCCCACGCGCGCGCCGTGGCGGCGGTGAGAAACGGAAGTGCGAGGAAGGCGGCCAGGGTCACGATGCGGGTGGGTTTTCCGAGAATATGCATGGGGGGAATAGAAGGCAAATTGCGCGCGGCGCGCGAGCAGAATTGCTGTGACAGAATCGCTGTGCCCCAAACAAACAAAAGGCGCGAAACGCTCCGCTCGCGAGAGGGCGTTCGCCGTTCGCCTTCGGCGCGCGACCGTTCGTGCACTCTTTGTCGCGACGGCGCGTTTGTTTGCCATCAATTGCGCACATCGGCGGCCGGTAACACGGCTTCCTTAAGACACCATAACCTGCTCCGCGCGGGGATTCACGAGAGTCGCCGCGCGGGCCTTAAAATAGAACACAAAGACAGCCATGAAAAAACAAATCGCACTCTCAATCCTAGCAATCGCGTTTGCCGGCTCGGCTTTCGCCCAACTGAGCGGGGATGTCTCGACGCGTCCCGTCAGTTTTTATGTGGAGCCCTCGGTCTTCTGGGTTCCGTCCAACAACGGCCTTGACGACGGTTTCGGCGGAGCGATTTCCAGCGGCGCCATTTTTCACAAGCACCACCAGGTCGGCCTCGACTTCGCCTACTTCGAGGCGGATTACGACAAGGGCCCCGGCAAGATGAAATTCATGCCGCTCACCACCAGCTACCAATACCTGATTCCCTTTGGAAAATGTTTTCAGGCGCGCGCGGGCGTCCATGCCGGCGCGATGTTTGAAAAGAGCAAGGACCAGCCGGGCATCCGCAACAAAAGTCGCACGGCGTTCACCGGCGGCGCGTCGCTCGGGCTCGACTGGGTGATTAACAAAAACGTTTCCGTGGGCGTCGGCGGCAAGTGGCTGTATGTTGACGAGACCAACGACCTGCGCGAGCGCAACATGGCCCTCGTGGGTCTCAACTGCGCGGTGAAGTTCTAATTTGTCTATCGGTTTCCGCAGCGGTCTTCAGCTGCGTTTGGTATAGCATGGATAGCGCCCGGGCTCCCTCGCAAAAGAGCATTGTAGGAGAGACATAACGCTCAAACGAGTAACAGGAGCCCGGGTTAGCTTTTTTTTAGCATGGTAAAATAAGTTTTTAGTCCCGTAGTTTCCCCAACCTCGTTTGCGATTTCCCCCTCGCACAGCATTCGCAATCCCATCATGGCAACCACAACACAACCAAACACGCCTGAGACGGACTGCTGCGCGCAGCCGTTCGATCCGACGGCGCGTCGCGACTACATTCGGTTTCAGTTTTGTTTGTGGGGCTTTTTTTTGCTTCTCAGTTTCATACACTTCACATGGGACGGCACGCCGACGGAATACAGGTCTTACATAGCGGGCATAAAAGTCTATGAGACGATTATGATGGCGACCTGCTCGCACATCATCTGGCTGGTGGCTCGCAAGCGCAGGTGGTTCTCGCGGTCCAAGCCGCTGAGGGTTCGCGTGTCGGTGATATGCCTCTTCTCCTCGACCGCCGTTCTGGCCGTCTCGGCGCCCCTTATTTGGAAGCTCAACAGCATCGCCAGAAGCGAGGGCGCCGTTGAGCACAACTTATTTTTCATATTGTTCCTAAACTGGATCGGCATTGCGGTGGGGCTTACGATCTGGGGCGGTTTGTATAGCGCCTATTATTATCAGGCGCGAACCCGCTACCTCGAAACCGAGCGCGCCCGCCTGCTTGCCGCCGGTCGCGAGGCGCAACTCATGGCGCTCAAGGGCCAGCTCAACCCGCACTTTCTGTTCAACAGCCTCAACACATTGCGCGCGCTCATACAGCGCGAACCCAAGGCGGCGCGCGACGCGGTCACGCACCTGGCCGACATGATGCGCCACTCGCTCACACTCTCCGATTTTGCGATCATCCCGCTCGCGGCCGAGCTCAGCTTCGTGAACGACTACCTCGCGCTCGAGCACCTGCGCCATGAGGACCGGCTTCGCATCAAGCAACGAATCGCGCCGGAGGCGCTGCGCGAAAACATCCCGCCCATGCTCCTGCTCACGCTTGTTGAAAACGCCGTCAAGCACGGCCTCAACCAGCGCAGCGGCGGCATCGACGTGATATGCGAAATCTGGCTGGAGCCGCACGCCGGCGCCGGGACGGGCGGTGAAAAAACAATTCATCTGCGCGTCACCAACCAGGGATTTCTTGTGCTCGCCGACAAGCCCGCGGACGAGGACGCGCCGCTCACGACCGGCACGGGCCTGCGCAACATCCGCGAGCGGCTCCGGCTTCTCTACGGCGAGCGCGCATCGCTTTCCGTTTCGCAAGAGGAGCATCTCGTGGTCGCCAAGGTCGCGCTCCCCGCAGTGCCCGCGCCGGCAAACGGGGTTGACTTCCTGATCACAGGCGAGACACCCGCTTTTAATCCCGACACACAGCCATGATCAAAGCCCTCCTCATCGACGACGAACGCCTCGCGCGCGCCGAGCTGCGCGACCTGCTCCAGGCCCACCCCGAAGTGGACATCGTGGGCGAGGCGGGCAACGCGGCGCAGGCGCGCGAGCTCATCGCAAAACACAAGCCCTCGCTCATCTTTCTCGACGTGCAAATGCCCGAGGAAACCGGCTTCGACCTGCTCGTCTCGCTCGGCGAGAACGCGCCGCGCGTCATCTTCACCACGGCATACGATTCGCACGCGCTGCGCGCGTTCGAGTTTGCCGCCAAGGACTACCTTTTGAAACCCATCTCGCCCGCGCGCCTGGCGACGGCCATCGACCGCCTCGTGCCCGACGACCACGCCGCCGCGGATGAGCCGCCCTCGCCCGACGACCATGCGGGCGCTTCCGCGCCTGCGTTCGGCGCGAGCGACCGCATCCTTGTCGGCGACGGCGATCATCTCGCGTTTGTCGTGGTTGAGAGCATACGCGGCGCCGAGTCGATCGGCGCGCACACGGTGCTTTGGCTCGGCAAGGGCACGGCCGTTGTCAAACGCTCCCTCAGCTCGCTTGAGGCGCGCTTGCCGGCCGCGCTCTTTTTTCGCGCCAACCGCGCCCAGCTCATCAACCTCCGGCACATCACCGCGGTGGAACCCTGGTTTAGCGGCAGCCTCATGATCACCCTGGACAACGGCAAAAAAATCGACCTTTCGCGGCGACAGGCCCGTCTCTTCCGGGAACGACAAACCCTTTGACGCGCCCCCCGGCGATGGGGTAATCAAATGGTTTCAATTTGTTGCCTGAGAAAAAGCCTCCGCCGCATAAATGTCACAAGACATCACACATTTGCCTTTAAAACTGAGCCATCGCACCCCGATTGCAGTGGGCGGGCACCGCATGATCTACGCGCACCCGCACAACGATTCGCTTGTGCTGAAAGTGCCGAAGCCGGAGTTCCGGCAAAGGACGCAGGCCGCGCAATCATTCTGGCGGCGTCATTTCGACCGTTTCAAATATTACAACGACACCGCGCGCGAGGCCATCGAGCACATCGCCTGTTTTGCGGCAAATGAGGCGCGGCCGCCTTTCTTGCAGCGATTTTATGGATTTCTCGAAACGGACTTGGGCCTCGCCTCGGTGAGCGGAGCCGAGCGCGACGGGGACGGAAACTACGCGATGAATTTCACCCAGCTCATCAAGCAGGGGAAGTTCGACAAAAAAGTGCGCGCCGCGTTTGAGGATTTCGCCGTGGCGTTTGTCGCCAGCGACGTCGTGGTGGGTGATTTGCGCCCGGATAACATGGTGTATTCCCATGACAGCGAAACAAACCGCATGCGCTTTGTGCTAATCGACGGCGTCGGCGACAAAAACGGCATCAAGCTTTGCAGCTATTTTCGCTTCTACAACCGGATGTCCAAACGCAAAAGAATCAAGTTCCTGCGCAAGCAAATAAACTGCCTGCTCGCGCAGAACGCCGGGGCGAAAAACGAGGTCGGGCGCGTGGATGACCGCGCGATGAGTTCGATGACCTCTTGAGAAACCCGCGCGACGGCCGCACAAATTACACTCGCGCTTTTTGCCGGCATGCGCGATGGTGGCCCCGCAACACGCATCCGCCGCACACCCATGCTCACCGTTCGCAATCTCACCAAAAGTTTCACGACACCCGAGGGCGCCAAGGTGCGCGTCATCGACGTGGCGGACTTTCACCTCGACCCCGGCGGGCAGATTGCGTTGCGCGGCGAAAGCGGCTCGGGCAAGACCACATTCCTGCACCTCATCGCCGGAATTCTGCGCCCCAACAGCGGCGTCATCACAATCGACGGCGTCGAGATGACCGCGCCCGGCGAGTCGCGGCGCGACGCCCTGCGCGCCGCCAAGATCGGCTATATTTTCCAGGCGTTCAATTTGCTGCAAGGGCACACGGTTCTTGAAAACGTCCTGCTCGGCATGTCGTTCGCGCCGGGCGGGGCGGACGGCGTTCGCGCGCGCGCGATGCTCGACCGAGTGGGCCTTTCGCACCGCCTGCAACATTTTCCGCGCGAACTTTCGACCGGGCAGCAACAACGCGTCGCCGTGGCGCGCGCGCTCGCGAACCGGCCCAAGCTCGTCATCGCCGACGAGCCGACCGGCAACCTCGACAACCGCAACACCGCCGGCGCGCTCGACCTCATGAAGGACACTTGCCGCGAGTGCGGCGCGGCGCTCCTCCTCGTGAGCCATGACGACGCCACGCTCGCGCGCTTCGACAACGTGCGCGACTTCACCGAAATCAACCGCATGGACAACGCCTCGCGCACCCCTTGGGGCCAGCCGCGCAAACCCGGCGAGGCGCCCTCGCGCACCGTGGAATGAAAAACGGCATCGACAGAATCACATATCAGGCAGGGCGAAGCCCCGGGATTCGTTTCGCATTCCTCATTCCTCATTCCGCATTCAAATGACCATCCCGCTCATCATTTATCGCAGCCTGCGCCAGCACGCGCTTTCGACGCTTGTCACCGCGGCCAGCATCGCGCTGGCGACCGGCCTGCTCATGACAGTGTGGATGGTGAGGGCGCAATCGCAGCGCGCGTTCTTGGAAACCAGCACGAGTTTCGACGGCGTGCTTGCCGCGCGAGGCTCGGAATTGCAGATCGTGCTGAACGCCATTTTTCACATGGAGTCCTCGCCCGGAAACATTTTGGACGCCGACTACGAGCGCATTAAAAAGCACCCCGCGGTGAAGGCGGCCATTCCCGTCGCCACCGGCGACAACTACAAAGGCTGGCGCATCGTCGGCACAGTGCCGGAGTTGTTCACGGATGCCGAGCACACGAGCGGGACAAAATTCACGATTGCGCAGGGGAAGGTCTTTTTGCCGGGCGCGCATTCGCGCGAGGCGCTGGCCGGCAGTTTCGCCGCCGCGCAACTCGGGCTCTCCGTCGGCTCGGTGTTTCGTCCCAGCCATGGACTCGCCCATGCGCCCGATCACGAGCACGACGAGGAATACAGGGTCGCCGGCATCCTCGCGCCGACCAACACGCCCGCCGACCGTGTGATCTGGATACCGCTCGATGGCGCGCGTCACATGGCGGGGCACGCCGAGTCGTCGCGCTCGGAGTTGAGCGCGGTGCTTGTGCGGCTGCGCGCGCCGTCGGCGGGATTTGCGCTCGACCAGTATTACAACAAGCAGGGCGGGCGCCTCACGTTTGCCTATCCGACGAGCGCGATCATCGCGGATTTTTTCAACAAGATCGGCTGGTTTGACCGCGTGCTGGCGCTGGTGGCGTTTGTTGTCGTCCTGGTCGCGGCGGGCTCCGTGCTCGCGAGCATCTACGCGTCGATGAGCACGAGGCAGCGCGACATCGCGATCCTGCGCGCTCTGGGCGCCCGTCGCGGCACGGTGTTTGGCGGCGTGGTGCTGGAGTCGATGGTGATTGGCGCGCTTGGCGCGGCGTGCGGCTTTGTCGTGTATTTTGTGCTGATGACGGGCGCGGCGGAATTGATTCGCGAACAAACGGGCGTCGTCATTTCCGTGGCCGCGTGGCACGCGGTTCTGGTGTGGTGCCCGCTCGGCATGATCGCGCTCGGCGCGCTCGGCGGAATCATCCCCGCGGTAAAGGCCTACCGCGTGCCCGTGGCTGAAACGCTCTCGCCTTTGTCCTGACGCGGGGGCTTCAGGCCTTCGGCCGGCGGGGCTGCTCGTTTCTGCTGCGCGCCCGGGAGTCGCGCGCGGCTTTCAATTTTTTCGGATGGTCAACGATGGCGTGCAGCCCGCGGCTTTCCTTGCGCTGTTGCGCGCACTTCACGACGAGTTCGGCGACTTGTATCAAGTTGCGCAGCTCGAGCAGGCGCGGATCGACGGAAAAATTCCAGTAATACTCGTGCGTTTCGTGCGCGAGATTGGCGATGCGGCGCCGGGCGCGCGCGAGCCGCTTCGATGTGCGCAGGATGCTCACGTAGTCCCACATCGTGGAGCGGAGCTCGTCCCAGTTGTGCGCGATGACCACGCGCTCGTCCTCGTCGCCGCCGCCGAGGTCGCGCCACGCGGGAATCTTCGGGCTCGCGGCGCGTTTGCGTTTTTCACTTTTGAGCGCGCCGGTGTATTTGACGACGGAAAGCGCGCCGCGATGCGCGAGCACGACGGCTTCGAGCAGCGAGTTGCTGGCGAGCCGGTTCGCGCCGTGCAGGCCGGTGCAGGCCGCCTCGCCGCAGGCGTAGAGCCCGGGCAGCGAGGTTTCGGCGGAAAGATTGGTGGCCACGCCTCCGCAAGTGTAGTGCGCGGCGGGCACGACGGGGATTTTGTCGCGGGAGATGTCGATGCCGAGCGCGAGGCATGTCTCGAAAATTTGCGGGAATCGGCCGCGCAGAAACGCCCTGTCGCGATGCGTGATGTCGAGCCACACATGGGGCGCGCCGGATTTTTTCATCTCGGCGTCGATGGCGCGCGCCACGATGTCGCGTGGCGCGAGGTCGGCCATTTTGTGGTAGCGTTTCATGAACGCCGCGCCATCGGCGTTGCGCAGGATCGCGCCCTCGCCGCGCACCGCCTCGCTGATGAGAAAGCGCTCGCCTTTCAGCGAGTAGAGCGCGGTCGGGTGAAACTGGATGAACTCCATGTTGCGCACCTCGACGCCCGCGCGATACGCCATCGCGATGCCGTCGCCCGTGGCGATGCCGGGATTTGTCGTGTAGCGGTAGACCTGGCCCGCGCCGCCGGTCGAGAGCACGACGACGGGCGCGTGAAACGCCTCAACGCGGCGCTTGCGCACATTGAGCGCGTAGAGGCCGGCGATGCGATTGGCGCCGCCGAGCCGAAGCTTGGCCGATGTGACGACGTCGATGGCAAAAAAGTGCTCGAGCAGCTTGATGCGTTTTTCGTTCGCGATCGCGCGCAGCAGCGCCTCCTCGACCGCCTTGCCGGTCATGTCCTTGACGTGCAGGATGCGCCGCGCGCTGTGGCCGCCCTCGCGCCCGAGGTCGAACGCGCCCGATTTGTCGCGCGAAAACTCCAGCCCCAAGTCGATCAATTCACGGACGCGCTCGGGCCCGTCGCGGACGATTTCGCGCACGGCCTTTTCGTTGCACAACCCGTCGCCCGCCACGAGCGTGTCGCGCACATGCGCCTCGAAGTCGTCCGTTTGCGACATCACGACGGCGATGCCGCCTTGCGCGTGGTTGGTGTTGGACTCGGCCTTGTTTTTCTTGGTGAGAAGCGCCACCGAGAGGCCGGCGCGCGCGGTTTTCAGCGCAAAGCTCAGCCCGGCGATTCCGGTGCCGACAACAAGGACGTCGAAGTTATGAGTCATGGGTCAAGGTTTTCAAACAAGATGCCTTCCTAAAATGGCGCGGCAGAAAAGACAAAAATCACGCGGCGGGTGCGATTTCAGCGGACTTTTCCAGCGCGCGCAGGCGCAGCGATTCGTAGATCGGCGCGCAGTTCATCGCCTCGGCCACGCCGTATGCGATCAGCGAGCAGGTCAGCACCGGCAGCATAAAATCGTATTTTCCGGTCAGCTCGATAATCAGCACCATGCTCGTGAGCGGCGCGCGCACGATGGCCGTCAGCAGTCCGCCCATGCCAATCACCGCAAAAATTTCCGGATGTCCGACAAGCGACGGCCACACTTGGTGCACCGCGTGCCCCGTTGCGAGCCCGACGAGCGCGCCGATGACAAGCAGCGGCGCGAAAATGCCGCCCGCCGCGCCCGAGCCGAAACTCCACATCGTCAGCGCAAAACGCGCCAGCATCATCAGGGTGATGACGCCGATCACTTTGAGTCCGCCGCCCAGCGCGTGCTCGGCGAGATGCGAACCCGATCCGACTACATCGGGGCAAATCCATGCCGCGATCCCGACCACCGCGCCCGCAAGCGCGCCGATTGCGATCACGGGCCAGCGGCGCGCACGCAGACCGTCGAACCAGTCCAGGCTGCGAAGCAGCACTTTGTTGAACGCCACGCCGCCAAACCCGCACACCAGGCCGAGCACGGCGGCGAGCGGCAGCGCGGCCAGCGTGGGCGCGGCGATGCTTGGCGTGGCAAAAACAGGCGACGCGCCGAGAAGCAGACGGCACACAATGTCCGCGACAACCGACGACACAAAAGCGGCCACAAACAGCACCGGCGCAAAAACGCCGTGCAGTTCCTCAAGCACAAACATGACGCCCGCGAGCGGCGCGTTGAACGCCGCCGACAAGCCCGCCGCAGCGCCCGCGCTCATGAGCGCCTTGCGCTCGCCCTCGCCGCCGCGCACGCGAAACCACCGCGAAACCATTTGGCCCGTCGCCCCGCCCATCTGGATTGTCGGCCCCTCGCGCCCGAGCGCGAGCCCAGCGCCGATGCCGATCACGCCCGCCGCGAACTTGACCGGAATCACCCGCCACCAGCGCATTTCCGCCTGGTCGAGCATGACGGATTTTAAGTGTGGAATTCCGCTGCCCGAAGTTTCAGGCGCGAAACGGCGCACAAGCCACAAGGCCAGCGCGCACCCGGCCGCGCCGATGCCGACCGCCGCCAGCAAGCCTGCCGCCCAGTGCGCATTTTCCCGCAACCATGCAAGCGCTCCGGTGCGTCCGTGCTCCACTTGCATCAAGGTCCAGCGAAACGCGCACGCCAGCCCTCCCGACACCAGGCCGATGATCACCGCCTTCACGAGAATGTGACGGCGTTTGACTTGTTCCGTCTTCAGGCCGAATCCGGAGTCCTGTGTGATATGTCGCATGGTTTGCGCATCTTTAAAATGCGCGCCCGCGTGCGCAATATTTTGCGAAAATGTTTTCCATGCGGCCCCTCGCCCGTGCCGCGGCACAATCCGTCACCATCAACGGGCGTGTGTCACTCACGCGCGCTTTGAAGTGGAGGTGTTCACGGTGGCGATGTCACATCGTGCGTGGTTGAAGTCGGTTTTGTTTTCTTGGCGAGAGGTGCCATCGGAATGTCGATGCGCGTGGGTTTCATCGCAAAGCTCATTCAATGTCGCCAACAAAGACGTTGGAATTATGACGTCATAGATCGAGGGTTTCTAAGGAAAGACGCCTTCTTAAAATGACGCGTCAGAAGAGACAAAAACATGCGGAGGCAGCTTTATGGAGAGGTTCCAATAAACATTCTTTCAAAAACTCATTGAGAAACAAACAAGAGCGATTCATTGTTCCGGTGTTGGCTGACACAGCCTTAATGCTTTAAATCTAAATCCCCAAATAATATCCATGTCTTGCCTTTTTAAAAGTGTGCTCCGGATGCTCGTATTATTGTCCGTGCCCATGTTTGCGGGTGCGATGCTTGCCGGGTCCCCAAAAAACGCGCCGGCGCAGGAACCTTCGTTTACCAAAGTCAAGGCGCTGCCATTTCCCGACGTCGATATCAAGCAGGTGTCACTTGATCTTGATCAAATTGAAAAACAAACTGTTTTGCTTTGCCAAAAACTCGGCAATTATCCTCCCAACATCAAGGATGACGAAGACCGGCAAGCCACTTACCGCCAGTGGGCGTATCTTGTTCCGGAAGCCCGTTTGCACAACCGTGTCTCCGGCGGAAACGAGCGCACAACCCTGTTGCTCATTCAGCTCTATCGTTACGGACACAATTTGGATGTCGCGCAAAGTGGCAGTGAGGCCGCCATACTTCTTGAAGCCGCGCTCAAACAATATACGCGTTCCATTCCAATCAATTGGGAGGCTTCCTATTTTTATCTTCAAACCAATCCGGAAAATGCGCCGAAGGGTGAAGCCGCACTGCTCAAATTGAGAGAGCTGCTCGGCACGGACAAAAACCTGGATGTCGAGCGCGGCTTAGTTTTCGCGTATATATACATGCAGCAAACGGACAATCTCATCAAACAAGTCGACCACTGCCTCGCCTTGGCGCCTAACGACAAGATGCTGCGCGACATTAAGAATGCGGCGTTGAACGGGAGGCTTTTTACGAAAAAAACCGATTCTGCCCAAACTGCGGTCGCGGATGAAAAAAACAAGGCAATGCAGGATCGTTCGGACGAAAACACATGGTTTAAAAATTTTTATCGCACCCACGACACCCGGCCGTTCGCCGCCTTTTGGGATAATCTTTGCAGGGAAAAGGTATTGGAAAATTCGCAGAGCAGTTTGCCGATGATCGCTTTTCTGAGTCAGGTGATACGACGTGATCCCTCTCTTATCAAAGGGCGCATGGATAATTTTGAAAACATGTCGGGCTCCATGATGAATGCGATTGTGGCCATCCTTTGGCTGAGCGACACCGGCGAGGGACGCGCAATCCTGAAAGCCAATAACCTTGAGGAAGCGGCCGTCCGCCCTGTGCCTGAAATTTCCAGCCATGAAATCACCGATCCGAGCGCGCTTGACTTTTGCTGGGGCTGGTTTTTCGGGACGGGCGACACCGGGGCGCTCGATCCAATTATCGCCACACTTGATTATTCACGCTACGCAGGGGCGCTTGAGAAATTCAAAACCAGCAAAAAAAACGACGAGGATAGGGATGCTGCAATGAAAGAGGCAATGTTTGGTGCCGCCTTGTGGTCGCTGCAGGTCAATGGCGCGGAGGATCAAAAGATCGCTGCCTATCTTGAGAAAAATTTCCATTCGCCCGAGACGCCTGTTGCTCGCAAAACCTACATCGCCTTCATCCTCTCAAAACTCATGCCGGAGCGTTACAAATTGAATATCACCGGCACGAAAAACGATAACTAATCCGGCGTTTTTGCATCCTCTTTTAAGAACGCATTGTTGCACTTCTCTCAATGTTCATGTCGGAGGGGCAAGAGGGATGCCCCCTGATCTGAATAGTTGCTATTGTCCTCTGGGTTCTGATGCAGGTGCGGCTCTTTGCCTGCGCCATCGGTCATGTGCCAAATGTTCGATTTTTTCGAACTCATTGGTGCGAGTTTTCCGGTAATGTGTCGATTGATTCTCGCGTTCTAGGTATCGGTAAATGCAACCAGCGGTTCGCTAACAATGGTCGCCTCGTGCTCAGCTATTTTCCGCGCGTTTTTTTGAATGCCAATACCCATAACCGGCAAAGCAGAGCGCGGGCATGGGGGCAATGAGGCGAGATCGCTTCATTGTTCAAAGCTTACTTCCATCTTGGTTGCGAGTGCGTCCACACATTGCGGGCAAACATAAAGATATGCTGATGCAGGTGAGGTGTTCGAAATCTCGCATCCCCCGAAGACAATGTCTCTCGCATGGGGAAATTCTTTTTTCGCCATGCGAGAAAAACTTAAATAATTGATTTCCTTCCTCAGGTGATTGCGAAGCCATGCTTCCGGCGCCATGAGCCCGTAGATGACCGCTACTTTCTTTTTTTCCATTGCGGTGTGATGCACTTCGCACTGGTTGCTTCCGTTGGTTGTGCAATCCAAAGTGCGCCACGGGTTCGGGGCCGCCGTCCAATAGACAAAGGCCGCAAATGCAACTGTCGCCACAGTCGGAACTATGACATACAGTTTTTTCATTTTCAGTTCGTCGCGATCTGTTTGGCGCGGCGGACGAGGTCGGTGAATTCGCCGCGGCGTTCGAGCTCGGCGCCGGTTGCGCCGGTCATGCCGGGCTCGGCCCATTCGAGGACGCTGTCGTAGGTCGCCACGCCCTTGTCGGGCGAGTTGCGAAGCAGCATCGCGAAGGCGGCGACCGAACAGGTGAACTTGAAGTCGGGACTGGCCTCGTCAAATGCCGCGCCCTTGTCCTCGAGCGCGAACTCGATTTTGTCGCTCATGTCGGCACTCGGCGCCTTGTAGCGGATTTTCAGGGTGAGAAGCTCTCCCTTGAGTTCGAGCTTGGGCGTGGTGGTGACGACGGTTTGGGTCTGGTATTTGAGGGGATCGACGGTTGAAACGGGAGCGTCGGTTTCGGCGGACGTCGCAAGCGGCGCCTCCGCGGCGGATTTTGCGGGGATTACCTCGTAGAGGGCGGTGACGGTGTGGCCCGCGCCGATTTCACCGGCGTCAACTTTGTCGTTGTTGAAATCCTCTTTCGCAAGGAGGCGTTTTTCGTATCCAATAAGCCGATACGCGGCGGCCTGCGCGGGATTGAACTCGACTTGGAGTTTCACGTCCTTGGCGATGGTGACGAGAGTGCCGGCGGTTTGCTCGACGAGGAGGCGGCGGGCCTCGGCGCGGTTGTCGATGTAGCCGTGGTTGCCGTTGCCTTTGTTGGCGAGTGCCTGGAGCCGGGAGTCCTTGAGGTTGCCCATGCCGAATCCGAGGACGGAAAGGAAGACGCCGCTTTTGGCCTTTTCCTCGATCATGGTGGCGAGCTCGTCGTTGCTGGTGACGCCGATGTTAAAATCTCCGTCTGTGCAGAGAATGACGCGGTTGGCGCCCTCCTTGAGGAAGTTGGCCCTGGCAATTTCATAGGCGAGCTGGATGCCCTTGCCGCCGTTGGTGCCGCCGGTGGCGCGGAGGGCGTCGAGAGTGTCGAGGATTTTGGTTTTCTCACTCACCGCCGTGGAGGGCAGGGCGAGGTCGATCGTGTTTGCGTAGGTGACGATGGCGATGCGGTCGCTTGGGCGCAGGCGGTTGACGAGCATGCGCATGGATTCCTTCACGAGCGGGAGTTTGTTGGGTTCGTCCATCGAGCCGGAGACATCGAGCAGGAAAACGAGGTTGGCGGGCGGGCGCGAATCGTCGGCGACTTCGCGGCCCTTGATGCCGATGCGCACGAGGCGATGCTCGGGATTCCAGGGCGCGGCGGCGACTTCCATCGTGGCGGCGAAGGGCGCGCCGCTTTCCTTCGCGGGCGGCGCGTAGTTGTAGGCGAAGTAGTTTATCATCTCCTCGACGCGCACGGCGTCGGCTGGCGGGCGCTGTCCGCGATTGAGGAATCGGCGGACGTTTGTGTAGCTGGCCGTGTCGATGTCAGCGGAGAAGGTCGAGAGCGGGTTTTCAGTGGTGCCGAGAAAGCCATTGTCGGCGTAGCGGGTGTAGGATTCGGCACCGGGGTTTTGCGAAACAGCGGAGGCACCAATGCCGGGCATGTATTTCATGAATTCGCCGACAGAACCTTGAGTGAGCTCTCCAAAGGAATCAATGGCGATGGCAGTGACCACGTTATCAGCCGCGCGCTGTTCCATGATGAGCTTGGCCTGTCCGTGGCGTTCCCCAGTGACCGTGAATCGCTCCAGTGTTGCGGCTGTCTGCGCTGGTGTCGGTCGACTGGCAACGCTTGCAGGAGCACTGCTTGCCTCTTTCGCGCGGGACTCGGCTTCGACAGGCAGGGAGACATACATCGCTTGCGCTTTTTGCATGGCGAGTTTTTCCGCCTGTCGGGAATCGTGCGCCGGTTTCAGAATCGCGAAAAACGCCACTGCGAAACACGCCGTCGCCAGTCCGGCGACGAGGAAATACGGGAAGCGAAACGGTTTTTTCGCGCGCTTGCGCGCTTCTTGTGCCTCGGCTTCGCGGGCGGCGCGCCAGTCCTCGATTTGTTCGGGGGTGATGGGCGCGTTTTTTTGCTCCGTCGCGGGTTCGGCGGCGAAGACGGTTTCGAGTTGCCCGGCGAGGGCGCGGATTTCGGCGACGGCGGCTTGCGCGGCGGGGTTGCCGGCGATTTCGGTTTCGAAGACGGCGCGTTCGGCGGCGTCCATTTCGCCGAGGGCGTAGGCGGTGAGGCGCGGGTCGTCGGCGGAGAATTGGGGCGCGGGCGTGTTGTCGGAAGAGTGGTTGTTGTCGTTGTGTTTCATTTCTGTGGCTCCCGTTGGTGTTACGATTTTTGCGCGGCGAAGTCGGCGCGGAGGCGTTGCACGGCGTTGTGGATGAGGACGCCGACGTGGCTGACCGAGAGGTCGGTGATGCGGCTGATTTCCTTGTAGCTGAATCCGTTTTGGAACTTCAGGCGGATGACCTCCTGCTGGCTGGCGGGCAGGCCGTCGATGAGGCGCAGCATGGCGGTGTGGGCCTCCTCGTGCTCGAGGGCGCGGCCGGGGCGCGGATCGTCGGTTGCGACACGTTCGATCTGGCCTTCCTCAAAGCGGCTCATGCGGGCCTCCTTTCTAAGAATGTCGAGCGCGCGGTGGCGGCAGACGGTGAAAAGCCATTCGGCGAGATGTCCGTCCACCTCGCCGACCGGACGCTCCATGAGGCGCATGAAGGTGTCCTGCACGACGTCGCGCGCCCGGTCGGCGTCGCCGAGGAAACGGGTGGCGTAGCGCGTGAGCGGGCCTTGGTATTCGTTGACGATTGCGCGCGCAAAATCGTCCGCATTTGTGGTGCGTGATTGTTCATGGTTGGATGGCTCCGGTTTCATTGTTGGGGTCGGTGGATGTGTGGTGACCTTTGCCTGTTAACGCGCGACTTCACGCTTTCTTAAAAAATAATTTCAAGAAAGCAGAAAAATAAACGAAACGTGCGCGAATCCCTATGCCCCGTCGCGCTTCCTCGGCCGCGCGAACGCGGTCACCAGCAATCCCGTGAGCAGTAGCGCCGCCGTGCCAAACACGATCGTCAAAAACGAATGAAACGGGCTTCGCATCCCCTCCGGCACCCAGCCGAGCTTGGGCGAAACGCTCATCCACAAAATCACCAAAATCCCGACTGCCACGCTGATTACCCCGGCCGGCTTTCCGGCGCGGCGGCTGATGAATCCCAGGAGGAACAATCCCAGCATGCCGCCGCCGAATATCCCGGCCAGCGTCCACCACGCGTCCAACGCGCTTTTCACGTTGATCATGCCGAACGCCAGCGAGGTCCCGATTATTCCGACCACAATCGTGGAAACATACAGCACCCGCATCCTTTGCCGCTCCGTGGATGATTTGTTTATGTATCTTTGGTAATAATCATTGAGAAAAATGGTGGCCGACGAATTCAGGCTGCTCGAAATCGTGCTCATCGCCGCGGCAAAAATCGACGCTATGAGCAGGCCGGTGATCCCTTTGGGCAAAACGCTCACGATGAACCATGGGAACACGTAGTCGCTCTTGTCGGCGGCTTGATACTCAAGGGGAAGGTCGCCCGCGTGGGTGGAATAATATGCAAACAGCGCGGTTCCTATGAAAAAGAACACAGCCGAAACGGGAACATACAACAGCGCCCCCATCCACAGGCTTTTGCGCGCCTCGCGGTCGGATTTTGCGGCGTGGTAGCGCTGGACGTAGTTTTGGTCCACGCCGAAGTTTTGGAGGTTGATTACCACGCCATAAACCAGCACCACCCAAAACGTGGGTTCCGCCAGGCTGGCGCCGAAACTGCCGAGGCTGAATTTATCATGCGCCGACGCGATCTGGAACAACTGCCCCGGCCCCTCGGGCAATCCGGCCAGCATCAAAACCGCGCACACCAGCGCGCCCAGCACAAGCACGACTGTTTGCGCCGCCTCCGTCCATATCACGCCCACGATGCCGCCGATGAATGTGTATAACGTGGTGCTTATTCCGGTGATGAGAATGATCAGCCTGATATCCCAGCCGAGCAGGACGTTCATGGGCAGCGCCATTAAATAAGTGACCGTTCCCACGCGCGCCATTTGCGTGAGCAGGTAGCAGGCGCTCGCATAAGTCCTCGCCCAGCCGCCGAAGCGCTCCTCGAGGTGCGTGTATGCGGAGATGCATCCGCTGTTGCGGTAGAATGGCAGGAAATATTTCACACCAATCCACGCCGCAAAAGGAATGGAAAGGCTGAACACAAAGGAGTTCCAGTTCGCCGCGAACGCCTTTCCCGGAAGCGCGATAAAACTAATGCTGCTTATATACGTTCCCAATATTGAAAGCCCGGTCAGCCAGCCCGGCAAACTGCTTTCCGCCGCGGTGAAGCCGTCAACCGACCTGCTTTTTCGCCAGCAGGCGGCGCCGATTCCCAGCGTTGCCATGAAGTAGGCAGCCAGAACGATAATATCAAGTGATGCAAAATGACCGGAGGTTTTCACAACTTCGAAGGGTCTATGACTGTATATTTGATGCGCTTGCGATCCCATGTGTATGTGATGTGCACCAATCCGTCGGATGTTTGTATAATGGCCGGGTAGGCATAACCCTCGCGCAGGGGCTGGTCCTCCAGTGTGAGAACCGGCGTCCAGTTAATCCCGTCGTCGGAAAGCGCCAGCTTGAGCGGATGGCGCACGCCCCATCCCGAACGCTCCACACGGTGCGCCGAATGATTGTATATTAACAACTGCCGCCCGTCGGAAAGCGTGATCGCGTCGGTTCCCGAGTTCGGATTGGGCAGGGCCAGTGCCGAGAGCGGGCTCCATGTCTCGCCATTGTCGGCGGACCATGTCATGGCGATCACGCCCTGCCGGGTGCGGCAAAGCGCCTCCAGGCGTCCGTCTTTCATGAACAAAATACTCGGTTGTATCGCGTCAAACCCCGCTCCCTTTTTCACGGGACCCGCTTTGCGCCAGGTTTTTCCCCGGTCCTTTGATATTTCAAAATGCACCCGCCAGTCGGACCGCCGCGCCTCAGTGCTCGAAGGCGAAATCCATGTGCCGTCGGGCAGGACAACCGGCTTGTTTTTGATGGGACCCAAAATCCCCTCGGGCAAACGGGCCGGCTCCTCCCACGAGCGTCCGCCGTCCTTGGAAATCATCTGCATGCCCCACCATTTTTGGGGCGACGGGCCGACTTTATAATATAAGATCAAGGGCGCGTTCTTGCCGGGAGGCTGAAACAAAACCGGATTCCAGGTGGGATGGCGCGTGCCGTCGGGCTGGATGCCGTTGGCCACATTGACCGGCTCGGTCCATTTGTCATTCTCAAGACGCGACACCCAAATGCACACATCGGGATTCTTTTCCTTCGTGCCGCCAAACCACGCGGCGACCATGCCGCCCTCCGCCGTTTGGGCGATGGTTGACGCATGACACTCCGGATAGGGCGCCTCCTTGTATATAAACTCCGAGCGGAGCACGGCCGCGCCATTTTCAGCGACCATTGCCGGCGCCAGGAAAACGGCCGCCAGAAACACAACTAGTCCAACAGGGGATTTTGGGTTCATAAATTAATCCTTAAAAACATGCGTTGGTTGGGGAGGCAAACGCCATCTTGTTTTCAGCGTTGGCGCACTCCAGCCCCCACTCATTAAAGGCGGCGGAGAGATCGCGAATGATGGTGTCGTGAATGCGTTTTGACTCGGGGGAAACCCGTGCCTTGGGTTCGCCGACCGGCCGCCCGCGGGCGGCCATGCCCGCCGAGACGTTTAGCGGAAATGTGAGCCTGTCAACCATTGCGCCGGTAAACTTAATCCTGTCCGTCAAGATGCCGGGGTCTCCGGGTTTTCCCTCCTGACATATATTATATAAATCCAGCATTAAATCCGGGACAATGTTCACCAGTCCGCCTATGCAGCCAACCGCGCCCAGTTTGAAAACCTCGGCAAGCCGCGTGTCCGCTCCTGAGAACACAACATAGTTCTTTTCCTTTCCAAGCGCGACCAGCTCCTTGTGATAATCAAATTCGCCGCCGCTTTGTTTGATGCCCGCCATGTTTGCCCGGTCCGCGAATTTAGCCACGGTGTCGACATTGATTCGCGTGCCGGTCAACTCGGGGAAATTATACAAAAATACGGGCAAATCCGCGTGTTCCGCGGCGTATAAAAAGTGCGCCAGCACGTCATCCTGCGTCGAGGGATAAAACCCCGGCGGCATGATCGCCACCGCGCAAGCCCCGGCGGCACGCGCATGCCTGCCCAGCTCGCCCACAATGCCGGGGCGTATATCGCTTATATTAACAACGACTGGCAGCGGCGCCGCGCATTCGATCACGGCGGATATCGCCTCCTTCCGCTGGTCGGCGCTCATCTGCGGAAACTCGCCGGTGCTTCCGAGTGCCAGCACCCCGTGTATGCCCTTGCTTTTCAGCCAGCCGATATTGGCGGCGAGCTCGCGCTTGAGAAGGTTGCCTTCCGCATCCGTTGGCAGCCAGAGCGCCGCAAGTATGCCTTTTTTTGGGTATGAGGATGCCATAAAAATTGTATGATTTTGTTTATTCCTTTTTCAACAAGTAGAAGAATCCATCCTCCGCTCCCGCGAGCAGTTCTTCCTTGCCGTCGCCATCCCAATCCCAAGTGGCCGGGGCCGTGCTGTGGCCCGCGAGTTTTTTCGAGTCCACTTGTCCCATGTCCTCAAATATCCATTCCCCGGGCTTGGTGGCGACATTGCGATAGAAATTAATATTAACACTGTTCACGAGCAAATCCACCCGGCCGTCGCCGTCCCAGTCGGTGAAATGAAATGTGCGCCGTCCGCTTTTTCCCGCCTCGCCATAATTCATGCGCAACGCCCCGCCGGATGGCCCGTCCTTGTTGGCCGCGCCCCTGGAATCAAACTCGGACAATCCTTTCATTTTGAAAATGCGCTCACCCGGCATTACATAATGCTCGCCGTTGCGAACCACATGGCGGAACCATGCCAGGTAACCCTCGTGGTCGGGCGCCACAAGGTCCGGCACCCCGTCCTTGTCGATGTCGATCATATAAGGCGTGCAGCGCCATTGTAGCACGAGCTCGTCGCCTTTCGGATCCCACCAATTCCACGCGGGTTTTTTCGCGCCGTGTTTCCAGATTGCGCGCACGGGTTGCGCGGCGGCCAGCTTGGGCGACGTTTTGGTCCCGATGTTTTTATACCATATAATATTTCCGATGATGGAATTCACCATGATATCAAGCAGTCCGTCGCCATCCCAATCCGCCACATGTATATTGGTGTAGCCCCATTTTGATTCCGCCGGCCCTTGGATCGATCCATTATATCCGGCCATTATCAATATGGGCATGCCGTCCGCCTCGAGAAGCCGCGGAGCCGCCCAGCGCACGGGGGAACCGCCGAGGTTTTTTATAAATGCAATTTCGCCCGCGGTGTTTCCCGTCAATATATCCACACGTCCGTCACCGTCCCAGTCCGCGGCAACGGGCGTGGTGAGCACGCCGAACTTCACACTGTCCGCCTCTTGCTTGAAAAAGCGCGGCGGCTTGAACTCGGGCATGCTTTTGGCGACCGGCTTGCCGCGCGGATTGGGCTGCCATTCCGAGTTGATGACATTGCCGGTGTTCTCCATCAGGGCCACGCGTCCGTCCTCCTGCGCCACGATCAAATCCAAGTGCCCGTCCTTGTTCCAGTCGCATGCCGTGAGCACGATCATCTCCAGTGGCATCGTCAGCGGCGCGCCCCCGGCGGACAGCCGCTGGCCGGGCGCGTATTTCGGCGACTCCCGCGTTCCCACATTTTCATAAAAAGTGAATCCGTCTACAAACTCCCCGCAGATCAAATCGAGTTTTCCCGTGCCGCGAAAGTCGCCGAAAACAGGGGACGGCATGCCATAGACGTCAATGTCGCGATTATCCGCCTGCAGGCGGACCGGCTTTTCATAACGGGGCTTCGCGTTGGTGCCCTTGTTAATCATTATATATACAAATCCGTGCAGCGGCCCGTTTGTCCAGCGCCCGTTGGAATCGTATGCGTTGTCCCAGCCGTAATCCGTCCAGTCCCCGACGCCAAAAACCAAGTCCAGGGTTCCATCGCCATCATAATCCACATAACTCCACTGTTCGCCGCGAATCCGCCCGGATGTGCGGTGGATCTGCCTTGCGGTCAGCGGAAGTTTTTTCCTGTTCGCCTGCGCGAGCCCGTTTTTTATAAAATCGGGATATTCATATCCCGACGCGACCACGCGCAATCCGTCCGGTGTGTATGAGGCGGTCACATTGCCGCTGCCGGGGCCAATATAAGCCGCGGGCTTGAATATATCCATGCCGGTTTCGGCATCCTTTTTGCCCGTGTTTTCAAAATAATGGCATCCCTTGTCGGGCGAGCCTCCCGCGACGACAATCAGGTCGGGCAATCCGTCGCCGTTGCGATCACACACGACAGGCCACGCCCACAAGCCGACGCCAAGGTCGACAACCAGCCCGGGATTATTGTGCTTCAAGCGGACAAACCGGCTCGAATCATTCGCGGGTTGTGCGGACGCAAAACCGCACGACAGGCAAAGCGCGATGGCAAGGGGGAGGAACTTGGGTGCATTCATGTTCATGGCAGGGTTTTGGTCGAAAATGCTAAAATGATTTAGCTAAAGTCAACATCATTTTAACGCCATGCCCCGGTTTTGCGTATTTTTGATTTGCTAAACTTATAGATTTAGCAATACTCGCGGGCAAATATGAACAGCAAGCCGGCAGTGACCATTTACGAAGTTGCGCGACACATAGGAGTGTCCCCCGCCGCGGTTTCCTCGGTGCTTTCCAACCATTATTTGGAGAGGCGGATTTCTGAGAAAACCGCAAACCGGATACGCAAGGCGATCAAGGAGCTTGGTTATGTCCCCAACATGGCGGGGCGCCGCCTCAGAACCCACCGCCCCCTGACCCGGCAATACGACATCGCAATCCTGACCTCGTTTGAGGCGCCCCTGCCGCTCGTCGGCCAGGCGTTGCACGCCATTCAAAAGGAGGCGGACAAGCGTTCGGACAAGCACACCCGCTACGCCGTCGCCATTGAGATGTTTCATGCCGGAAAGCTGGCGGAAAAACCGGGCCTCTTGGAGTCGGACCGGTATCACGGAATCATCATAACCAACACGCTGCCGGCCGACGACCGGTTTCTCGCCACGGCAAAGTTTCCGTATGCGTCGGTCGTTCTGGGACGCCGAATCGAGGGGCACAACTGCGTGCTCGAAATCCCCAACTTTGTTGGAAAACGGGCCGCCGAAGTGTTGATTGACGCCGGCTGCCGAAACCTCGCGGTCATTCATGGCAAGGCGCTGACGCAGGCCACCTCCCAGCGCGTCGCCGCGTTCAAGGACGCCGCCAAGGCCGGGAAAATCGCCACCCCCGCCGTGATCGAATGCGACGGGCTGCAACCCCGGGACGCCGTCGCGGCGCTGGATGTGTTTCTTGATGGCGGCGGACGCTGCGACGGAGTTTTTGCGGTGACGGACAGCCTGGCGGTCGGAGTGTATCGCGCCTTTCAGGAGCGCGGACTTTCAATTCCCAACGACGCGGCCGTGGTGGGCGTGGGGGATCATGAAATCGAGGAGTTTTTCAACCCGTCCCTGTCCACGCTCGCGGGCGCAAACGACACGATGGTTGCGGAGGCAATCCCGCTGCTGTTCAACCAGCTTTCGGGAAAAACCGAGCATCCCCAGGAAATCCTCGTCGTGCCGCCCGTCTATTTGCGCGAATCGACAAACCGATCCCGGCGTCCCCGGAAAAAATAATCGCCGGGCGTCAGGGGGGGATTAAAATGCGGTTGTGATAAGGGTAGGGCGGTTTCGCCGAAACCGCCGCGTTTTACTTTTAATCACACCTCGGGCGTCCTTTTCCCGGGATCGTTTGCGCCCCGGGCGTTCAAACTGTCATGCAAACACACCTCGCGGTTGTGTGATTTTCGCACTTCACCTTTTTGCGCGTCCGCGTTCACTCATGGGGTTTAACACCTCATTTCATGGCCACCAAAAACACCTCAAAATCCACCATCTATTGCGCGGCCGTCGATCTCGGCGCCACGAGCGGGCGCGTCATCCTCGGCGCATGGCAAAACAACCGCCTCAAGCTCACCGTCGCGCACCGCTTCCCCAACACCTTCCGCACGCTCAACGGCAACGACTATTGGGAAATCGGCGCGCTCTGGCACGAGGTGCAAACCGGCCTCCGCAAGGCCGCAGCCGCCCTGCCGCGCGGCAAAAAAATCGCCTCCGTCGGCGTCGACACCTGGGGCGTCGATTACGCGCTCCTCAACGACGCCGGACGCCTCGTGTTCCCCGTCCACGCCTACCGCGACAACCGCACGCAAGCCGGCCTGCGCCACCTCGGCAACACGCGCGCCGCGCTCGAGCGCGTTTACGCCGCCACCGGCATCCCCAACGTCTTTTACAACTCCTCGCTCCAGCTCGCTGAAACGATCGCCGACTGCCCCGCCATCACCGACCTCGCCACGCGCTGCCTCTTCCTGCCGGACTACTTCAACTACCTCCTCTCCGGCACGATGGCCAACGAGCTCACCATCGCCAGCACCACGCAGCTCCTCGATGTAAACTCGACCGACTGGTCGCGCCCCGCGCTCGACTACTTCCGCGTCCCGCCCTCGTGGCTCGGCAAACCCGTCCTCGCCGGCACGCGCCTCGGCACGGTGAAAAACATTCCCGAGCTCGCCGGCGCCAGGGTCATCGCCGTGCCCGGCCACGACACCGCGTGCGCCTACGACGCCATGCCCGCCAGCCCCGACGGCACCGACCTCTTCCTCAGCTCCGGCACCTGGTCGCTCGTCGGCTTCGAAAGCGACACGCCCGTGCTCGGCCCCGACGCGCTCAAGGCTCGCGTCGCCAACGAACGCATCGGCGATGGCCGCTACCGCCCCCTCACAAACGTCATCGGCATGTGGCTCCTCGAGCGCACCATGCTCGACCTCGGCCCCTCCGCCCGCCCGAAAACACCCGAGGCATGGGACAAGCTCATCGACGACGCGGCGCGCCTGCCCGCCTCCGTTTCAAAAGTCCTCATCGACGTCACCGACCCCGCGCTCGCCAACCCTCCCTCGATGAAAGCCGTCATCGACGGACAACTCCGCCGCAAAAAAGCCGCGCCCCCGAAAAACGTGAAAGGCTACATGCGCCTCATCTGCGACTCGCTCGCCCGCGGCCATGCCGACGCCAAGGCCGCCTTCGAGCGCATGACCGGCCGCGAGTTCAAGCGCATCCTCATTGTCGGCGGCGGCTCGCGCAGCCCGCTGCTCTGCCAGTCCACGGCCAACGCCGCCAAGGTCCCCGTCGTTTCCTTCAACCTCGAAGGCACCGCGGTCGGCAACATCGCGAACCAGCTCATCGCGCTCCGCGCCGTCAAAAACAAAGCCGAGTTCCGCAAACACCTCGGCGCGCACCTGGAGCAAAAGGTGTATCAGCCAAAAAATTGATTTTAAGCCGCAAGGATTAAAACCAATCGCGGAAGCGCGGAAAAACGGAATGACTACTTCCGCGATTCCGCCCTTCCGTGATTTCGCGATTAAACAATCCTCCTCGTGCATCTAAAAAGCATCACCGTTCAAAACTTCCGCAACATCGCGTTCGCCGAGCTCGCGTTCGACAACTCGCGGCAGTTTTTCGTCGGTGAAAATGCGCAGGGCAAAACCAACCTCCTCGAGGCCGCAGGCTTCATCTCCGCGCTCCGCTCGTTTCGCACAAGCGAGGACCGCACGCTCATCGCGCACGGCAAGCCGGAGGCCGCCATCGCCTGCGAAATCGAGCACGAGAAATTCGGCCTCACGCGCGTGACCATCCGCCTGCGCCCCGGCGGAAAGGAAGTGCATTGCGACGGCGAGCGCATCCGCAAACTCGGCGATTACATCGGACGCTTTCCCACGGTCGTTTTCACCTCGCAAGACCTGCTTCTTGTGCGCGGCTCGCCCGGCGGACGCCGCCGCTGGCTCGACCTCGCCCTCGCCGAAACCGATCCCGAATACCTCCGCGCGCTCCAGGAATACCACCGCGCCCTCGCCTCGCGAAACCAGCTCCTCAAGCGCGGCAACGGCGGCGCGTCCGCGCTCTCCGCCGAACTCGACGCCTTCGAGCAACCGCTCGCCCGCGCCGCCGCGCAACTCGCGACACGCCGCGCCGCCGGTATTGAAAAACTGAATACACACGTCGCCGCCGCCTACGAAAAAATCACCTCAGTCGCATCCGAAAACACCCCCGCCGCCGCCATCGCCTACGCGCCCAGCGTCGCCAACGGAACCGCGCTCGACGAAACCGGTTGGGCAGGCCAGTTCGCCTCGGGACGCGAACGCGACACGCTCATGCGCACCACGCTTTCCGGCCCGCACCGCGACGATTGCGAACTGACCGTCGGCGGACGCCCCGCGCGCGAGTTCGCCTCCGAGGGCCAGCAACGCGGCCTCGCCATTTCGCTGCGCCTCGCCGAGGCCGCGTATCTGCGCGAGCAAACCGGCGTGAACCCCGTGCTCCTTGCCGACGACGTTTTGGGCGAGCTCGACCCTCAGCGCCGACGCCGCTTCTGGGCGGGCATCAACAGCGACGACTCGCGCAACCAAATCCTCGCCACCGGCACCGCCCCGCCCGACGCCGAACTCGGCGCGTGGCAAATGTTCGAGGTGCTTGGCGGAATGTTTTCATGACGTCCCGCGTGCAGCCGGCCTGAATTTTTTGGGCGGTTTTCTCAAACTCGCCGGAATTCTTCCCAAACCAAACCGGACAAAGCCATGTTTCCCTCATGATCGCGGGGAAAACTGGCGGAGAGGGGGGGATTCGAACCCCCGATACCTTGCGGTATACGCGCTTTCCAAGCGCGCGCATTCGACCACTCTGCCACCTCTCCTGGTAGTTTCAGCCAGCGCGCGGACGCGCCAACCGTCGAGTGAAGGGGCGAAATAAGGCGTGCTCATCCGTTCGGGTCAACGGAAAATAATCTTTCCCTGAAAATGCCTCGCCTTTTTTCCCGGCGTGGCGAACGTGCCTGTTTCGCAATTTTTAAGTCATTCCCATGAAAAACAAACTCATCGCCCAATTCCAAACCGTCTTCGGCCGCAGCCCCGAATTTGTCACCCGCGCCCCGGGACGCATCGAATTTATCGGCAACCACACCGACTACAACGGCGGCACCGTGCTGGGCGCGTCGGTGGACCGTAATATCTGGGTCGCCATTGCGAGGCGCGATGACGGGCAACGTCGTTTTTTCAGCGCGCATGGCGGCGAAATCGTCACCATGCCCTCCGGCATTCCGCAAAAGCAGGACGGTTCCAACAAATGGACCAACTATGCGCTCGGCGTGATTGCCGCGTTTCCGCATTTCGGCCTGAGCATTCCCGAGGGGTTTGACTATTATGACATGTCGGATCTGCCCGCGGGCGCAGGCATGAGCAGCAGCGCGGCAATCGAGCTGGCGTCAGTGCTCGCGTTTCTCGAAATCACGGGCCAGGCGGGCAAGGTTGACCGCGAGACAATCGTGAAAATCGGCAAGCATGCGGAAAACGAATTCGTGGGCATGCCGTGCGGTATTCTCGACCAGGGCGTGTCGGGCTTCGGCAAAAAAGACCACCTTGTGTTCATCGATTGCCGCGGGCCGAAATTTGACACGGTGGCGATTCCCTCCGGCGCGCATTTCTGGATTTTCAACACGCACAAAAAACACGCGCTCGTGGACGGCTTCTACGCGGCGCGCAATCGCGAGTGCATGGAAGCCGCCAGGGCGCTCGGCGTGCCCCTGCTCGCGGACGCAGGCACCGCGATGCTCGACAAGGCCGCCGCTGACGGAACGCTGGCGGGCGATGCGCTCAAGCGCGCGCGCCACGTGGTCGAGGAAATCGCCCGCGTGGACGAGACAAAAACGCTGCTCGCCAAGGGCGACCTGGCCGCGGTGGGCTCGCTGCTCACCGCCTCGCATCGCAGCTCGCAGAATTTGTTTGAGAACAGCGCGGAGGAGCTCGACACGCTAGTCGATCTGCTCACGGCCACGCCTCGCGTTTACGGCGCGCGCTTGACCGGCGGCGGGTTTGGCGGCGCGGTGATGGCGATGACCGACGCGCAGTTCGGCGAGGCGCAGGCCGCGCAGGTTGCCGCCGCCTACGAACAAAAATACGGCGCAAAACCCGAGGTGATCCACTGCCAGACCGGTGACGGCGCGGCGGTGATGTGATCAGCGCGCGAGTCAGCGTCGGCTTCCAGTCGCCGGACTCGACAAAGTCGCGCATTGTTTAAAAACAAAAACTCGGGACGTGAAAAACGCGTCCCGTTTTTTTCGCGCGTTTGTTTGAGGGCATTATTTTGTCCGCAAACGCGACTCGGCCTTGATTGCCGCGATTTCATGCGCGAAGCTGGGCGCACCTTTTCAAATGAAACTCAACATACCCGAGGGCGATTTCGCCGGATACATCTTCGATCTCGACGGCACGCTTGCCGACACGATGCCGCTGCACTACCGCGCGTGGAACGCCGCCTTGCACAAGTTCGGCATGAAGGCGGATGAGAACATCGACCCCGACTTGTTCTACTCGCTCGGTGGCGTGCACTCGCACGGGGTCTCCGCCGTCTTCGGCAAGCGCTACGGCCTCACGCTCGACCACGACGAGATCATGCATGTCAAGGAGGCCATTTTTATGGAGCTGCTTCCCGAGGCCGGTCGCATCGCTCCCGTCGCCGATTTCGCGGAGCGCGTCGCAAAAACGCATCCCGTCGCCATCGCCACGGGCGGCCTGCGCGAATTCGCGATTCCCATCCTCAAGGCCGCGAAGCTCGACCACATTTTTAAAATCGTGGTAACGCCCGCCGACGTGCCCCCGGGCCGCGGCAAACCGGCGCCCGACATGTATCTGCTCGCCGCAAAACTCTGCAACGTGGACCCTGAAAAATGCCTCGCCTTCGAGGACGCCACGCCCGGTCTCCAGGCCGCCGTCGCCGCCGGAATGCAAGTCGTGCACGTGCCAAGCCGCCCCGCAGCCTAGGCGTTAATCGATTTCGCGAAAAAAGCCGTCCTGTGCGGACGGCTTTTTTGTGATTACAACTTGCCCTTGGTGCTTGGCAGCTGGCCTGCGGCGCGCGGGTCGTATTGCGTCGCGGCGTCGAGCGCGCGGGCGAGTCCCTTGAAGACTGCCTCGGCGACGTGGTGCGGTTCCTCGCCGTATTCGAGCTTCACGTGCAGGTTGCACGCGAGCGCGTTGCTGAAGGCGCGGCAGAATTCCTTCACAAGGATGATGTTGAAATCGCGCACAAACATCGTCGGCGCGTTCGCCTCGTAAACAAGGTGCGCGCGGCCGCCGAGATCGACGACGACGCGGGCGAGCGACTCGTCCATCGGGAGCAGGAAAAATCCGTAGCGGCGGATGCCGAGCTTGTCGCCGAGCGCGGCGCGAAACGCCTCTCCCAAAACAATGCCGACATCCTCGACGGTGTGATGGTAATCCACGGCGACGTCGCCCTTGCAGGTGACTTCGAGATCGAAGAGGCCGTGCTTGGCGAAGAGCGTGAGCATGTGATCGAAGAACGGCACGCCGGTGTCGATTTTCGAGCGGCCGGAGCCGTCGATTTCGAGCGTGAGGTTGATGTCGGTTTCCGCGGTTTTGCGCGCGATTTTTGCTATGCGTTTTTGATCCATGCTTGGAGGGTGTTGTCGAGTGCGACCATTTCGGTGTCAGTGCCGACACTGATGCGCAGGAAGGGCGCGGTCAAGGGATGTGAGGGAAAATATCGCACGAGCACCTTGTGCGCCCGGAGCCAATCGTAGGCGGATTGCGCGACCGCCGCGCCGCTTTCGCCGCGCGCGTTTTTCGGCTCGACGAAAATGAAGTTGGTCTGCGAGGGATAGGAAAACCAGCCGCGCGCGGTCCATTCCTTTTGCCAGTGGTCGCGCGTGGTTTTTATTTTTTCGATGATGCCGGCGTAATAGCCGGCGTCTTCGAGCGCGGCGATGGCGGCGGCTTGCGAGAGGCGTGAGGTGTTGTAGCTGTCGCGCACGCGGTCGAGCACGCCGATGACTTCGGGATGCGCGAGCGCGTAGCCGATGCGGATGCCCGCGAGCGCATGGGCTTTTGAAAGCGTGCGCACGATGACGAGGTTCGGGTGGCGCGCGAGGAGCGGCACGGCGTTTTCGTTTGCGAAGGGCGCGTAGGCTTCGTCAACGACGAGCAGCCCGCGGTAGCCGGCGAGGATGCGCTCGATTTCGGCGTTTGCGAAGCCGACGCCGGTGGGCGCGTTGGGCGAGGTGAGGAAGATGATGGGCGCGGTGGAGGCGGCGAGCGTCTCGACGGGCAGGCGCATGTCACGCTCGAACGGAATTGTTTCGCAGCGGCCGTTTTCGATGGCGACGAGCACGGGGTAAAGCGAGTAGCTGGGCACGGTGTGTGCGAGCGGCGCGCCGGCGGAGCAATAGGCGCGCACGAGCAGGTTGAGGATGTCGTCGGAGCCGTTGCCGACGCAGACGCCGGCGGCGGTGAGCGAGGGGCATTGCGGGGCGTGGTGCGCGGCGATGGTTTCGCGAAGCGCGGCGCTTGTCGGATTCGGGTAGAGTCGGAGGTTCGCGCCGAATTTGTCCTCGCCGAGTTCGCGGATGATCGCCCCGGCGACGCGCGGGCTTGGCGGGTGGGGGCATTCGTTTGTGTTCAGCTTGATCCAGCCGGATTCGGTCGGCTGGAGTCCGGGCGTGTAGGCGTGGAGTTTTGCGATGTGCGGGAGCGGTTGTGGGAGCGTGTTGGACATGACGCGGAAAAACGAAAGCACGAGAAATGCAAAAATCGCGGGCATTGGCGAGGGCGGAGCGCAAGGAATTGCAAACGGGCGCGCGATGCGTTTCGGTTGCGCGCATGTCGAACCAGTCTTTTCAGGGCGGCCAGTCCTCCGATCAACTTTTCGCGCGCGCGCGCCGGCTTATTCCAGGCGGCGTCAATTCGCCCGTGCGCGCGTTTCGTTCGGTGGGCGGCTCGCCGTTTTTCGTGGAGTCGGCGCGGGGCGCGACGCTCACGACGGCGGACGGGCGCGAGCTGGTCGATTTCGTCTGCACGTGGGGGCCGGCGATTCACGGGCACAATCATCCCGCGATTCGCGATGCGGTGGCGGCGGCGCTGGAGCGCGGCACTTCGTTTGGCACGCCCAATCCCGCCGAGGTGGAGATGGCGGAGTTGATCACGCAATTTTTTCCGTCGGTGAAAAAAGTCCGCATGTGCAACAGTGGCACCGAGGCCACGATGACGGCGATCCGCCTCGCGCGCGGGTTCACTGGGCGCGACAAGATCATCAAGTTTGCCGGTTGTTATCACGGGCACTCGGACTCGCTTCTCATCAAGGCCGGCTCCGGCGCGCTCACGCACGGCAATCCCGACAGCGCGGGCGTGCCGGCGTCGTTTGCGCGCGAAACAATCGTGCTCCCCTACAACGACACCGCCGCGCTCGACGCGGCGTTTGCGGCGAATCCGGGCGAAATCGCGGGCGTCATCGTCGAGCCGTATTGCGGCAATGTCGGTTTCATCATGCCGGATGCGGGCTACCTCGCGCATCTGCGCGACATCACGGCGCGGCATGGCGCGGTGCTCATTTTTGACGAGGTGATGACCGGTTTTCGCCTTGCGCGCGGCGGCGTGCAGGAGCTCGAAAACATTGTGCCCGACTTGACCACGCTTGGAAAAATCATCGGCGGCGGTTTGCCCGTTGGCGCGATCGGCGGGCGCGCCGACATCATGGATTATCTTGCGCCCGAGGGGCCGGTTTACCAGGCGGGCACGCTCAGCGGGAATCCACTGGCGATGGCGGCGGGCATCGCGGCGCTGAAATTACTGGACGGGGAGCCGGGTGTTTACGCGCGGCTCGACGCGCTCGGCCGCCGGTTGCGCGACGCGCTTCTCGACGCCGCGAAACAAAAGGGCATCGCGCTGCAAGTGCCGCAGCGCGGCTCGATGTTCAGCGCGTTTTTTAACGACGCGCCGGTGCGCGATTACGCGACCGCGACCAAGTCCGACCCGAAACTTTACGCGCGCTTTTTTCACGCGTGTCTCGACGGCGGCGTTTATCTCGCGCCGAGCGCGTATGAGGCGGCGTTCCTGAGCACGGCGCACGAGGGCGGCGCGATCGCGCGCGCGTGCGAGGTGATGACGAAGGCGCTCATTTCATTGTGACGAGAAATAAATGTTGAAAGCCGCCGCGCACCGCGCACTGTTCGCGTCGGCCAGGTGCCATGCATGGGCAGGCGCGTGAACTCCGCCAGGACCGGAAGGTAGCAACGGCAACGACGTTCTCCCAGTGCCGTGGAGTGCCTGGCCACTTTTTTTTGCCCATTTGCGCGGAGGCCGGGGCTTTTGCCTCGAAAATGAAACAAGCCGCAAATGACGGGGCATTCGCGGCTTGTTCTGAAAAGTGGCGCAGCCGTAGGGAGTCGAACCCCAAACCTTCTGATCCGTAGTCAGATGCTCTATCCAATTGAGCTACGGCTGCATTTGAGGGGCGAAAGAAAGCAGGGATTCTTCGCGGAGTGCAAGCGATATTTTTCAGGATTGTTAAGGTTGCGCCGCCGTGCATTAAGATTTCCCCTTTCTTTTCCAATGCAGGACATCAAGTTTCACGAAGTCGTTGAGCAGATTTGCAAAGAGGACCCGCGCTATGACCGGCGCGCCTACGGATTTGTGCGCATGGGGCTGGACTACACCGTGGGCGAAATCCGCAAAAAAAACGCGGAGAAGGCGGGCAAGGGCGCGCAGCGCACAAAGCATGTCAAGGGGCCGCAACTGCTTGAGGGTCTGCGCGAATACACGCTGAACCAGTTCGGGCCGCTTTCAAAAACCGTGCTCAACGAATGGGGCGTCACACGCTGCGAGGACTTTGGAGAGATCGTGTTCAATCTGATCGAATACCAGGTTTTCAGCAAAACCCCCGACGACCGGCGCGAGGATTTCGCGTCAATCTACACCTTTGACGATGCCTTCGAGAAACCGTTCCGTCCCGAAAAAGCGGTGCGCTTCAGCATCATTGAGGATGAAAAGTGATAAGATTTTCGATTTTGGATTCTGGATTTTCGATTGTCGCGCTGTCGCGCGGAACTGGGTTTGACGAAAACAATCATGCCCGCGATTTTGCATAACCCAAGGATGACGCGGATGAACTCGGCTAAATCTTCGCATCTGTGAAAACCTGCTCCATCCGTGGAGCATTCTCTTATTCAAAAATTTCACCAATGTCCAAAACCAGACGTCCCTCGAAAACAAAGTCCGACTTCGATCTTCTCAACACCTTTTGGCGCGAGCCGGTCGCGCGCACCGTTCTTCCCAACGGGCTGACCGTGCTCGTGAAGCCCGACCATTCCGCGCCGGTCGCGTCGGTGCAGGTCTGGGTGCGCACGGGGTCGATTCACGAGGGCGAAAACCTCGGCGCGGGGCTGTCGCACTACTTGGAGCACATGCTGTTCAAGGGCACGAAGCGGCGCGCGGCGCGGGAGATTTCCGCCACGGTGCAGGCGCACGGCGGGCTGATCAACGCCTACACGACTTTTGACCGCACGGTTTACCACATCGACCTGCCCTCGGAGCACACGGCGCTCGCGATCGACGTGCTCGCCGACATGATGCTGCACTCGTCGATCGACGCGGACGAGACGGCGCGCGAGAAGGACGTGATCCTGCGCGAGATCGACATGTGCCGCGACGATCCCGACACGCGGCTCGGCGAGTCGCTTTTCGACACGGCGTTCCGCCGGCATCCGTATCGGTATCCGGTTATCGGATACAGGGATGTTTTCTCGACGGTGACGCGCGAGGAGCTGGTGGCGTATTACCGCGCGCGCTACGTGGCGAACAACATGGTCGTCGTCGTGACGGGCGATGTGGACGGGGCGGGCGTGCTTGCGGAGGTTGAAAAACATTTCGCGGACGCGCCGCGCGCGCGCCTGGCGCCCGTGCTTGTGGAGGACGAGCCCGCGCAGCTCGCGCCCCGCGAGGCGCATTTTTACGAGGATGTCGAGATTACGCGTGCGGGGCTGGCGTGGCAGGCGCCGGGCATCGCGCATCCCGACGCGCCGCTGCTCGACTTGCTGGCGACGATTCTTGGCGCGGGCGACAGCTCGATACTCTGGCAGGCGATTCGCGAGAAGGCGCGCCTCGTGCACGCCATCGACGCGCAGAGTTGGACGCCGGGCGGGGCGGGGTTGTTTTCGATTTCGTTTATTTGCGACCCGGAAAAACGCGATCCGGCGATTCGCGCGATAAACGAATCGCTGGCGCGTTGCGCGTCGAAAGGTTTCACGGCGGCGCAAATCAAGAAGGTGATCCGGCAGCTCGTCGTCGGCGAAATCAACAGCCGCAAGACGATGTCGGGGCAGGCGGCGCGCCTTGGCGCGAGCGAGGTGATTGTCGGCGACCTTGGTTATGCGCGCGCGTATTTCGAGCGTTTGCGCAAGGTGACGCCGGCGGATTTGAAGCGCGTGTTGAAGGCGTATCTCGTGCCGGAGCGGTTGACGACGGTGTCGCTGAGTCCGAAGGGCGAAGCGAAGAAGGCAGACTTGGCAGTCCGCGCCACGGCGGCATTCGCGCCGGAGTTTGAAGAAATCAAAATGCCGAACGGCGCGCGCTTGCTGCTGCAACGTGACGCGCATTTGCCGAGCCTGCATGTGCGGCTGCTTTGCCAGGGCGGGCCTTTGTTTGAGGCGCCGGGCAAGCGCGGCGCGACGGCGCTTTTGGGCACGATGCTCGCGCGCGACACGCGCCGGCGCACGGCGGCGGAGGTCGCGCAAGCGATCGAGGAAATCGGCGGCGTGCTGTATCCGTTTTCGGGGAACAACAGCATCGGACTCGGCGTGGAGGTGTTGTCGGACGGCGCGGATGTGGAGCGCGGGCTGGAGTTGCTGGCGGACGCGGTGTTCGCGCCGGCGTTCAAGCGCGGGACGTTCGAGACGGAGCGCGAGGCGCTGCTCGCGGCGCTCGCGCAGGACGAGGACGATGTCGTTTCGCACGGCAGGAAGCTGGTGCGCAAAAAGTTTTTCGGCGCATATCCGCTGGCCTGCGATGCGAGCGGCGACGCGGAGGGCGTGCGCGCGCTCGCGCCGTCGGATTTGGCGGCGTTGTGGAAGCGGTTGTTTGTGTCGCAAAATGTCGTGCTCGCGGTGGCGGGCGATTTTGAGAAAGAAACACTGCTGCCGAAATTGAAGGCGTTTTTGAAACGCGTGCCGAAGGGGGGATTGGCGGCGGAAGATCATGCGGGCGGAATGCCCGCGTTTCCGGGTGATTTCACCGACACGCAACCGCGCGAGCAGGCGGTGGTGTATCAGGCGTTCCCAGGGCCGGGCTTGCTGGCGGATGATTTTTACGCGGGCGAGGTGATGGACGAGTTTTTCAGCGGCATGTCGTCGCGTTTGTTCGAGCGCGTGCGCGAGGAAAAAGGGCTGGCGTATTTCGTGCGGTCGAGCCGCGTGACGGGTTTGCGCGCGGGCATGTTTTTGTTTTTCGCGGGGACGAGCCCGGCGCATTACGAGGAGGTGTTGCGCGAGATCGACGCCGAGATCGCCCGCGTGCAATCGGGCAAGATCGGCGAGGACGAGGTGGAACGCTGCCGCGTGCGCCTGAAGGCGGGGCGACGGATGAGCCTGCAGACAAATGCCTCGCGCGCGATGCAGGCCGGCCTGAACGCGCTCTACGGCCAGCCGGTGAACGACTGGCTCAACTACGACAAACGCATCGACGCGGTGGGTGCGAAGGACCTGCGCGATTTTGCTCGCCTGCATTTCAAGCGCGCGCTGCGCACGCAGTTGGTGGTGAAACCGTGAGGCGGGGCGCAAGGCGCCCCCCTACGACATTGCCGCCAACTGGCCGCAACCGGCGGCGATGTCGATGCCGCGGCGCTGGCGAATCGTGCTCGGCAGATTGTAGGCGGCGAGCACGGCTTGGAATTTTTTCGCGGCGCTGGTGTGCCCGGGCGCGCCGTCGTAGGCGGCGGTGGGGTTGAGCGGGATCAAGTTTACTTGCGCCTGGATTCCGGTGAGGAGGCGTCCGACGGCGTGGGCGTGGTCTTCGGTGTCGTTTTTGCCGTCGATGAGCGTCCACTCGAAAAAGATGCGGCGGTTGAGTTTTTCCGCGTAGTAGCGGCAGGCGTCGATCAACTGGTCGAGCGGCCAGCGTTTGGCGGCGGGGACGAGTTTGCGGCGCTCGGCTTGCGTGGCGGCGTGCAACGAGACGGCGAGGTGGATCGGGCTGGCCTCGTTGGCCATGCGCATGATGCCGGGAACGACGCCGACTGTGCTCAGCGTGATGCGGCGCGCGCCGAGCGCGAGGCCGCTGCCGTCGCGCATGATTTCGCAGGCGCGCATGACGGCGTCGTAGTTGTGGAGCGGCTCGCCCATGCCCATGAGCACGACGTTGCGGAGGCGCTCTCCCTGCGCCTTGAGGATGCGCCGCACATGGAGCGCCTGCGCGACGATTTCGGATGCGGCGAGGTGCCGGGAAAATCCCATTTGCCCGGTGGCGCAAAACACGCAGCCCATCGCGCAGCCGGCCTGCGAGCTGATGCAGGCGGTGACGCGCCCGGTGAAACGCATGAGGACGGTTTCGATTTTTTTGCCGTCGGCGAGTGAGAGGAGGTATTTGCGCGTGAAGCCGTCGGTGCTGCGCGCCTCGTGCGCGACGGGCGGAATGGTGAGCGCGGTTTCGGCCTGGAGGCGTTCCATGAGGCGCGCGGGGATGTCGGGCATGGCGTCGGAATCGAGCGCGCCGGCGGCCTCGTAGTAGAGATAGTTCCAAAGGCGCGCGGCATGCACCGGCGAAAAATCCCACGAGGTTATGAGCGCGCGCAATTCATCACGGGTGAGACCGTGGAGGTCGGTCGGGCTGGCGTGTGGTGATGCGGGCTGCTGCATGGACCGGCATTACGACAGATGAGCGCGCGGGCGGGAAGGCGAAAAGGGTGGCGCGGGCTGGCGGTCCGCGCCATGTTACGCGGGTCTTGCCTCGTTTCGTTTTGAGGGTTTCCTCCCTGTTCAAATCTCATCCCCTCAAAAATGAAAACAATCGCCTCCCCTCGGTTCCGCCTTCTGTTGCTCGCGTTTTTTGTCTTCGAAGCGGGTATTCACGCCGCCGATTTGAACAAGGTCGTTTATTACAGCGAATATGGCGCCGCGGGCGATGGTGTGACCGATGATTTTGACGCAATCATCCGGACCCATGCCGCGGCCAATGAAAAAGGACTGCGGGTTCGCGCCGACGCGGGCGCATCCTACTATATCGGCGCGGCGAGCAAGACCGCCACAATACAGACCGACACCGACTGGGGCGATGCCAGGTTCATTATCGACGACTCGAAAGTGAGCGTCGAAAACCGCGGCAAAAATGTGTTCAACATATCCTCCAAGCTTTCCCCGGTGAAAATAACATCCGTGAAAACGCTGCGGAGGAACCAGGCCAGTCTCGGCGTCACGCTTCCGCATGCCGCGTTTGTGGTGGTGACCGACAGCACGACCAAGCGCTATATTCGCATGGGTTTGAATAAAAACAACGGCTCCGCCCAGACCGATGTCTTTGTCGTTGATAAAAACGGCAACATGGACGGGGCAACGCCCGTAATATGGGACTATAATAATATTACTTCCATGACGGCCTGGCCCATCGACTCCGGGACATTGACTGTTCGCGGAGGGCATTTCACAACCATCGCCAACCAGGCCGAGTCGCGTTATACATACTATGCCCGGGGCGTGGGAATCTCGCGCTCCAATGTGGTTGTCGATGGCGTGACTCATGTTGTCACGGGCGAGCTTGATCATGGCGCGCCGTATAACGGATTTATCACGATAGTGGGTTGCAGCGGCGTGACGGTGAAAAATTGCAGGCTTTCGGGGCATAAAACCTACACCACAATCGGACGCGCGAACGCGCCGGTTTCGATGGGTTCATACGATATTATTGTCAACAAGGCCGCCAATGTGACTTTCAAGGATTGCAGGCAGTTAAACGATATACACGACAGAAAGATATGGGGAATCTTCGGCTCGAATTACTCGAAAAACATTACGTTTGATAATGTTGTGTTTTCGCGCTTCGACGCGCACATGGGCGTGGCAAACGCGACCATAAAAAATTCCGTTCTCGGGCACCAGGGCATCAATCTCATAGGAAGCGGCGTGTTTCTTGTGGAGAACACCAGGGTGCATGGCGCGAGTTTTATAAATTTGCGCCGCGATTACGGGAGCACCTGGGAGGGAGAAATAATAATACGCAACTGCGAATACATCCCGCGCAACGGCGCCCGGTCTGACGCCGTGCTTATAAACGGTAGTAACTCGGGACGGCATGATTTCGGCTACGCATGTTACATGCCGGAGAAGGTGACGATTGACGGTCTTGTGATAGACGATGGCAACCCGGTGGAGAATTACCAGGGGCCCAAAATTTTCGCCCCCTTCAACGCCGATTATAAAAATGCTGATTATCTTGAAAAATATCCCTATGCGATAACCAGGGAGGTTAATATACGGGGGCTGAGAATAAAAAGCGGGAAACCGTATATAATAAGCAACAACCGCTTTCTGTTCCGCAATGTCAGCGTAACGGAGGCTGAGCAAGCGGCCGGTTTATAATTGTGGGGGCGCACCTTGCGTGCGCCCCCACATGGGACGTTCTTACTTTTTGGCTGTTGCGAGGGCGTTGCTCAGCGCTTCGATGAACGCCCATTCGCCGTCGCTGCGCTTGCCGTCGGCGTCGGCGAGTTTGCGGCAGAGCCGAAGCAATGTGTCGCTGGATTTTTCCGAGCCCATGCGCCTCACGATGGAGAGAATGAACTCCATTCGGGTTTCCATGCTTTCCAGCGCCTGCCGCGCGGCGGCGATGGAGCGCGGTTCGTAGGTCGAGAAGGGGTGGTTGGGATCCCAGTCGAGGGTTTCGTTCCAGTCGGCGATGACCTTGGTTTCCGCAAGCGCGATGCTTGAGTCGGCATACATGCAATAGTGCAGCGCATCGACAATGGCCTCGCGCTCGGGTTGCATGAGACCGTCACTCGCGGTTTTGTCTTTTTGGAAGATGAGTTTTTGGAGGATGGAGGACATGATGTTTTTTGAGGTATGATCTTCACCACGGAGCGCGCGGAGGACGCGGAGTTAGGAGGAGTTTTTTCGAGGAAACTCTCCTGGGTTTCCCCCCGTGTTTTTCCGGGCCTCCGTAGTGAACAGGTTACTTGTTCGCAAACGCGGCGTCGAAGGCGACGGTGCTGGACGGGAAGTCGATCTTGCGGACAAAGGCCGCCGCCTCCGTGCCGCCGTGGACGCGGTCCATGCGCGAATCCTCCCACTCGACGGAGAGCGGGCCGCGGTAGCCGATGTCGTTGAGCGCGACGATGACTTCCTCGAAGTTGATGTCGCCGTGGCCGGGCGAGCGGAAGTCCCAGTAGCGGCGCGGATCGCCGAAGTCGGTGTGTCCGCCGAAGACGCCCGCGGTGCCGTCGCCGTGGCCCCACCAGGCGTCCTTGATGTGCGCGTGGTAAATGCGGCTGGCGAAGGTGCGGATAAACTTCACGTAGTCCACGCCCTGATAACCGAGGTGCGAGGGATCGTAATTGAAACCGAAGCGGCGGTGGCCCTTCACGGCGTCGATGGCGCGGCTGGCGCTGACAATGTCGAAGGCGATTTCGGTGGGATGAACCTCAAGGGCGAAGTTCACATCGACCTTGTCAAAGGCGTCGAGGATGGGGAGCCAGCGCTTGGCGAACTCGGCGTATCCTTTTTCCCAATACGCCTGCGAGGTCGGCGGAAACGCGTAGATGGAATGCCAGATCGGCGAGCCGGTGAAGCCGTTGACGACCGCGGGGAATTTTGCGGAGTAGGTGCGCCCGACGCTGTCGTTTTTCGGGCGTGCGTCGAAGAACGCGCGCGCGGCCCTGGCGGTGGTGATCATTTTTTTCGCGGCGCGCTTGCGCACGCCCTCGGGATCGCCGTCGCCCCAGACATCGGGCGCGACGACCTCGCGGTGGCGGTCGTCGATGCGGTCGCACACGGCCTGGCCGTTGAGGTGGTTCGAGATGGCGACGCAGGTGAGCCCGTGGTCGAGGAGCATGGCCCAGCGGTCGCGCAGATACGTCTTGCTGGAGACGGCTTTCTCGACATCGAAGTGGTCGCCCCAGCAGGCGAGTTCGAGGCCGTCGTAGCCCATTTTGTGCGCGAGGGGCGCGAGTTTTTCGAGCGGGAGATCGGCCCATTGGCCGGTGAACAACGTGACTAATCGTGACATGTTTTTCTGGAGTTCGGGTTGTTGTTTGGGTTTGTTGAGGGAAAGAGGGAGTTTGCCCGCGAAGTGAACACGCGGTCGCGGTTTGCGGCAATTAAAATACATGCAACGGCGCCGGGACGTGTTGCCAAAATGGAAAGGAGGCGCATTATTCCATTTCATTTCCCGGGCATTGTGCTGTAAGTTCCCCGCAGTTTTCAACCTTTCAAAACCATTACCATGAGCATCGCACTAATCGTATCGCTAATCGTCCTCGTCCTGATCGTCCTTTTTGTCATCGGCATTTACAACAAGCTCGTCGGGCTTAGGAACCGCTTCAAAAACGCCTTCGCGCAAATCGACGTGCAACTGCAGCGCCGCTACGACCTGATCCCTAATCTTGTCGAGACGGCCAAGGCCTACATGAAGCACGAGCGCGAGACGCTCGAGGCCGTGATCGCCGCGCGCAACACCGCCTACGCCGCGTCGAAGGCCGCCGCCGCGAATCCCGCCGACACCGGCGCGATGAAGTCGCTGCTCGGCGCCGAGTCCGGCCTCGGCAGCGCGCTCTCGCGCCTGATGGTTGTCGCCGAGCAGTATCCCGACCTGAAGGCCAACCAAAACATGATGCAGCTCAGCGAGGAACTGACCTCGACCGAAAACAAAGTGTCGTTCGCGCGCCAGGCCTACAACGACTCGGTGATGACCTACAACACCCAGCGCGAAGTTTTCCCGTCGGTGATTTTCGCGGGCATGTTCGGCTTCGGCCCCGCGGAATTGTTCCAGGTCGAAAGCGCGCAGGTGAAGCAGGCTCCGAAGGTTTCTTTTAACTGAAGACCTCGATTGGTTGCTCAAATGGCACGGGCGATTTCGTCCGTGCTTTTTTTGTGCGCATCAGCCGCGCATGCGCATGGTTGCCCGATTTCTCAATTTGCACGCGCGGACAATTTGTTCATGTTACGTTTCTTTTCGACAACATGAGCACTGTTTCCACATCCGCCGGCAGCGACGTTTTCACGGATTACGCGCGCGTGCAGGATTATCTTTTCAGTCTGAAGGCGCGCGGCGTGAAATTTGGGATCGATCGCATGCAGTCGTGGATCAGCGCGCTGGGGCATCCCGAGCGGGCCGTGCCGGTCATCCACATCGCGGGCACGAACGGCAAGGGCTCAACGGCGGCGATGCTCGACGCGATTTTTCGCGAGGCGGGCTGGCGCGCGGGGCTCTACACATCGCCGCATCTCGTGCTGCTCGGCGAGCGCGTGCAGGTGAATCGCGAGCGGCTCAACGAGCGGGAAATCCTCGACTACACAAACGAGCTGCGCCCGATTGCCGCGGCGGTTTCGCGAGAAAACCCCGACGACCACCCGAGCTTTTTCGAGTTCATGACGGCGATGGCGTTCATGCAGTTCGCGCGGAAAAAATGCGACGCGAGCATCGTCGAGGTCGGCATGGGCGGGCGGTTTGACGCGACCAATGTCGTCGTGCCCGAAGTGTCGGTGATCACGACAATAAGCCTGGACCATTGCGAGTTTCTCGGTGATGAGATCGAAAAAATCGCGTTTGAAAAAGCCGGTATCATCAAGCCCGGAAAACCTGTTGTGATCGGACATTTGCCCGGGGCGGCGGCAGCGGTCGTGCGTCGTGTCGCGAACGAACTCGGTTCCCCCGTATATTCGATTGAGGAGGAGTTTGGCGCGGACATCGGCAGCCCCGATTATCCGCGCACGAACCTCGAAGGCGATTACCAGCGCTGGAACGCCGCCACGGCGGCGCTCGCGGCCCGCGTGCTGATGAAAGCATCGGACTCGCGCTGGCGGTTGACCGGCGATGTGATCGCGCGCGGCTTGCAACGCGTCGACTGGCCGGGACGCTGGCAGCGCATCACGGTTGGCGGGCAGCCGTTGATTCTCGATGCGTCGCACAATCCCGAGGGCGCGCAAACGCTCGACGAAAACCTCGCGCGCCTGCGCGCCGAACTCGGCGGGGGCGAGGCGGGCAAACCGGTCATCGTGACGGGCGCGCTGGGCGCGTTGCGCGCGCGGGCGTTGCTGGAAGTCGAGGCGAGGCACGCGCGCGAGTTGCACCTGGTCGTGCCGCATCAAGCGCGCGCGTGTTCGTTCGAGGAGTTGGAGGCGCAGGTGCCGCGCGATTTCAAGGGGAGGATTTATCACGCGACAGTCGAGGAGTTGTTTCCCGCGCCGGATCGTTGCGCGATTTCGGATTCGCATGCCCCCGTGGTCGTGTCGGGTTCGATTTACCTGATCGGCGAAATCTTCGCCCGCCTGCAGAAAGGCGTGGAAGCCGAGGGCCGCTTGCAGGATTTTTGAGGCCAAAAAAGTTTGGGGCGCAAATAAAGGCGAAACAGACGCATGTCGCGAATGCATGTCGATTCGCGTCCATTTGCGGTTCAGTTCATGCCAAATCAAAAAACGCCTCCGCCTCGGCGCGGTCTTTGGCGATTTGCGCGGTCAATTCGTTCACATTTGCGAATTTCATTTCGGGGCGGATGAAACGCAGCCAGTCAATGCGGACTTGGTCGCCGCCTGTGAACGGGCACGGGCCGAGCAGGTGCGCCTCAACGCGGGGCTGGGTGCTGTTTTCGACCGTGGGGCGCAGGCCGTAGTTGGCGACGGCGCGGTATTTCCCCGACGCTTTTTCGCCGGAAACCTCCACGGCATACACGCCGAAGCGCGGGCGGAGCCCGGGTTCCCAGGGAATGTTGAGCGTCGGGTAACCGAGGTCGCGCCCGAGCGCCTTGCCCGGCATGACAACGCCCTCGGCAAAATAACTGTAGCCGAGCATGATGTTCGCCGCCTCGATTTCACCGTCTTCGAGGCAGGCGCGTATGCGGGTGCTGCTGATCGGCTCGCCGTTTTCGTTGACGCGCGACACGCTCATCACCGTGAGGCCGCGTGGTTTTGTCGCGGCAACAAGCATCGTCATGTCGCCGCGGCGGGCGCGGCCGAAACGCCAGTTCTCGCCGACGTAGATCGTGTTGAGGCGCGGCAGGTGCCTCAGCAGGAGCGGAATGAAGTCCTCCGCCTCGACTTGCGCGAACCCGGGTGTGAATTGTTGCGTGGCGACAAAGTCGACTCCCGTTTCGGCGAGCAGGCGCGCCTTGGTGCCGGGGTTGCAGATCAGGCGCGTGGGATTGTCGGGGCGCAGCAGCACGGTGGGGTGGGGGGCGAAGGTGAGCACGCCGGCCAGTCCGCCGCTGCGCCGCGCGGATTGGATCGCCATGTCGATCACCGCGCGGTGCCCGAGGTGTATGCCGTCGAACATGCCGATCGCGAGATGAAGCGGCTTCGCGGGCAGGCGGATATTCTCGATGTTTTGAAATTGGGCGACGGGCATGTGTGGCGTTCAATAGAGGCGCGATTGGGGCGGCGTTCCAGTTTTAATTTTCTGGAAAAACGGCGTCGCGACATCCAGCGTCGCGACACAGGTTTTTTCGGCGGGCAACTTTTGCCTGTTTTTCGCGTCTTATTTTTTCATCGTGAACTCCAATATTAAAAACGCAGCGATTGTTATCCTTGCACTCACCACGATTGGCGCCGGTGTTTTTGCCTGGCGGCAATACCAGCGCGCCAACGCGCTCGACACCCAGGTCGCCGCGCTCAACAAGGCCGCCGAGGAGCGCGCCGGGCGCGGCCAGCGCCGGGCGTCCGGTGAGCGGCGCCAGCAAAATTCCGAGGCCGGACAGGCTCCCGTCGCCGATGACGAACAGCGCGCCGAGCGCGAGGAGCGCAGGGAAAACATGCGCGCGGTGTGGGAGTCTCCCGAGGCCGTGAAGGTGAGGACGGCGGAGCAGCGGCGCCGGCTCGACGCGCGTTATGCCGGTCTCTTCAAAAAGCTCAACCTGTCGCCCGACCAAATCGAGAGGGTGAAGGATCTGCTTGTTGAAAAACAAAACGCCGGGCGCGACGTGATGTCGGTGGCTCGCGAGCAGGGTCTTGACGCGCGCGCGAATCGCGGCGAGATCCGGCAGCTCATTCAGCAGACCGGCGCCGAGATTGACGCGAACATCGCCTCGGTGCTCGGCGCGGATAAATTCGCGCAATACCAAACCTACGAGCAGACGGGCAGCCAGCGCGCCGTGGTCGGCACGATCGAGCAACAACTCAGCTACACCAGCGACGCGCTCACACAATCGCAGAGCGAACAGCTTGTCAGTTTGCTGGCGGCAAACACACCCGCGTCTTCCGACAGCGGCGGCCCCGGCGGACCTCCGTGGGGAGGCGGCCCCATGATGATGGGCGGCGGTTATGGCGGCGTGGAAATCACCGACCAGGTCGTCATCGAGGCGCAGCGTTTTTTAAGCGCGGCGCAAGTCGAGGCGTTGCGCCAGTTGCAATCCGAGCAGAACGACCAGAAACAATTGCGCGAACTCATGATGAGCGCCGGGGGTGGCGAGGGGCGTATGATGCGCGGCCGCCGCGGTCGCTGATGCCGCCGACTGGCAACTGCGGGTTGCCATAATACGTTTGCTCAAAACCGCCAGGGTTCGCCAGTCTGTGCGCGACCATGAAACTCGCACGCAGGCATTTCCAGTTTCGTAGTTTTTTTTGCGTGGTGGCGTTTGTTTGCATTGCGGCAAACGCGTTCGCCCGGCAGCCGGGCACGCCGCTCGCTTTCGACGATGCGCGCGCCCTGCTCATCACAAGCGCCCCCTCGCTCAAGGCGGCGCAGGCCCGTTTCGCCGGCAAAAGGGACACCACTGATTCGCTCAAGGGGCTTAACTATCCCGAGGTCGGCCTTGAGCTGCGCTATTTCCGATACGAGCATACAATCAACAACAAACAGGCCGACATCGACTCGCTTTCGGTGAACGGCAACCCGGTCCCGCTCTCGGCGCTCGGGCTGGGTTCATATGAGGCGCGGCTTTCGCAAACCGCGCTCCAGCCGCTTGCCACCGCGTCATGGGTGCTTTACTCGGGAGGCGAAATCACGGCGGCCAAACGCGCGGCGAGCGCGGCCGCCGAGCAAGCCGGCGCGCAACTCGACGCGGTGCGCGAGGCGCTCGATCTCGAACTCGTGCGGGCCTACTTTGGCCAGCAACTCGCGTCGCGCGTGCTCGTGCTGCGCAAGGAGCTCCTTGAGGGGATGCGCGAGCACCTCGACAACGCCATCAAGCTCGAAAAGGGCGGGCTCGTCACCAAGGCGCAGCGTCTGCAGGCGCAGGTTGCCTGCGATGCCGCGCAGCGCGGTTGCGACGTCGCGGAGCACTCGGTCAAAAACGCGCGCATCGGATTGTCCGCGATCCTGCACTCGAACGAGCCGTTCGAGCCGACCACTCAGCTCTTTGTCATAAAACAGCCAATCGCATCGCTCGCCACGTTTGTTGTCGGCGCGCGCGAGCGCAATCCGCGGGTGCGCGCCATCGAATCGCTCAAACGCGCCGCCGAGCAGGGCGTGAAGGCCGAGCGCGCCCGCTGGATGCCCAAGGTGCTCGCGTTTGGCAGCTACAATTTTGACAAGGACAGCGAGACACTCGTCGACACCGACTGGATGGCGGGCATCGGCGTGCGCTGGTCGGTGTTTGACAGGATCGACCGGCGAAAAAGTTACAGCGCCGCGAAGCAGACCGTCGCCGAGGCCGCCGAGTCCGCCGAGCACGCGCGCATGCTGGCCGACGCCGGCGCGCGCCAGGCCTACGACGGGCTCGCCAGCGCGCTGCGCCAGTTCGAGTTGCTCGAAAGCAACCTCGAGTCGGCCCGCGAAAACCTGCGAGTTCAGGAAGTTTCGTTCAAGGAAGGGCAGGGCATTTCGACTGATGTCACCAACGCGCGCATCGCGCTCACCAACGTGCTCGTCGAGCGCGCCGTCGCCGCCTACCAGTTCGACCTCGAGCTCGCCAAGCTCCTCCACGCAAGCGGCCAGATGGATCAGTTCTCCGCCTACATGCGCCAGGCCGATGTGATTATTCCGTAACGTCCAAGGATAAATATTTTGCCATGACTCAAAAAGCCTCAGCAAAACCCTCCCGCCACAAAGTGCTCGCCGTGATCCTGCTTCTCGGCATCGCGGCCATACTTGCCGTCGGTATTTGGCTCTCGTCGAGACCGATTCCCGGGCAGATACAGGGCATGATCGACACCGACGAAATCCGTGTCGCGGCCAAGGCGCCCGGTCGCCTCGAAACCGTGCTCGCCGCCGAGGGCGACAGCGTTCGCGCGGGGCAAATCCTGTTCACGCTTTCCAATGCCGAGCTCGACGCAAAGCTGCGCGAGGTAAGCGCGCTCGAAACTTCGGTGAAGGCGCTTCAGGCGAAGGCGGAAAAGGGCGCGCAGGACGAGGACATCGCCTCGGCCAGGGCCGTCTGGCAGGCGCACCAGGCCGCCGCGGATGTGGCGGCCAAAACCGCGGAACGGTTGAAACGATTGTTTTCCGAGGGCGTGATCTCGGAGCAGAAGCGCGACGAGGCCGTGGCAAACGCGGCCGCGACCGCCGAGTCCGCGGAGGCCGCGCGCAAGCAATACGAAAAGGCGCTCGCTGGCACGCGCGTTGAGGACAAGGCGGCGGTCGATGCGCAAGTCGCGCAGGCCGGCGCCGCGGTTGCCGCGGTGAAATCGCTGGAGGAGGAATTGAAAACGCTCGCGCCGATCGACGGGCAGATCACGAGGCGTTACGCGAATGTCGGCGAAATCGTGCCGCCGGGATTTCCCGTGTTTTCGATGATCAACCCCGACGACTTGTGGGTGTCGTTTAATGTGCGCGAGAATCAATTCTCTGGAATGGAGATCGGCAAAGTCGTGGAGGGCTCCGTGCCCGCGCTCGACGGAAAGCGCATGCAATTCAAGGTGTGTTTCATCAGCCCGCAGGGTTCGTTTGCGACGTGGCGCGCCGTGCGCCAGTCGGAGGGATATGATGTGAAGACTTTTGAGATTCGCGCGCGGCCGGTGAGCGTTGCGGATTCCGAAAAGGGAAAACTGAGGCCGGGCATGAGCGTGCTGTTCGACTGGCCGCAAGGCGGGCGCTGACGCGATAAAAATGGCGAATTATTAATTGCGAATGATGTTCGATGAACACGGCGGTTTTTCTTTGGGGTGCGGCGGCAGAGGCCGCCGCCCGCCGCCGCCGCTTTTGAATGCCAATAAAGTTCGCAAACCATTCAACGCGGTGTCGTCGCTTCGTTTTGCCACCGCACTCCAAAAATGATCTCCGCATTCCTCAATTCCATCGCCCGCGAGTTGCGTTTTCTTAGGGGGGACAAGTGGAATCTTTCACTGGTCACTTGGGTGCCGGTGGTGGCGATTGTCTGGTTCGGGCTTGTGTTTTCGGGAAGTTCGCCGCGCCAGCTGCCGGTGCTCGTCGCGGACGCGGACCAGTCGGCGACGAGCCGGCAGCTTGTGCGTTTGTTGCAGGCTTCGCCGGTTGCGGGCGTGGTGCGCGTCAGCGATAATTTCGAGGATATTCGCGAGGCGGTGCGCAAGCGCGAGGCTTACGCGGCGGTGTTTATTCCCGCGGGGGCGGAGCGGGATGTCGCGCGCGGCGAGCAGGCTCACATCTACTCGTATTACAACACGCTTTATTACTCGTCGGCGAACCTCATCCAGCGAGACCTGGCGTCGGCGGTTTCCCAGTTGAACACGAACTTGTCGGCGGCGCGCGCGGGCGGGGTGACGAATCGCGCGGTCGATGGCGCGCAGGCGTTTGGCGCGCCGCTTTCCGTGCAGGTCGCGTTTTTATACAACGCGGCGAACAGCTATGAATTGGCTCTGGGCGGAAGCCTGATCCCCGTGATTTTGCTCGTGATCATGGGCAACGCGCTGATGGTTTCGCTGGTCGGGGACTTGGGGCCGGAGCGGCGCGCGGCGTGGGTGGCGGACGCGGGCGGAAGCATGGTTTTCGCGATTGTCTGCAAGGTGATTTTTTACGCGCTGGTGTTTACCGTGATCGGGACGCTGGGCGTGTTGTGGATGCGCTGGCGCGGCTGGCCGGTGAACGGAAGCATGGGCGTGATTGTCGCGGCACAGATGCTGTTGTTTCTTGGGAACGGCGCGGTGTGCGTGCTGATTGCCGGGGTCGCGCGCAAGAACCTGCTCTTTGCGTTGAGTGCGATCAACTTTTACACGGGCGGCGGCATTTCGTTTGGCGACATCCTTTTCCCGGTCAACACATCGCCATGGTATACCAGGTTGATCAGCGAGATCATGCCCTACACGACCTACATGCAGGTGCAGACGCAGCAGATGCAAATGGGCTCGCCGCCGGGTGATTCGCTTTGGTTTTTGTGCAAGCTCGGGCTGTTCGCGATGATCGTGTTGCTGGCGGGGTTGCTGGCGTTGCGCGTGTCGCTTGCGTTTGGCGACCGGAAGCGCGCGCGCGGCGACGCGGATTTGCCTTCGGCGGACAATAAAAACAATATTGCGCGCGGCGGATTTTTGCGGGGCGCGCGGATTGTCGCGCAGGCGATCAAGGCCGAGTTCAGCGTTGCCGTGCTGCTGTTTGTCGCGACGGTTTTGTATACATTTTATTATCCCGCCGCCTACGTGGAGCAGGTTTCGTCGCGCTTGCCGGTGGCCGTGGTGGATTTGGACAACAGCGCGCAAAGCCGGAAACTGCTGCGAAAAGTCATGGCGCTGAAAGCCGCTGAGGTGGCGGCGTGGCCGGCGTCCTTTGAGGACGCGCGAAGGCTGGTCGAGCGTCGCGAGGTGGACGGCATTTTGTTGATCGACGAAAACTTCGGGCGCGACGCGCTTTCGGGGCGGACGGGACGACTGTCGATTTACGGCAACAATGCGTTCATCGTTCGCTGCTCGGTGCTGCTCAACGCGCTTGGCGAGGCCGCGCAGGACGCGGCGCTGGATATTGCGGAGCCGCAACTGTTGCAGGCGGGCATCGGGGCGGACGCGGCGGCGGCGCGCATGCTGCCCGCGCGCATCGTGCCGAGGCCGCTTTTTAACACGCGCGAGGGTTATGGAAGTTTTGCCGTGCCCGCCGTCGCGCAACTGGTCGTGCACCAGGCGACGATTTTTGGCATTCTCATGATCTTTGGCTGGCGCAGGCAGCGCGCGGCGGAGGCGGGTGTCCGCGTGCCCGCGATGCACTGGGGCGAGTTTTGGGGAATGTTCGGAACCTTGTTTCTCATCGCCCTGATGAACGCGATGTGGGTGAACGGCTACTGCCTGTGGCTGCATGATTACCCGCGCGCCGCCAATGTCGGCGGGATGTTTGTCCACATGGTGGCGTATGTGTTTGCCATTGTCGCGGTGGCGTTTTTGGCGGGGGGATTTGTGGATCGCACCGAGCGGGCGTTGCAGTTTTTCACGTTCACCTCGATGCCGGTGTTTTTTGCGATGGGCGTGTCGTGGCCGCCCGAGGCGATGCCGGCGTCGGTGCGCGCGGTGTGCCAGCTTGTTCCGGCGATGCCGGGTGTCGCGGCATTCGCCAAGCTCGGGCAAATGGGCGCGCCGCTGTCCGAGGCGCGCGGCGAAATCCTGCACCTGATGGTGATCGCGGTGGCGTGCGTCGCGCTCGCATGGATGCGCCTGGGGCGCGACGGGTCGGCGGCGAAAAGCGGGGGCGCGTGTAGTCCGGAGCGTCCGCTTTTCCCAAAAAACAAAGCGTTTCCGCGCCAATAAGCGTTCTTGATGTTCGCCGTGCGACGTGTAATTTAGCGCGTTTTCATTTTTCACAAACTCCGTTCACGACACACTCATGCGACACACGATCTCAGTCCTCGTTGAAAACAAGTTCGGCGTTCTCGCGCGCGTAGCCGGAATGTTCAGCGGCCGCGGTTTCAACATCGACACGCTCAACGTCGCGCCCACGCACGACCCCGCGCTTTCGCGCATCACCGCCGTCCTCATGGGCGACGAATCCTCGCTCGACATGGTCATCAAGCAACTGCGCAAACTTGTGAACGTCGTCGAGGTGATCGACTTCGAGGAGGGCCAGTCCGTGAATCGCGAGCTGCTCATCGCCAAGGTGAAGGCCGACCGCAAGACGCGCGCCGAGATCATCCAGATTTGCGGCATCTTCCGCGCGAAGATCGTCAACGTCGGGCGCAGCGACGTCATCATAGAAATCACCGGCGACGAAACCAAGCTGGCCGCGTTCCTCGGCCTCATCCAGGACTTCGGCATCATCGAGCTCGCCCGCACCGGCATGCTCGCATTGAAGCGTTGAGCCTGCTCTTATCACATCTTAATTCATAAATCTTAATTCTTAATTTTCATCATCATGCCAGCAAAAGTATACACCGACAAAGACGCCGATCTCGGCGTGTTCAAAAACAAAACCCTCGCCGTTCTCGGCTACGGTTCCCAAGGCCACGCGCACGCGCTTAACCTCAAGGACTCCGGTTGCAAAGTCGTCATCGGCCTTTATCCCGGCAGCAAGTCGCGCGCCGTCGCCGCGCAGCAAGGTTTCAAGGTGCTCGACACCGGTGAGGCCGTTCGCACCGCCGACGTCATCATGGTCGCGCTTCCCGACATGAAGCAGGCTGCCGTTTACGAAAAGGACATCCTCCCGAATCTCTCGAAGGGCAAGACGCTCATCTTCACGCACGGCCTCGCCGTCCACTTCAAGCTCATCAAGCTGCATCCCGAGATCGACTGCGTGATGGTCGCGCCGAAAGGTCCCGGCCACATGGTGCGCCGCCTTTACACCGAAGGAAAGGGCATGCCCGCGCTCATCGCCGTTGCGCAGGATAAGTCCAGAAAAGCCAAGAAAACCGCGCTTGCCTGGGCCAAGGGAATCGGCTCCACGCGCGCCGGCGTTCTCCAGACCACCTTCAAGGAAGAGTGCGAAACCGACCTCTTCGGCGAGCAAGCCGTTCTCTGCGGCGGCGCCAGCGCGCTCGTCCAGGCCGGATTCGAAGTGCTCGTCGAGGCCGGCTACCAGCCCGAGATGGCCTACTTCGAGTGCTTGCACGAACTGAAACTCATCTGCGACCTCATGTATGAGTCCGGCATCGCCGGCATGCGCTTCTCGATTTCCGAGACCGCGAAATACGGCGACATCACCCGCGGCCCCCGCGTCGTGAACGCGAAGACGAAGGCCGAGATGAAGAAGATTTTGAAGGAAATCCAGAACGGCACGTTCGTGAAACAGTGGGTCGCCGAATACAAGGGCGGCCTCAAGAAATACAACGCGCTGCTAAAGAAGGGCGAAAAGCACCTCATCGAGAAGACCGGCTCCCGCCTTCGCAGCATGATGCCCTGGATGTCCAAGAAAAACCTCAAGGGCGTTCAGGCTTCCTACTAATACGGGAGGCGAGCGCATCGCATCGTTTCAACAAAAACGCCGGACGCATCAAGCGCGTCCGGCGTTTTTTTGTGTGTGCAAGCGGCGTCTTTTCCGCGGCCGAAACACATGGGCCCATGCCATGTGCCGGCCTGCCTCAATACCGCTTACTTTCCGCGCGTGTTTTTCTTTGCGGCGGGTTTTGCTTTCTTGGCGTGCTTCACCGCGGCGCCGATGAATGCGGCGAAGAGCGGGTGCGGCTGGTTCGGCTTCGATTGAAACTCGGGATGGAACTGCACCGCGAGAAACCAGGGATGGTTTTTGATCTCGACGATTTCGACGAGGTTTCGGCGGGGATTGATGCCGCTGACGATCATGCCGGCGCGGTGGAGCTGGTCGATGTAGGCGTTGTTGACCTCGAAGCGGTGGCGGTGGCGTTCGCGAACCTTGGACTGTTTGTAGGCCTTGGCCGCGAGTGTGCCGGGCGTGAGCGCGCAGTCGTAACTGCCGAGGCGCATGGTCGCGCCCTTGTCGATGACCTTTTTCTGCTCCTCCATCAGGTTGATGACGGGGTTGGCGCAGCCGGGCGCAAACTCGGCGCTGTTGACATCGTCGAGCTTGAGGACGTTGCGGGCGAATTCGATGACGGCGATTTGCAGGCCGAGGCAGAGGCCGTAGTAGGGGATGTTGTTTTCGCGGGCGTGGCGGGCGGCGGCGATTTTGCCCTCGGTGCCGCGGTCGCCGAAACCGCCGGGCACGAGAATGCCGTCCAGGCCCTTGAGTTTTTTCGGGGCGTTTTTGGAGTCGAGCTCCTCGGCGTCGATGCGGACGATGTTGACCTTGCAGTTGTTGGCGATGCCGCCGTGGGTGATGGACTCGTAGACGGATTTGTAGGCGTCCTGAAGCTCGATGTATTTGCCGACGACGCCGATGGTGACTTCGTGGGCGGGGTTTTTGATGCGGCGCACGATTTGCTGCCAGATGTTCTTGGCCGGGCGCGGGTGTTTTTCGGCGAGGCCGAAGAGTTCGATCACGAGGTCGTCGAGGCCCTCCTTTTGGAGCGCGAGGGGGAGTTCGTAGATCGAGGAAACGTCGGCGCACTGGACGACGGCCTTGACGGGGACATTGCAGAAGAGGGAAATTTTTCCGCGCAGGCTGGTGTCGAGCGGGTGTTCGCAGCGGCAGGCGATGATGTGCGGCTGGATGCCGATTTCGCGGAGCTTGGCGACGGATTGCTGGGTGGGCTTGGTCTTGAGCTCGCCGGCGGCCTGGAGGAAGGGGACGAGCGTGACGTGGATGAAAATGCAGTCGTTGCGCCCCACTTCGAGGGCGAACTGGCGGAGCGCCTCGACGAAGGGCAGGCCCTCGATGTCGCCGGTGGTGCCGCCGATTTCGGTGATGAGCACATCGACGTCCTTGGTGGATTGGTAGATGCGCTCCTTGATTTCGTTGGTGACGTGCGGGATGACCTGGACGGTGTTGCCGAGGTAGGCGCCCTGGCGTTCCTTTTGGATTACGTTTTCGTAAATCTGGCCGGAGCTCATGCTGTTGAGGCGGGAGAGTTTGCCGCTGGTGAAGCGCTCGTAGTGGCCGAGGTCGAGGTCGGTTTCGGCGCCGTCCTCGAGCACGTAGACCTCGCCGTGTTGGAAGGGGCTCATGGTGCCCGGATCGACGTTGAGGTAGGGGTCGAACTTTTGCATGCGGACTTTGAGGCCGCGCTGTTCGAGAAGCGCTCCGAGAGCAGCAGCCGTGAGGCCTTTGCCAAGTGAGGATACGACACCACCAGTTACAAAAATGTATTTCATCGGGAAAGGTAATGGATATGCGGTGAGGCGGACACGTTACAAGAAAAAGTAAGTTTGAGGGGCGGGAAATTTTCCGGATGCGGGGGGATTGGGGGCGTGGAGAAAAAAATGGGGCAAAAAAGTCCTTGCATTTGACGGCGAAACTTTGATTCTCGCGCCTCACTTTGGTTACGGGCTCGTAGCTCAGTTGGCAGAGCGCCTCAATGGCATTGAGGAGGTCGTCAGTTCGATTCTGATCGGGTCCACCAAATTAAAACCGCCGCCGGAAACGTCCGCCGGCGTTTTTTTGTGACTAAATGCGGCATTGGCGGTGCCTTGCGTATTTGCGAGCCCCCTTTGCGACCCCTTGAGGCTCGTTTTGACAGGAAACGAACGTGGTTTGTGTGCGTATTTGTGGGTCATTTTTCGGCGCGTAATTCGTGGGTGAGCCCACCCCAAAAAAACAAAAAACAGAAAGGACTCTCAAGCCTGCCGGCGCCGCGCTGATCGGCATCGGCGACGCGCTGATACAAAACGTGCTGCCGATCTGGTGAGGTGAAATAAAGTGGAAGCGGTGGCAGACCGCCTCCGCCCCGCCTCACTTCGCCTTCATCAGCAACAGCTCGCAGTCGTTGAGCGCTTCGCTGAGCACGAGCGCGTCAACTTGCGCGAGCGGGATTGCGTTTTTGTGGTCGGGATACATGCGCGGCGTGTAAAGGCCGGGCACAAAAAACACGCGCTCGATCGTCTGCTCGCCCGCGCCTTCCCAATAGCCAACCGAAAACCCTTCGTCGTAGTTGATCACCGCCGTGATGTCCGCTCCGGGGAATTGCTTCGTGTGCTCGTTCACCCAGCCCGCGTCCTGCGGTATGCCGCGCTGCCAGCCGAGTTTTTCCAGGCCGAACACAAGCGTCTGCGCCACGAGTTTTCCGCGCGCGGCGAGGTGCTTGATCTCCGCGCCCTGCGCGTGCTCCGGCGCGAGCGTGTGAATCGTCCGGCCAAGTTGCGCGAAGGGCGGCACGATTTCGTAGTCGCCAAATATCTGCCCCCACTGGTCGAGGAGTTGCTTTTGTCCGGACATTTGCAGCGGGTGCGCGAGGCCGATGCTCGCGCCCGCCGCGTCGTCGGGAAGCGTGAAATCGGCGTCGTTCTCGTCGGCGAAAGTTTGGTCCTCCGTCACGCGAAACGCGCCGGTGAGTTTGCCCTGTGTGTCGTAAACGCCCCAGAGCAGCAGGCGCGCGAGGTTGATCATCAGCGGTTGTTTTACGATCAGTTGCTGGAATTCGCCCGGAGCCCAGCGGCGCCCGGTGACCATCGCCTGCTCCAGCCGCACGGCCTGGATTTTTGCGACCTCGGCGATTTGTTTTTTCAACAACTTCCATTCGGCCACGGCGGCGGGCGCGAGCGTGGCGTCGTCCTTCGCGCCGGGTTTTGGCAGGTCGGATTTGATCGTGCCGTCGGCATGGCGGATCATCGGTTTCATCTCCGGGCCGAGGATGAAGCGGAACTGGCGCGGGCCGAAGTCGAACACGCGCGAGCCGCGCTCATCGAGTCCGCAATCTGGCACGATGCGGTCCTCCAACTGCGCGCGCGACATGCCGCGCGTCTCCGCGATCGCCTCCATGCACTGCGCGGCGCGCTCCTTGATGCCCTTGAATTTTACCTTCTGCGCGATGCCGTTTATCTGCATGAGCGCGGTGTCGGTGCCGATTGCGCGCAGCACTTCGAGCCCGGTGACGGCGCGCTGGTGCTGCGACTCGCCCGGCCACACGCGGACGAGCGGCGCGAGCTTGAGCACGGAGCGGTCGCCTCCGAGAAGTCCGAGCGCGAGAAACGCCCACTTCTCCTTCGAGGGCGCGCCCTCGCCGAGCCAGAGCTCGAACAGCCGCCAGCCAAACGCGTCGAGGCTGTCGGCCTCGGCGTGTTCGCGAAGCGCGACGGCGAGCGGGTGTTTTTGCTCCGGCGTGCTCGCCTGGAGCGCGGCGATCACCTCGCCGAGTTGCGCCTCGCCGAGCGCGTATTGCCCGCCCGCGATGTCGAGAATGAGCGGCGTCAAGTCGGGCAGTTTCACCCACGCGGGCCTCTTGTTTTTTCCAAGCGGCGCGGCGGCGAGCGCCCCGCCCCACCACGCGGGAATTTTTTCCGGCGGCAGCGCCGGGTAAACTTTTTCAACGACATCGAGCACGCTCGCGCGGATGCGCGCGACGGTGTCGGCGGGGAAATGCGCGAGCTGCGCCTCGATGAGCGCGGCGGCTCCGCGGCGCTTGAGCGTGTTGAGATAATCGACGGCGGCCGCCGCGCCCTTGCCGCCCCCGGCGGCGACGGGGATCAGCCCGGCCACGCTTTCGGCGGGATGCGCGTCGAGCCATTCGCGCGAGGAGCGCGGGGCTTTTGAGTTGTGCGCGAGGTCGAGCATGTGCGGCGCGGCCTCGGGCGCGTGCACGCGCCCGAACTCGGCGAACAATTCCTCGGCATCCTCCTTTTTGCCGATTGCGGCGATGCTGCGCGCGATGACGTCGAGCGCGGTGAGCCCGGTGCGCGCGAGGAAACCGCGGATGTAAACAGGCCGATTGAGCGGCAGTTTCAGGCGGCGCATATGAAACGCGACAAGCTCGGGCGTGCCGAGGCCGAGCACGATTTCCTGCGGGCAATGGTAGTGCGCGTGATCCCACGAGGTGTCGGCGACGTAAAGGTTGTCCGCCCAGCCCTCGACAAGCGCGCGCGCCTCGTCACGCAGGCCGAACATCACGCCGAACATAAACGCCGCCGGCGGAGTGGCGTAAAAATCAGCCGGCCACACGGCGGAATTCCACGCGGCCTTGGCGGCCTCCTTCCACGCGGCGCGCTCCGCGGCGGTCAGCCACGGGAAAACGTATTTGCGAAACCCGTCGCGGTAAACGCGCATGCGCGTCATTTGAAAACCAAAGCCGCGTCCCACAACCGGGCGGAACATGTATTCGATCAACTCGGCGGGCGTCAGCAAAACCGCGAGGCAACGGACAAACTCGGCCGGCACATAATTGTTTTTTGTATCGAGCGCCGCCGGCGCCTTTCCGGTGAACACGGTGTTTTCTTTTCGGATTTTTTCAGCGCGCTCGGCGGGTTTCTCATCGCGTTTGCGCGGCGCGAGCATGACCGAGCACCAGAACTCCGCCTCCTCGCGCGAAAGCTGCGTGTCGGGCAGCGCGGCGGTAAAATCCCACTCCCAGCCGTATGAGCGCGCGCGCACCTTGGTCGCGAGTCGCTTCAAGCAATCCTCCAGGTCAAACGGCTTCGCGGGCGGCGGCGGTGTGAGCGCGGCGGACAGCACGCGAACCGCGCCGTCGGGCAGCGGAAAATCCTCCGGCACGGCCGCCCAATCGGCGGCATCAAGGTCGATCTCGCGGCGCAACGCGGCATTGGTGGGAAACGCCGGCGCCGGTTCGGGTGCGGCAGCCGGCGCGGCGGCCGGTTGCGCGGGAACCGCCTCCTTCTTCGCGGCCGCGACGGGCGCGGGTTTTTCTTTTTTCGCAACGGGAGCAACGGGCGCCAGGGGCGCGCCGGCGGTTTTTTCGACGTAACCTTTTTTCGTTTTTTCGGCGACGAGCTTGTCGAACGACTTTTGCGCGTCGGAGTCGGAGGCGAACTCCTTTGTCTGCGTCTGGCCCGCCGTGCCGATGCGTCCGTAGTTCACGGTGTGCGCCTTGCCGTCGAGTGTGATTGTCCAGAATTTGTTGGAGGAACCGTCGGAGAATTCAAACGTGCGGGTGGTCATGATGCGCACGAGGCAACGGATTTCGGCGCGTTAATGCGATGTAAAAGGCGGTGGAAGAATCTGGAAATTTTCCAGCGCCGCGTATTCGCGAAACGCAAAATCGGCGGCGACGGTGAGCGCGAGCAGCGCGCCGGTGTTTTTGGAAAAACCGTTCGCGTCCGGCACGAGCGCGTCCAGGCCGAGCGAGCGCCCGAGCGCGGCGAGGCGCGCGCTTTCGGCGGCGGTCGCGGACGGGCCGAGCAGCCACGTCTCGGCGAGGTGCTCCTGCAATTCGTCGATGTAATCGTGCAACGCGTCGGCGGCGGTTGCGGCGGTTGATAACGACGCGGGAAGTTTTTCGGTGGGCGCGGGCCGGTTGTCCGGGCCGCTTTGCGGCGGCGCGTCGTCAACCCACGGCTGGATACAGGTGCGCCCGGAGGCGTTTTCAAAAACGACGCTCAGCGGCGCGAGCACGAGCTCCGCGCCCTCAAGCCGGGCCTGCGCGCACACAAAACGCACGTTGCCGGGCGTGGCGCGCAACGCGGCGAGAAGGGACTCGTTGCCGGCGGAGGCGCGCGTCACGCAGGGGTGCGCGAGGACCGCCGTGCCGCCCTCGGCGTCGGCGAGCCGCGCGCGGATTTCCTGCGACGCGACGGAAAATACGACCTCGCCCGCGCCCGTGACGGGGCACACGGCGAGACGCGCGGCGACGCGGCGCGGACCGAGCGCGGCGGGCGGCTCGGCGCGGAGTTGCTCGCGCAGCGCGGCGAAACTGGAAACGAGCAGCGGCGCGCGGAGCGTCTCCCACGCGCAGGCCTGCGGCGTCACGCTCACCGGCGCGCGGCCGGCGATGAAGCGGCCGGAGGGCGAGCGGCGCCCGCCCTTGACGAGAAGCTGCCCGCGCCCGATGGCGGCGAGCGTGGCGCCCTTGAGCGCGAAGGTGCGGGCGAGCGCGGCAAAACTTTTCGGCGTCCCGCCCGGCTCGTGCGCGAAGGCGCGCGTGATGGCGAGCGTGGTGCCGGTGTCGGCATCCTGGAGGTAGGCGGAAATTTCCGTTCCCGTTTTCCAAGTGCGCGCGGCGCAACCGAGGCCGATCAGGCGCGCGGAGGCGATTTCCGTTTCGCGGTCGCGTGGCGTGCCGCGAATAAAAAGCGGCGGCACCGGCGACACGCCCGAGCGGATGGCGTCGGCGCGCTGGAGAAGCTCGGCGGCGAGCGCGAGAAAATCGCGCGGTGCGAAGCGGGCGTCGCGCGCGAGGTAGGCGGTGTGGAGCTCCGCGATGTCGTGCAGCGCGTCGGCGGGCCAGACGAGCGCGGCGTCGCGCGCGAGCGTGGAAAGGCGGCGCCAGGTGTCGGCCTGGAGCGGCGAGGAGCGGGCGAGCCCGGTGGCGGCGAAAGCGGCGAGTTCCGCCTCGATCTGGTTGAGCACGGAGAGCGCGGCGTCATCGGACGCGGCGGAAATTTCCGGCGCGGTGGAGACGAGCGCGGCGGTTTGCCCGGCGGGCATTTTGCGCGCGGCCCAAATGGAGAGCAGCGCGTGGCCGCAGGGCGCGGTCGCGGCGCAATCGCACACGGCGTAGCGCGGGTCGCGCGGCACGAGAAAATTAACCGTGCAGCCAAGCGTGTGCAGGTGCGCGCGCGGCTTTGCGCCCGTCCAGACTTGGATGACGTGGCCGGCTTCGAAATCGCGCCGCCAGCGCGCGAGCTCGGCGGGCGAAAAAAACGCGTCGAGTTGCGCGTCGGTGATTTCGGCGGGCGACCATTCGGCATTCGCGGACACGGGCGTGTTTTCGCCTTTGGGCGCCGGCGCGGAGGTTTGCGAAAGCTGGTAACGGATGACGGTGCGCAGGATGTGCCGGCAGAGCGTTGCCGAGGGGCAGGTGCAGCGCGCGTCGGTGAGGCGCGCGCCGGCGGGCAGGCGGCATTCGGGGCCGTCCGACCAGCGCGCGGTGATGTCGCCCGCGGGCGTCTCCCCGAACTCGCACGCGAGCGCGGACGATTCGGCCTCCTGGCGCGCGCGCCGGGCGAGGCCTCGGTTCGCGAGCGAGGCGAGATCGTCGTCGTTGAGTGCGAGAAGGTCGGCGCGCATGGGTTTCGATTTTTGAAATTTGAAAAAATGTTTTCGTTGGGCCGGTGTTGCTCAGCCGACTTTTTGGGCGATCCATTCGGCGAGCTCGCCGGGTGTCATGGCGCCGACATGCGCGCCGAGTTGCGCGAGCTGGCGCGCGACGTGCTCGTCGTAACGCGGGCGCGCGTCGGGGTCGAGCGCGGCAAGGCCCAGAAGCGTGGAGCCGCCGCCGATGATGCGGCGCGCCTCGGCGTAGAGGCGCCCGACGGGCGCGCCCTCGAAGAAATCGGTGACGAGCAGCACGATGGCGCGGCGCGGATTGTCGATGAGCGAATGCGCGTAGTTGAGCGCCTGGCCGATGTCGGTGCCGCCGCCGAGCTGCACTTTCATGAGCGTCTCGACGGGATCGACGCAGTGCTCCGTGACATCGACGACGGCGGTGTCGAAGAGCACGAGGTGCGTGCGCAGCGCGCGGAGATTCCAGAAGCAGGCGGCGGTGATCGCGGCGTGGATGACGCTGTCGAGCATGGAGCCGGATTCATCGACGAGGATGACGAGCTGCCAGCGGTCGGTCTGGCGGCGCACGCGCGAGTAGAAGTGCGGCGTTTGGAGGACGAGGCGTTTTTCGTCGGGCCGCCAGTGCTTGAGGTTGCGGCGGAGCGTGGTGCGGATGTCGAAATTTTTGGCAACCCTGACGAGCGAGCGGCGGCGGCGGTCGAGCGCGCCGCTGAAGGGCTGGCGCACCTCGGAGGCGAGTTTTTCCATGAGCTGCGCGACGACGCGGCGCACGAGGTCGCGGGCGAGCGCGAGCACTTGCTCGTTCATGAGGTGCTTGGTGTGGAGCACGGCCTTGAGGAGCGTCTGGCTGGGCTGCGCTCGGGCGAGCAGGTCGGGGTTGGTGACCATTTCCTGGAGCTGGTAACGCTCCAGCGCGTCGCGCTCGATTCGCTCGATTGTCTTTTGCGGAAAGAGGCGGTGAACGTGGTTGATCCACTCGGGCACGGTGAGCCGCGATTCGCCGAGATCGCCGGCGGGATGGTCGCCGCGAACGTTGCGTCCGGGGGAGTATTCGCGGTTGTAGAGGTAGGCGAGCGCGGCGTCGCGCTCGGCGTCCTCGCCGGAAAGCCCGCCAAGCGTGGACTCGACGCCGTCGCCAAGCACCAGCCGCCAGCGCGTCTGGCGCGCGCGGGTTTGTTCATCGGAAGATGGCGGGAAAATATTACTCATTTGACGAGGGGAGCGCGGAGGCCGTGGCGGGTGAGTTCTTGTTGGAGGCGGGATTCGAAGGCGAGCGCGCGGGCCGCGGCGGCGGGGGAAACGGCGAGCGCCGGGAGCGGCGCGGCGGCGGTCGCGCCGGTCGCCTCGAGGAGGCGGCGAGCGAGGTGGTCTTTTTCGCGGGGCGTGAAATAGGTGAAGGCGAGGCGGAGCGCGGGCAGCGCGGCGAGAAACATTTCCGTGTCGTAGGCGAGCAGGTGGCGGTCAATCGCAAGGAGCAGGTCGGGGTGGCGTTGCGACTCCTCGCGCGCGAGCGCGAAGACACCTTGCAGGAAATCACCGAGTTCGTCGGGCGCGGAGGGGATTTGGCCCAGGATATCGGCGAGGCCCGTCTCGCCGAGCGACCAGAGCGCGCCCGCCGCGCCGCCGCGCAGGAGCGGCGGATGCGATGATGTCGCGCAGAGGCGGCGCAGCGTGGCGACAAGCCCGGCGGTGTCCCACGCGAGCGTTTTGCCGGCGGTGTGGACGGCGGCGAGCAACGCGCGCAGGCCCTTGATCGCGGCTTCGTCGGCCGCTGGCGCCTGCGCCTCAAGGAGCCAGATGGCGCGCGCGTGGGACTCGGTGAGCAGCGCGGCGATTTCATCGCGCGCGGCGGCGGCGGCCATGGCGACGGAATCGTTGTAACGATAAAGATAATACAGGTGGCCGAGCGCGCGCGCCACGCTCACAAAGGAGGCGTCGGCGCGAAGCAGCTCGACCACACGCGCGCGCAGTCGCGCGAAACCGGCGTGCCAGCCGGCGAGCGCGGCGTCGAGCAGGAGGCGCGCGGCGGCATCGGCATCGCGCTCGATCCTCGCGGCGTTTTCGACAAGGCGCGCGCCGGCGGCGTCCGGAAGCGCGGCGCCGTAAAGCGAGCGCTCGATGCACGCGGCGTCGAAGTCGGGCGTCCAGCGAAGCGTCCACGTTTCCCAGAGGCGCGAGAGGTCGTCGCGCCCGGTGAAGTCGGTGCCGTCCGTGCGCGCGAAGCCGGGGATTTCGAGGATGCGCAGGCGGTGCAGCGTGTGCGAGCGGGCGATGTCGGCGGGCTTGTCGAGCGCGAGTTCGAGGCGGCGTTCCTGCGAGGGCGGCTCGATGTCGTGCGCGCGGAGCGCCGCGGCGATGTCGGCGACGAGCGGCGGAAGCGGCGTGCCGGGCGCGAGGCGTCCGCGCGCATCGCCGCGAAACACGGCGTGCAACGCGTCGAGAAACGGATGCCGCGCCGCGCCGGAGCCGCGCGCCGCCGTGGCGATTTCCTCTTTCACAAGCGCGCCCGTGAGCGCGTCAACGAGGTCCGTGCGCCAGACGATTGCGTGGCCGCGCAGCGTGGCGAGCGCGGCGGCGGTGGTCTCGACCGCGACGAGGTCGGCGGTGCTCGCGGTTTGCCCGCGCGCGCGGAGCGACTGCGCGGCGGCGGCGAGGAGCGCGGCGTGCGTGCCCGGCGAATGATCCAGCCAGACACGGTGATGGAAGCCGGGATTAACGAGGCCGGCCTCGTAGCCGGTGAGAGAATCGAGGCGCTCGTAGGAATACGGCGTGAGCGCGATGCCGTGCCCGCCGGCGGGCGGGCGCGGTTGCCGTTCAGGCGCGGTGACATCGTCGGGCGGGCTGGCGGCGTTTTCATTGTATTCGTTTTCCGAATACAGGCCGTCGAAGAGCGCGGAGCTGTGGAAGCCGCCGGTGACGACGAGCACGGGGCCGCGCGGATGGCGCGCGAGCGCGGCGCAGATGCGCGAGAGCATGAACGCCTCGCGCGCGAGGTCGGCGGCGCTCGCGCCGCCGTCGGCGAGGCGGGCGTTGCGGCAGAACGCGTGGCAGCGGCGCAAAAACTCGCCCGGCGAAAGCGCGGGGTCGATTTCGAAGAGCGTGTCCCAAAGCGTGTCCCAGTCGTCCACACCGAGGCTGCGGCAGAGTTGCGCGGTGTAGGAGGAGCGGCCGAGCGCGCCGTCGGCGTAACGGTTGGCGGCGCGATCGAGCGCGGCGGTTTCGCTCCACGGCAGGTCGATGAATTCGGCGGGGATTTTGAGCGCGGCGGCGGCGCGGAGCGCAACCCACTCGGGGGAGAATTCGCAAAACGGATAAAACGCGCCGCGCCGGTTTTGCCCGGCGTCGGTGAAGTAGCTGTAGATCGCGATCGGCAGCGTGTGCGGCGCGAGCAGTTCGCCCAGGCGCGGATTAAAATCGGACGGGCCCTCGATGAGAACGGCGGCGGGACGGAGCCGGCGAACGAGTTCGCCGACAAAGCGCGCGCACGCGGGGCTGTGATGCCGCACCGGAAAAAACACAACCGGCCCGTCGCACGACCAGAGTCGCGGATCGGCGTCGGCGTAAGGAAATGCCTTGGTTTCCCGCATCGGTTACGAACTCCAGCGTTGAAAACGCCACATTATGCGTTCTTTGAGCCCCGCGTCTGAGGCGAGCCATTCGTCCACGCGCTGGCGCACCAGTCGTTTCACGTATTTCTGCAATGCGGGCATATCAAGTTTGTCCTTGGTTGCCCCCACATAGCGCACATCGCCCATTTGGCCGCCAACTGCCGCGAGTATAAAGACATGTTCCACGATGGATTTTCTTGAGACTTTGATACCGTGCGGCCAATCCTTCGCATTTTTTCTGAATGCGGCAATAATGCCGTCGAGAATACCGTTTATCAACGAGCCGCCTTCTTTTGTTTCAGAGCTTCCGCACCATGAGCGAACGCGCCCATCGCACTGCATCGGATCAATACATATGCCAATGCGATACACGCGGTCCGAATCCTCCGCCTCAATATGCAAACACGCGGTGTTTTCAGATTTCTTTAGTAAGATGATATTATCAAACTCATCAAATATACCTCGTTTGTAATGAAAAAAACGCCGTTGGACTACCTCCGTCTGCCTGTCCGTGCATACAATCGTCACGCGGGGATTAAGCAGTGCATATTCGCGCAGATCCTCGGTAATTTGATCGAAAGGCAGGATCGTGGTGTGCCAGATTTCAGAATCCAAAGTAAATTCGAATTTCATCACCCCTTTCGCGATGTCATCGCCCGCGGAGGTGTTCTTTTCGGGATGGATTGTTTCAATTGTATATTTACCACGGTGAGACTGAAACTTCAGCATGGGCGAATCGGTTTGATAAATCCGGGCGCAAAATGTTTCGGTTGTCGCGACTAATATACTTAGATCCAAATGAAAACGAGCCTCCGATCCCGGATAAAATAGCAGGGGAGTTTTTGGCCTTGAATCCAAAACGCCCATGGCATCCAGAACAGGTTTTGTTCTCACTCCCATTACTAAAATCGAGAGTTTTTTCCGTCCCGGATGGAATTCGAACTCCACGCGGGGAATATCATTGTTCTCGCCCCGCCCTGAGTTCGTATTATTTGCCGAATCCGCCAGCAGGTCGTCGAGAAACGCCACCAGCAAATGGCACAATCCTTTGATGTTTGGCCATCCCAAATACATGCTCGGACGGGTCCGAACCGCCTCAAGCGCGCTCGTGTATTTTATAATCCCTGTTTCAGCCATGTGGATGTGCAAATGCGATTATGAAACAATGCCGGTCATGTGCGCGCTTCGCTCACTTTTCGGCGGCGGGTTGGGGCAGGTATTTTATGCCGTCGTAGAACTCGGGCCAGCGGCCTTTTTTGCGGGGTTTCACGACGTGGTGGAAATAATGTTGCAGGCGCTTGATGTCGTCGGGGCTGTCCTTGAGCGCGGAGCCGAGCAGGCTTTGCACGAGGTGCGCGGCGGAGATTTTTCCGCCGTCATAATAATAGGCGTGCAGGCCGGCGGCGTAGGCCACGGAGACCGCCTCGGCGGTGCTCATCACGGTGCCGAGCGGTTCGAGCGCCTTGCCTTCGGAGGCGGTTTTGCCGGTGCGCAATTCGTGGAACGTGGTGAGGAGCACCTCGGTGAGGTCGGCGGGGAGCGCGAGGGGAATGCCGGCGCGGGAGAGGAGGCGCGACGACTCGCGGCTCACGAGCGCCATCTCGTCGGCGAGGCTCGCGATGGGCGAGACGGTTTCGAAATTGAGGCGGCGCTTGAGCGCGGCGCTCATTTCATTGACGCCGCGGTCGCGGGTGTTGGCGGTGGCAATAATGTTGAAGCCGACCTGGGCGTAGAGCGTGCGTCCGTCGTCCTCGCGCTCGGGAATCGCCATGACGCGGTCGGAGAGGATGGTGAGGAGCGTGTCCTGGATTTCGAGCGGGCAGCGCGTGATTTCCTCGAAGCGCACAAGCTTGCCGTCGCGCATGCCGCGGTGCAGCGGCGCGGGGACGAGCGCGCGGCCGGTCGGGCCTTCGGCGAGCAGGAGCGCGTAGTTCCACGAGTATTTTATCGCGTCCTCGGTGGTGCCGGCGCTGCCCTGGATGATGAGCGTGGAGTCGCCGCTGATGGCGGCGGCGAGCAATTCGCTGAGCCAGCTTTTCGCGGTGCCGGGCTCGCCGACAAGCATGAGGCCGCGGTTGGTGGCGAGCGCGACGATGCAACGTTCGAGAAAACTTTGCGCGCCGACGAATTTCGGCGCGCCGGGCGAGTCGGGCGCGGCGCCGGGTTCGCCCATGATAAAACGAAGCACGGAGCGCGGGGTAAGCCGCCAGCCGCCGGGGCGCGGGAGATTTTTATCGGCCTCGACAAGGCGCGCCAGTTCGTCGGCGTAAAGGATCTCGGCGGCCGGACGCTGAAGCGCGGCGTTCTTGGATGCGGATGCGGGGGATACGGGCTTGGCGGACATGAAAAAAGGATGTGCCGATGCGTCCGCGCGGGACAAGCACATCCTTTGTTTGCGAAAAGCGGCGGGGTGACGCGGCTGACGAGCGGCCCGCGGGGAAGTATCACAATCGTGTGACGGCGCGGCGCTACGCAGCGCCGCGGCGGATGTCGGCGGCGTTCACACAGTGGTCGAAATGCGCATGCGTGAGTTGAATCGCGCAAAGGTCGCCGGGCCGAATGCCGAGTTTGCCGAAGAGCGCGGAAAGTTTTCGCGGAGTGCAGCCGGGACAGGCGTCGATAAGGATGGCTCGCGTGGCGGTATCGCGAGTTTCCGTTACAAGATAGGAAAAACCAAATAGGCCGCGGATGGGGTGGATTTGAATCATGCGCGAGATATTTGTCCGACGAGAGGGGTAATCATGGGCGCTTTCCGAATAGTTTTAGGAGTATAACAATGATGCCTATCGGCAACCCGAACATCAGTAGTGGTGTAAGTATATATCCGATGATCCGACCAATTGTGCGGTCTCTATTAATGGGGTCGTTCAAAATATCTCCAGGCTCTAACTCTGAATCCAATTTAATACGTTCAAGATAGCTTTTGCTTACTTCCGAGGATTCATCAATGGGACTGTCAAATGAATTTATGGTAACTGAGATAATATATTTTTTTGAAAAGACGAATAATGTGGCATTATACATCATCATATCGACTTCTATATTTTTCCCTTCGGCAAACAGCCAGATTGCAGGAAGTCCATCCAGCTTTGAGGGCTTTTTACCTGTGAGTGTCATGTTTTGTTTAAGGATTGCTTCTTCGTGCCCTTCGATTGCCCCAAGGTAAGCCTGTCTGCTGATCTCGAATGGCGGCGTAAAGATCATCGTCATCGCATGGGCATTTAGACTCTCACACAAAGAAAAATCCACGAGGTTCGGACGCATTTCCTCGGAGGCATCGAGAAAGGTTTTTCGCACCAATTCATACGATTCTTCATCGGCAGATTCCCAGTTGAGGGCGGTAGTAAGCGTGACCGAGGCGCACTGCGCGGCTGCGCACGTCAAAAAACAAACGATGATCAAGGGGAGTTTGGGGCCTTTTAGTTTCATAAAGATTGGTTGATCGAGAATTTTCGTTACGGCGTTGGAGCAGAGTTTGTTCTCACACCGCTTCCCACAACACGCAGCTCAGCGGCGGGAGGAAGAGGTTTTCGGCGGGCGCGGGATAGGGGTGCGCGGGGTCGCCGGGGGAGTAGAAACGGTCGTGATCGGCGAGTTGGCGCCATTTTAGTTTCACGACTTCGGGGGGGAGTTTGATCGTGATGTCGTTCTCGGTGGCGTTGATCGCGAAGAGGAGGCGGTGCGGGCCCATTTCGCAGTCGGCGTTGTAGAGCGTGACGGCGGCGGTGGAGTTTTCGGCGAAGAAGAATCGGAAGAACTCGTCGCGCGGGCGGGTGTAGTGGCGGAGGATCGCGCCGCGCGGGGAGCGACGGAATGCAATCCATTCGGCGAAACAGGCGTGCGTGCTGGGGAAGCGCAGGATGCGGGTGTAGTCGAGCGCGTTGAGGTCGCCGCGCAGGTAGGTGTTGTTCACGCCTTGCTTGGAGCGGAGAAAATCCTGCCCGGCGGAAAACATCGGGATGCCGAGCGACATGCAGAGGACTGAGGCCATGAGGCGGGTGCGGCGGCGATCCTTGTAGGTGGGGATGTTGCCGTTGTGGCCGGCGTTTTCCGTGATGACGTCGAGCCAGCAGCGGTCGTCGTGCGACTCGGAGTAGTTGACGGTTTGCGCCGGAAACTTGGCGAAGTGCCACGGGGAACCCTTGAGGTTGTATTCGTAGGCTTCCTGGCTGGAGCCGCCGCGGACGTATTCGCGAATGAAATTGCGGTAGCCGTCGTTCCATGATGCCCAGCCGGTGTCGCGGAGGGCGCCGGCGATGTGGCCTTTGAAACTCCAGGGTTCGGCGATGAGGATGATGTCGGGTTTGATTTTCTTGAGGGCTCGCTCGATTTCCTTGAGGGCGTCGATGCCGAGGAGTTCGGCGAGATCGATGCGGAAGCCGTCAACGCCGAAGGTTTCGACGAGGTGCGCGAGGCTGTCGATGATGAGGCGGCGCGCCATGGCGGAATCGGCGTTGATGTCGTTTCCGCAGCCGGACCAGTTGGAGAGGGAGCCGTCGGCGTTGGTGTGGAAATAGGCGAGCTGGTCGATGTGAAGCAGGTGGGCGGGTTCGCCGACGTGGTTGTAGACGACATCGAGGATGACGGCCATGCCGCGACGGTGGAATGCGGCGACGAGTTGCTGGAGGTCGTGGATGCCCGAGGCGCGGGCGGGGTCGGTCGAGTAACTGCTTTCGGGCGCGAAGTAGTTGCTGGTCATGTAGCCCCAGTGGTAGTCGCCGGGGGCGATGTTGTCGAATTCCTGGACGGGTTGGAGCTCGACGGCGTTGACGCCGAGGCGGTGCAGGTAGAAGTCGGGATGCTCGACCCATTTGGCGAGGCCGGCGAAGGTGAGGCGTTCATCGGGCGCGAGGTCGATGGGGGCGCGGGCTATGAGATCGCGGACATGCGCCTCGCAGATGACGAGGTCCTGCCATGCGGGCGTTTGGAAGCGCGCGTGGTCGTGATGGCGCCGATGGGTGAGCCGCGCGCGGTCGATGATGATGCCCGGGCCATCGCGATCAACGGCGGCGAGGGCGTAGGGATCGAGGATGCGTTGCGCGGGGTTGAAGCGGGTGAACTCGTTTTGCGCGCCGTCGATGTGATACCAATAATACCAGCCGTGAAGATTTTGGGAGAGGGTGATTTCCCACGTGTGATCGGGGTTGCGCTGGAGGGGGTAGCGGTGGGGCTCGTCGGTGCGGCCGAGGTCGTCGATCACGCAAAGCTCGACGCTGCCCGCGCGCGGCGCGTAGATGCGGAAGAGGGTTTCGTCCTTGCCGGGGATGGCGCCGAGCGGCGCGTCGGTGCGGTGTTCAGTGAAAAAGGTGGTGGGGCGGAGCGTGGCCTGCGGGTCGTTGTTCCAATGGGCGCGGTTGTTTGCTGCGAGGTCGAGCGGCGTGTCGAGTGTGAATTGATAGACGTGGAGGCCGGTGCGGGTGGGGTCGATCTGGCGGTTGAGGTTGCCGGTGTCGTCGCGGACCGCGTTGAACGCGGACTGGGGAACATCGAGCCACTGATGCTGCCCGGTGACGAATTTGAAGCGTTTGGGCGGCTGCGCCATGAAGTCGGCCGCGGGGCCGCTCCATGTGAGAAGTTCCGTGCCGTAGTGATTCGCGAGGTGGAGTTCCCATTCGGGATTGCCGACGGCTTTGTGCCATTCGTTGTGGTCGCCGACGAGGTAGACTCGGGGGAGCGGTTGCCTGGGCTCGGCGGGCAGGTTTTCGGGCCAGAGGCAGAAATGAATTTCGTTGGTTTTGTGGTCGATGTAGTAGGCGGTGTGCCGCGCAAATTGGAGCGGGGGAACGGGGGTGATTGAGGTGAACGCGGGGGCGTCCGGGCCGAGGGAAAGCGGGGGCGGGGTGCGTCCGCGCCAGTCGGCGGCGAGTTCGATGTGGCCGCGATTCGGCGCTTCGAACCAGGCTTGCGTGATCTTTTTTTCGCGTGTGCGTATGGGCATTGAAAAGTTTTCTATGAGTGGAAGAACAATCGCGGAAGCGCGGAAGTGCGAAAACGCGGAAAAATCAATGGGACACAGAAACACGGAACCGCCCCCGGTTCAAGAGGCGTGTGCAAAAGCGGCGCGGTCTTGCGCGCTACGCCGGCATGTCGGCGCTGGGGACGGGGACTTTGCGCACGCGTTCGCGGTAGATGAGATACAGACCCGAGCCCATTACGATGGACGCGCCGACGAATGTCCACACGTCGGGGCGCTCGCCGAGAAAGAGCATGGCGAGTCCCATCGCGAAGACGAGCTGCGCGTAGAAGAAGGGCGCGAGCACCGTCGCCGTGGCGCGTTGATGCGCGAGGATGAGCAGCCAGTGCCCGAGTGCGCCGAACACACCCGTCACCAGCAAGCCCAGCCATGTTCCGATCGTCGTCGGCGTTTGCCAGGCGAAGGGCAGGATCGGGAGCATGATGACGGTGCCGCAAAGCCCCGTGTAAAATATGGTGGTTTTCGGCGAGTCGTGCGCGGCGAGCATGCGCGTGGCGACGGCATACAGGGCGTTGGTGATCGCGGCCAGAACCGCGAGTGCGATGGCGGGATGCACGCCATGGCTTCCGGGGCGCGTGATCACGATCACGCCCGCGAATCCGACGAGCACGGCCACCACGCGGCGCGGCCCCATTTTTTCTCCGAGCAACGGCCATGCGATGACGGCGACGATAAGCGGCGAGGAAAACGTGACCGAGGTCACCTCGGTGAGCGGAATGTATTGCAGCGCGGTGAACGAGCACACGGTCGTGAGCACGATGCCGAGCGAGCGCAGGATTTGCAGCCCCGGGCGCTTGGCTTTCAGCAGGGGCGCGCCGGGCGCCGGGCGCAGCAGCGCGAGCGTGAGCAAAAAACTGCCGATGTAGCGGATCGAGACGATTTGCAACGACGGCAGTGACGCGCTCAGCCATTTGACCGTGGTGTCCATGCACGCGAAACATGCCACCGCCGCGACGAGCAGGGCGATGCCTGCGAGCGTGGTGTTGGCGCCGCCGCCCGCGTCGGATGCGGAGCGTTGGGCGGCGATATTGCGGTTGGGATTTTGAGACATGAAAAAGAACACCATGCGCGCGAGCACCGTGTTGCGTCAATCGCGGCGCAAGCCCCGGGAGCGCGGGCATCCTGCCCGCAAGACGGCGCGTCGCGCCGCACAAACCTCCAAACTTGCGGGCAGGATGCCCGCGCTCCCGGGTGCAATCGTGGTTCGGAACCGTCGCCCGGTTATGCTGCAAAAATTGTTTCGGCTGTGGCGCCGTCCGCGTCGATGAGTGTGTGCGCGGGCAGTTGCGTGCGAAACCAAGTGCGTTGTTTTTTGACGAGCGCGCGGGTGTTTTTTGTGATTTCAGCGGCGAGGGATTCGGGAGGGAGTTTGCCGTCGAGCATGGCGAGGGTTTCGCGATAGCCGATGGCCCCGGAACCGCTGGTGTTTTTCTCAAAGCCAAGCGCGCGCAGGCGGCGAACCTCGTCAACCAGTCCGGCGGCGAGCATCGCGTCAACACGGATGGCGATGCGTTTTTCCAAGTCGTCGCGCCCGCGGTCGAGCACGGCAATGCGCGTTTTCCAGCCGGCGAAAGGGAGGGGGCGGCGCGCGAAGTCGGCGGCGAGTTCGGCGAGCGTGAGGCCCGATGCGCGGCAGCGCTCGAGCGCGCGGGTGACGCGGCGCGGGTTGGCGGTGTCGAGCGCGCCGAGCCCTTCTGGGTTGAGCGCGCGGAGCCGCGCGACAAGCGCGGGCAGGCCTTCCGCGGCGAGTTGCGCGGCGATTTCGGCGCGGAGCGCGGGCGGCACGGCGATGTCATCAATGACGGGCGCGAAAAACGCCTTCAGGTAAAAACCGCTGCCGCCGGTGACGAGGATTTGTTTGCCTCGCGAGGCGATGTCGTCAACGGCGGCGCGCGCAAGGGCGATGTAGCGGGCGATATCCATTTGCGCGGCGCAGTCGCACACGTCGACCAAGTGGTGCGGCACGCGGGCGAGTTCGGCGGGCGCGGGTTTTGCGGTGCCGATGTCCATGCCGCGGTAAAAGAGGAGCGAGTCGCACGAGACGATCTCCGCGTTGTTCGCCCCGGCCCAGCGAAGCGCGAGCTCGGTTTTGCCAACGGCGGTCGGGCCGGTGAGCACGTGTAGAATTTTTTCGTTGGGCAGGGACATGCGATTCGTCCAGCATGCAAACCATGAAACGTCCTCACGCCAAGTCTGCGCTCGCGTTTGCCGCGGCAATTTTATCCACGCTCGCGTTTTTCACCGGATGCAAACCCAAGCCCGATTCGGTGACGATCAAGTCGAAGGTTGTGGCGAGTGATGATTTTTCGGGCGGCCTCGACAAGTGGGTTGTCGAACAAATGCCGGGCGGCACCGTGACGGCGGAAAACGGAGTGCTCACAATCACGGACGCGAAGGGCTGCACGGTGTGGCTAAGGGAAAAGCTGACCGCGCCAGTCGCGATTTCCTACGAGGTCACGATGAGCTCCGCCGCGCGCGTGTCGGACATGAACTGTTTCTGGATGGCGACGGATCCGAAGAACCCGAAGGATTTGTTTCACGCGAAGCACGGCCGCACGGGACAATTTGCGACTTACGACGCGCTCAACCTCTACTATGCCGGCTACGGCGGCAATGCGAACACGACAACGCGCTTCCGCCGTTACGATGGCACGGGCGCGCGTCCGCTGCTTCCGGAGCACGACCTCACCGACGCCGGGCACATGCTCAAGCCCGATCACACATACAAGATCGTGCTGATCGCGCAGGACGGCGAGGCGCGCTTTGTTTGCGACGGCAAAACAGTATTCTCCTACAAGGATCCAAAGCCGCTCAAGGAGGGCTGGTTTGGTTTTCGCACGGTGGACTCAAAAATGCAGATCAAAAATTTCCGTGTCACCACGCTGGATGTTCACGCGCATTTTGAGGAGGAGAAGGGCAAGTAAGGTTTGGGCGGGCAGCGGGGCGCGCGCCGGAAACCGCGCCATTGGCTCGCGCTCCCGGTGAAACAATTTAACGCGCGGGCGATTTATACTTTCGCCCAATATATTAAGGCGCCTTCTCGCGCGGGGTCATCACGCGCAAACTTTGCGGCAGGATTTTCACTTCAATTCGCGCCGCCGCTTCGCGCGGTTCGCCGTCGGTGTGAATCATGCCCGGTTCGGGACGTTCGATGACAAATCCCGGCGCGCGCAGGTGCGTGACTTTTTTGCTGCCATACAGGCGGCGCGTGAGCAGGCGGATCGCAAGCGGCAGCGCGTTGAGCAGCGACACGCCGCGCACCAGCGTCAGGTCGAGCTGTCCGTCGTCGATGCGCGCCAGCGGAGTGATGAAGCCGTCGTTGCCGTATTGGTCGGAATTGCCGATCGCCAAAATAAACGCCTCCGCCTCGAGCCGTTGCTTTGTCGTGACGGGCGCCGGGAGTGCGTTTTCATCGAGGGGCGTGATTGCGCAGGACACCGGCTTGTAGCGGAAAAATTCCGAGAGAATGATTTTCAGGTAGCGCGGAAATCCGCGTTTTTTGAGCGAGCGAAACCGGGCGCTGATTCCGGCATCGAAGCCGAGCCCCATCATATTGAAAAACGGATGTTCGTTTGCCATCGCCGTGTCGATCACTCGCGGCGTGCCGTCGACAAGCGCGCGCAGGGCGTTTTCGTCCGGGCGGGGAATGCCGAGGTGCCGCCCAAGTCCGTTGCCCGATCCGCACGGGACGAGGCCGAGCGCAACCGGGGCGGGCGCGTTGACGAGCGCGGTCGCGGTTTCGTTTATTGTTCCGTCGCCGCCGACCGCGACGACGAGCTCGCATCCGTCCGCGATTGCGGCGCGCGCCAGTTCCGTCGCGTGATGCGGACGCTCCGTGCTCACGAGCCGCGCGTCGAGCGCGCCCGCCGCGTTTTGCTCCGCGATGAACCGCCGCACCCGTTCGACAACATGCGGATTGCTGATGTTGTAACCCGAGCGCGGATTAAAAATGAAGCGGGCTTTTTTCACGGAATATTATTCGGGCATTGTTGGTTTAAGCTCATCGATATTCTCACTCAATCGTTACGCGGTCGATCACGACGCTGGAGTCGATGCCGTGGAGATGCAGCGTGTGCTCGCCCGCGGTGAGCGCGGAGGGCGGAAGCGGGATGTCGAAGGTGCGCTCGTTGGCGAGGACGCCTTGCGCCCACTCGGGTTTGCCGTCGTTGATGATGAGTTCGGCGAGTTGCGGTTCGGGGGCACCGTCGATTGCGTAGGCGATGCGGAGTTTGCCGGAGCCGTCGATGGCGTGCGTGGGGAGGACGTGGATGCGCAGGGTTGCGGAATTGGGTTGGGCGGCGAGGGTGTATTTAAAAATAAGAGTGGGGGCTGTTTTTGCTTCTAATATCGATGTCGCTGATGTCGTGGCGGGAGTAATGGTAGTGACTGTTCCTGAGCGTCCCAATCCGTCAATCGGAGTGAGCATGCCTGTCGTCCAGATTTCAATGCCATTCTCTTCCGCTTCTGTCAGCGGATCTTTTGGCGCGGACGGGAGCGGTTGCTGGAAATTGGGGACGCGCCACTTGGAGATGCGCATGGATTTCCAATCGTTGTCGGCGGGCTCGAGTTGCATGAGGTGTCGCCATTTGCCGCCGGCGATGAGATTGTTGTAGCGGTGCGTGATGCGCGCGAGTTGGAGGTTGAGGACGTCGGCTTGGTAGCCGAGTTTGTTGAGCGCGGTTTTGTCGCCGGCGATGTGCTTGAGCGCGGCTTCCTCGCCGGTGAAGTAGCGGTTGTTGGCGAGGATGGAGCCTTGCACGGGATACTCGACGAGTTGATAAAACGCGTCCTGCTTTTCGGCGGGGATGCGTTCGCGGATCGTGGCGAGGAGTTCGTTCATTTTGCGCGCGAGTTCGTCGCGGCGTTCGCGTTGCGCGGGGGTGAATGTGGATGGTTTTGGTTTTTCGCGGGGCAGCCACCATTGCAGGTGCTCGGGGCGGCGCTCGAAGTTGTAGCGGTAATACATGTCCATCAGTTGCGCGATGTCGGGCGCGTGTTCGGCGCCGAATTCGCGCGCGGCCCATTGGCGCAGAAAATCGATTTGCATGTTCGGAAGCGTGGCGACGGAACCGATGTCCCATGCCATTTGCAGGAAAAACTCGGTGGTGATTTCGGCGGGCTTGATGTCGCCGACGTTGGCGATCCAGATGCGGTCGGCGCCGAGCTGGTGGGCTTTGTTCATTTCCTCCCAGATGAGCGCGGGCGGCGTGGTGCTGAGCCAAAGGTAGGCCATGGGGCGTCCGAGGTAGGAGAGGTGGTAGTAGATGCCGAAACCGCCGGTGCGTTTGCCGTCGCGCATGGCGGCGCGGTCGGCGTCGGAGGGGAAGTTGCGGATGTAGCCAAAGTTGTCGTCGGGGAACATAATCGTGACGTCGTCGGGCACGCGCAGGCCGCCGCGGTAGAGGTCGAGCACTTCCTTGTAGGCGCAGAACATTTGGGGGACGCGCTCGACACCGGGCGAAACGTGCTTGGCGATGAGCGCGCGCTGGTCGGCGAAGATTTTTTCGAGGCGGGCAATTTGCTCTTCCTTTGTGCCGCCGCCTTGCATTCCGCTGTCGTGGATGCCGCGCATGCCGATGGTGTAGATGTTTTCGTAGCGACCGTTGGTTTTGGCGCGCTCCTCCCAGTAGGCGAGGACGCCGTCGCGATTGGTGGCGTAGTTGTAGTCCTTGTGGGGGGCGGTCCACTCGGTGACGTTGTTGCGGAGCATGGGCTCGGCGTGCGAGCTGCCCATGACGATGGCGTAGTCGGAGGCGAGTGCGGCGTTGGCGGGGTTGCTGTTGAACGCGGGCGAGCAGGCGTGCATGGCGGGCCAGAGCGTGTTGGCCTTGAGGCGCAGGAGGAGTTCAAAAACTTTTTCGTAGGTCTTCGGGCCGATGCCGCCGGTTTCCGGCTCGAAGGTTTTTGCTGCCCAGGGTTGCAGGCCCCAGTCCTCGTCGTTGATGAAGATGCCCCGGTATTTGACCGAGGGCGGACCGAAAACGCGCGTGCCGGCGGGAATCGAAATGCTGGTTTTCTTTTCGGGCGTGACGTCCGCCCACCAATGCCAGGGCGAAACGCCGATCATGCGCGAGAGTTCGTAAACGCCAAACGCCGTGCCGCGTGGATCGCTGCCGGCGATGACGAGCGTGTTGTTGTCGAGCGCGGTGATGAGAAAGGATTCCCATGAGCCACGGAAAACGGCGAGGTCGAATTCCTGGGTGGAGAGGAGCTGATCAATGAAAGGGGATTTTCCAAGAGTGCCGATGAGAATAACAGGAGCATCGGAAAGTTGGATTCTAGTTTTGAGGGTCGAAATTACCACAGGGCGCTTTCCGGTGACGCGCTCTATGTCGGCGGCGAGGTGATTGGCGGCGAGGGAAACGACTTTGGCGTCCATATCCGAATAATGGATACGCGCGACGGCGGTTTCACCGGCGAGCGTGAAGTTTGCCGCGACGGCGGAGTCGGCGGGCGGGGAAAGTTTCACGTAAGTCGGCGCGTCGCGGTCGCACGAAATTGCGCCGTCTTTTTCGCGGAGCTCGACGACTTGGATGGAGCTGCGGCGGAGTTCGAGGTTGTTTTTGTCGTCGGGCGAAATGGTGCCGTTGCGTCCGGGATGCGTGAAATAGAAACAATACGCGCGGTCGGTGGCGTGATCGACCACGACGCCGCAATGCCCGCCGTTCACGCCGTCATCCGCGCCCTTGCCGGGTTTGCCGAGGAGCGGATCGCCGGGCTGCGGCGTCCAGTTGAGGAGATCGTCGGAGCGGTAAACGCCGATGCCGCGCCAGAGATCGACGAGCATCCAGTAGTGTCCGCGCCAGCGGAAAACATACGGCCCCTCGCCGGGGCGCTCGCCGACGCCGGCGCACTTGCCCCTGTCGGTCCAGTTGTGGAGGTCGGGGCTGTCGGCGTAGTAGATGGATTTGGCGTCGCGCTCGTTGTTATACCACATGCGCCAGCCGCCTTGGGGCAGCGGAAACACGCACGCGTCGATGACGCGGTCGCTGGCGAGCGCGAGCGTGCTTTGGTAGTGCCAGTCGATGAGGTTGCGGCTGGTGAGGTGGATGATGTCGCGCGGGTGTTTCCAATCGGTGAAAACGCCGGGCACGAGCGTGAGATACATGTGGTAAACGCCATCGTGCTCGATGACATCGGGCGCCCAGTGCGTGAGCGTCTTTGGATCGGTTCCCGCAGGAAGCGGGATGCCGTGGAAGCGCGCGTCGCAACGGTAGGCCCACGTCGCGCCGCCGTCGTTGGATTGCGCGATGCCGACGGGCGTGCCGTGCACCCAGCTCACGCCGTCGAGCCCGGGGACGTTGGCGCGGCGGTTGGTGTAGAACATGAGCCAGTTGTTCCCGGCGCGGTTGTGGATGACGACGGGATCGGCCGCGCCGTCGTAAATGGTGTCGCGATAAAGCGGCTTGGGCGCGCGCGCGCCAATGCAGAATGGAGAATGAAAAATGAAGAATGAAAAGGCGGCGAGGGCCAGGGCGCGACGAAATGGGAGCATGAGGCGCACGATGTCCCGCGCGGCACGGGCTGCCAAGTCTGCTGTTGGGGGCTCGCCATTATGTGAGGTCGCGCATGCGCTAAACCAGCACCCGCCCGAAGTGTGTTCGGCTGCGCGTGTTTTTCCACTTCCACCGCATAAAATACCGCCTACACATTTCAAACATGCGATTTCTCCACCTCCTCGCGCTGCTGTTTCTTTCAGCCCTTCAGCCTTTCGGCCCTTCAGCCCTTTTTGCCTCCTCTTCCGTCTTGCGCATCGGCAACGGCGCGGAGCCGCAGGATATGGACCCGCAAACGATGTCGGCCTACACCGACCAAAACATCGCAATCGCGCTCTTCGAGGGGTTGGTGGCGATCGACGAGGCCACTTCGCAACCCGTCCCCGCCGTTGCCGAAAGCTGGGAGATCTCGCCCGACGGACTCACGTGGACATTCCGCCTGCGTGCCGGCGCTCGCTGGTCCAACGGCGACCCGGTGACCGCGCAAGATTTCGCGACATCATTCCGGCGCATCCTTTCGCCCATGCTCGGCGCCGAATACGCCTACATGCTTTACCCGGTCAAAAACGCAGGGGCCTTCAACACCGGCAAGCTCTCCGATTTTGCGCAAGTGGGCGTCGCCGCGCCCGACGCGCGCACCCTCGTGCTCACGCTCGAGGCTCCGACGCCGCACCTGCTCTCCATTGTCGCGCAACCGATGTGGTTTCCCGTTCACGCGCCGACGATTTTGCGCTTTGGAAAGCTCGACCAGCGCGGCACGGCTTGGACGCGTCCGGAAAACATCGTCGGCAACGGCGCGTTCACGATGAAAAGCTGGGAGCCGAACCGCCAGATCACCGTTGAGAAAAATCCGCTCTACTGGGACGCCGCCGGCACGCGGCTCGACGCGGTCGTGTTTTTCCCGAACGACGACATCGCCACCGACGAGCGCAACTTCCGCTCCGGACAGGTTGACATCACCTACGACATTCTCCCCGAAAAAATTCGCGCCTACCGCAAAAACAACCCCGCCGCCCTGCGCATCGACCCGTTGCTGGAAACCTTTTTCCTGCGCTTCAACACCAAGCGCCCTCCGCTCGACAATCCGAAAGTCCGCGCCGCGCTCGCCCGCGCCATCAACCGCGACCTGATCGCGCGCGTGCTCCACAACAGCCGCACGCCCGCGCGCTTTTACACGCCGCCAAACACCGGAGGTTACACCTGCGCGACCGCGATTCCCGACGACTTCGCCGCCGCCCGCCGCCTGCTCGCCGAGGCGGGTTATCCGAAAGGAAAAGGGTTTCCGAAACTCGACATCCAGATGAACAACGACGCAGTCAACCGAACCGTGCTCGAGGCCATTCAGGAAATGTGGCGGCGCGAACTCGGCATCAGCGTCACAATCACGAACAAGGAATACCGCGTGTATCTCGACGCGCAGCGCGCCATTGGCTTCGACATCAGCCGCTCGCGCTGGGTCGGCGATTTCAACGACCCGATCACCTTTCTCGACATGTTTGTGACCAACGGCGGGCAAAACCAGACACACTGGAGCAACGCCGAATACGACCGCCTCATCGCCGAGGCCGGACGCGCGTCCGACCGGGAGAAACGCTTCGAGCTTTATCAGCGCGCCGAAAAAATCCTCCTCGACGAGGCTCCGATCGCGCCGATCTTCTTTGGCACGCGCAGCTACCTGATTTCCCCGCGAGTGAAAAACTGGGTGCCCTCGCTCCTGGGAATCCACCGTTATCAAAAAGTGTGGGTGGAGTGATTGTCGGGGAATCTCAAAGGCAAACGCTTCGGTTTCGACGTTTCGAGTGTTAGCGACAGTCTGCCAACCGCCCTGCCTTTGGCGGCGCTTTCCCGCTTGTTTAGGTTGCGTTTGCTCCGTGCCAAGAGATCCGTGGTCAGAACTCAATGCCCGCGGTTGCGAAGAGGGTGCGCGGACGCACGGGGCCGTAAAAGTAGGTCGGATCGCGGTCTTCGCCATTGTCGAAAAGGTCATCCTGACGATCATCAAACAGGTTTCGCACGCCGACGCCGATTTTCAGGTCCATGTGTGTTGAGAGGCGGAAGGTTTTGCTCAGGTTCAGGTCGAGCTCCCAGAACTTCGGCGTTCTGCGATGAATGTCCGCCTCCTCGCCGACGGCCAGCATGCCGCCGGTGTAGTTGAGCAGGGACACGATTTGCCAGCCCGCGCCGCAATCGTATGTGACGGAAAACTTCCCCGTCCATTCAGGGCGCTTGACAAACTCCCTCGTGGCCAGGCCGCTGACGCGGAAGATGGGATCGTCGAAGCGCGCGCGGATGTAGCTGACGCTGCCCTCGAGTCGCAAGCCGGGGGCAGCCATCCATTGGAAACCGTTTTCCCAGACAAAAACCCTGGCGTCGGGGCCGTTGACGCGTTCCCAGATTCCCGTGCCGTTGACGTCGCTGTCGTCGATGTCGAACGTGTCGTGCAGGAATGTGTAGTGGACGGTCGAGCTGAGTATGAGGCGTTTTCCGAGGGCGGGCACCAGCCAGTCGGCGCCGAGCGTGAAGGAGTCCGAGCGCTCCTCCTCGAGGTCGGGCGAGTTGCGCAGAAAAATGGCGCCGCCGGAGCTCACGCCGATGTGGAGATCCTCGTTGTAGGCGCCGGGGGCGTTGAAGCCCGCCGCGTAGGAGGCCCGCAACGTGAGGGAGTTGACCGGCTGGTAGCGCAAGGCGACGCGCGGCGAAAAGATGGCGCCGCCAACATTGTCATGCCGGTCGACGCGCACGCCGGGCACGAGCTCCAGCCCGGGCCGGAGCGTCCAGATGTCCTGGGCAAAAAAACCGTAGGTGGCGAAGTCGTCGCTGGTGTCGGCGATGGAGGAATCGTAGGGACGGCGTTCCTTCAATTTTTCGTAACGGTATTGCGCGCCGTAAACGAGCTCGTGCGCGCCGAGTTTTTGCGTGACTTGGGCGTCGAGAAAGACGACCTGGTTGCGCGTGTCGCTCCAGATGCGATGCGCGACATCGTTGATTGCGGACTGGTTTGCGGGATCGGCGGCGAACGCTTCCAGCGCGGCCTCCTCGGCGGGCGTGGGATTGCCGGGATCGGCGAATCCGCCAGCCTCGTCGAACGCGCCGAACTCGGCGTCGGCCCGCGCTCCGTAGAACGCATCGCGCCGCAGGCGCAGGTAGGAACCGCGCAGCGAATAGGAGAGGGCGGGCGTGAGTTGATGATCCCATTGCAGGTTGAGCATGTGGATTTTGTGCGCCAGCGATTCGGCGACGCGGGCTTGCTCCTCGGGCAGGTCGAGCCGGTCGCCGCCGCGGTGCGACTGGTCGATGTATTGATAGGTGGCTTTGAGCAGCTTGTCCTCGTCGGGACGATAGTAAAACTGGAGGCCGCCGACCTTGCTTTCAAATTCGGGCAGTTCGGTGAATCCGTCCGTCGTCAAATCGAGGCCGTCCCGATCCTCCCAGAGGCCGTAGGCGGTGAGGGCGAGTTTTCCCGAGCGGTCCAGCCAGCTGGATTTGAAGGTGAACTTCCACTCGTCCGCGTCGCTTTTCAAGTTGGAGTAGCTCAACAGCGCGCTGGTGTGGTTGTGCGTGGGCATCGTGGTGATGAGGTTGACGACGCCGGCGACCGCCTCCGGCCCGTAAAGCACGGAACTGCTTCCTTTGACGATCTCGATGCGGTCGATGAAAATCGTGGGGAAAAGATCGGCGCCATAAACCTTGGCCAGCCCCGAGTAGAGCGGCGCGCCATCAAACAAAATCGCGGTGTAATCGGTGCTGAGCCCGAGAAGCTGGATTTCGTTGAGGCCGCAATTGGAGCAGTTCGACTCAAAGCGGGCGCTCGGTATCAAGCGCAGGCTGTCGGCGAGGGTGACGCCCCCGTGCGCCTTGATTTCGGAGGCCAGGAAAAACTCGGTTTTGACGGGCGCGTCGGAAGCCAGCCGCTCCGTTCGCGTGCCCGTGGAAACGGTGAGGCGGTCCAGGTTGATGACATCGTCGTCGTCGCGGGTCGCGCCGCGAACGCCGGAATTAAGCGCGATGAGCGCGATTGCGATGACGAGCCGCGCGATGTTGCATCTTGCGGTGTTTGAATTGAGCAGGGATCGGGAAAAAAGGGAAATTGTGGACATTGGTTTTCATGTTGGGTTTCGGGTGTTTTTCGGGACGGTTCGCGCAATCGCGGGAATACAGCTCGCGCATTGCAAACAGGAGGAACCGCGTCGCATGTCATGTTCGGCAATCGCGGGCGTCGCGCCCCAAAGCGGACGAGTTTTTATCAAACGCGCGCCGGCGGCCCGCATTGGAGCGGGTGCGTGTGTTTCGGAATCCCAAACAGCGGCGCCTCGGGCGCCGTGAAAAAAACCTCGCGCCACACGATCACGTTCGCGGGCGGGACGTCGAGGGCGGCCGTGAGTGTGGCACCCTGCGCAAAGTCCGTGATCACGCAAGTATGGTCGGGCTGGTCGGCATCATTGTGCAGCATCTTGTGCAGCTGGGGCGAAGCCGCGAGCATGCCAACCGCCAGCACAAGCGCGCACAGCCCCGACGCAAAAAGCCGTCGGAAAAAGGGAGCTGCGGTGTGCGCGTTTTCGTGCATTGGCGACATGAAAAGACCGACTGTAACGAGCCTGTCAATCCTTCGCCGCCCCGGTTGTGCGGTTGAGTGAAAGAGATTTGCTCAGTCGCATTTTTAGGTGGGGCGAACCGTCCCGGTGAGCCGGAAATCTTACGGCTCGCCTTGGGGCGTCACAAATCTTCGACTCGCCATTCACGGCAATTTCAAGCATGCCGGCTTGTGTTGGAAACACTCAAACCGTGCCCAACCCCAAGTTCAATGAAACGCCTCCTCGCCCAAACATTTTCATTTTCGCTCATGATTGCCGCCGTCGTCATCGCCGCCGGATGCGCGAGCGGCGGATCAAAATCCGGCGCGGTCAAAGTCGTGCGCGTCTGGCCGGAATACCGCGCGGCTGAATCGTTCGACCGCATCTCGGAGTATTTTTCCGGCAGGGAAAACACGGGCGGCCAAATCGTTCTCCGCACCCGCCCCGAAAGCCGGGAGGGCTACTATTTTTTCACCCGCGTGAAAATCCCCGGCGACATTTCCGGCGCGCGCATTGTGCTCGACGTCATCATGCCGACCTCGCCCGATCCGAAAACCTATTCGCTGCCCGCGCCGCCGCTGCGCAAGGGCGCGCTGATTCTCAATCCCGGGCTCACCGGCGCGGACTGGCCCGACGCAAAGGCCCGTCCCACGGCCTGGCGCCTGAGGCTGCTCGCCGCCGACGGCGCGGAAATTTTCTCACGGCAAAGCTATCTCTGGTCGAAGTAAGCGCGCGTGGCGCCCTGCCGTCACGCCCCCCGGCGAGGTCATGCCGGTGCGCGACCGGGCGGTCGCTTTTCGCGGCAGCTTAAATGAAAAAGCGCGAGCCTGCACTTTGCTCGCGCTCGAACCGCCCAAGAGTGGCGATGGTGTTGTTTTGTGGCGTGTCGGTGACCGGTTCCGGCGGCTTACCAGTGGCAGCTTATGCCGAGGTTGGCGGTGTAGTTTTCGAGTTCGCCGCCGATGCTGCCGGAGATGTCGGCGTAGAGCTCGAAGTGCGCGTTGAAACGCAGCGTCGCGCCGGCGCCGATGTCAACCGAGCCGCCGCTGAAATCGTCGGCGTAATCATACCGGTCGCGCAGGCGGGTGCGGCCCGCGTCGTGGTAGCGGAGAACCGTCGTGCCGTTTTTGCCCTTGAACTCGTGGTCGTAGGCCACGCGAAACGCGGGGCGCAGATCCCATTTTCCAAACAGCCGGACGTTTCGCGAAAATTGCACGCCCACGAGGCCGCGGAACGAATCCACGTCGCTCACCTTGAACAGGCGGTGCGCGCTGTCGATGTCCTCCTGCACGTTGGTGATGCTGTAAAGAATGCGCTCGCTCACGTCCACCATCCAGCCGGACTTGGTGCGGAAGGTGTGACCGAGCGAAAGCGAGAGGCCGAAGCCGTTTGTGCCGAGCCGCATGTCGTCCATGCCGTTCACGCGGGTGTCGTGCTTGCCTTTCGCCAGGCGCGCGATGCCTTCGGCGTGGAACGCGTCGTTGGGCTGGTAGGTGAGATAAAATCCGCCGCCGCCGGTCCGGGTGGTGGTGTCGGCGTCGGTCATGTCGATGTCGGTGTCGGTGAAATCGAGGAACACGCCCGCCGCGTATTTGAGGCCGCCTTTGCTTTTTCCTCGCGCGGCCTTGGGCGCCTTGACGAGGTTCACGCCGGTTTGCACGGACCTGGTGTCCGCCTTGGCGCCTTCGTAGAGCGTGCCTTTTATCTTGTCGTGGCGATAGGCGCCGGCCACCCACAGGTCTCCGCCGATGCGGTGCTTGCCGTCGTTGGCGAGGCGCAGGAGGCTGATGCGTTGCGAGAGCGTGTCGAAGGCGGTTTGCGTGCCGATGTGGACGGCGGCGTTGATGCCGGTGACGGCCGGGATGACGGGGATGAGGTTTTCGCGGGAGAGGCGCCAGTTGTTGCCGTCGCTCGTCACATCCCAGGCGTAGATGGTGTCGTCGGGGTTGTTGGCGATGCTGATGGAGAGGTCGGCGGTGTTGTTGCCGGATTCGATCAATATCACCGAGGAGGGCGCGTCGCCGTTGAGCGGGGAGTAGCCGTCCTCGTCGGTTTCGCTGAGGGTGAGGGCGATGGAGCCGGTGCCGGTGACGAAGTCCGTCGCCTTCAGGTAATCCGAGGCGATGATGGCGCCGAGGTTGGAGTTGACGGTGGCGGAGAGGAGGAGCGCGCCGTCGAGGGAGAGTGACGAGACGGTCTGGCGCGTGCCGCGCATGTCGAGCGCGGCCCCTTGGGAAACGATGAGCGGCGAGGCGGCGGAGAGCTGGTTGTCGGCGCCGGTCTTGAGGGTGCCGGCGGCAACGCGGACGGCGCCGGTGTTGCCGAGCGCGGAGAGGAGCGTGAGCACGCCCGCGCCGCGTTTTTCAAAGACGCCCGCGCCGGTGATTTGCGGGGTGTAGTCCGCGTCGGCGGCCTGGTTGACGGCGACGGTGCCGGCGGCGTCGAGCGTGATGGCGCGGGAGAGGATGGTCGCGTCGCCCTCAAGGACGCCCCCGGCCACATGGTAGGCGAGCGTGGTGGAGTTGCCCGTGTTCGTGATGACGAGTTCGCCGTCGCCGGCCTTGGTGAGCGTTTTGCCGAGGCCGGTGATGGCGCCGGCCCAGGTGCCGCTTGCGCCGGCGGCGATGGAGAGCGTGCCGTTTTCGTCGAGGCCGAGGGTGCGGTTGGAGAGGAAACCGTCCTCCGTGATTTCGAGCGCCGCGCCGGAGCCGGTGACGCGGACTTCGCGATTGAGGGAGACGAGGCCGAGGCGGTCGTCGGCGGCGATGCGGAGCGTGCCGCTTTGGAGGAGTGTGCGCCCGGCGTAATTATTGGCGCTGGCAAGGGTGGCCACGCCGTCGGCGCCGGCGTCAACGACGACGAAGATGCCTTGCTCGGCGATGGTGGCGCCGCCGACGGAGGCGAGGATGGCGCCGTCGCGGAGGGTGATTTTGTCGTTGGAGCCGATGATGGTGCCGCCGGTGCCGGTGATTGTGAGGCCGGCCCAGTCGTTCGCGCCCGCGCCGGTGGCGGGATTGAAGCCGGGGGTGTCGGAGAGGTCGAGCCAGCCGCCGTCGAGGATGAAGGTGTGCGTGGTCGCGGTCGCGTCGGCGGCGGTGAAGTCGCGGAGCAGGACGGCTCCGTCCACGATGCGCGTGACGGCGTCGGCGGAGAGGAGGCTTGCGCCGGAGGTGGCGGCGGAGAGCGTGAGCGCGCCCGTGCCGAGCTTGGAGAGCGTGCCGGAGCCGGCGATGCCGCCGGTGAGCGTGATTGCGTTCGCGCCGGTGTCGAGCGCGGCGGAGCCGCCCGCGAGCGTGAGCGTGTCGGAGAGCGCGAGGCTGGCGAGGGCGCGGAGGGTGCCGGAGGAGAGGGTGATGCCGGCGCCGGCGGTGCCTATTTGCGCGTCGGTGGAGACTGCGAGGAGGCCGGCGTCGAGCTCGATGCCGCCGATGAAGGTGTTGGCGGCGTTTTCAAACACGAGCGCGCCCTCGCCGGATTTCACGAGTTTGCCGGCGGCGTTTGTGATGAGCGCGCCGTTTGTCGCGACGCTGGTGGAGAGGGCCGCGCCGGTGAAGGTGAGCGTGCCGGTGTTGTCCACGACCATGTCGGAGACGGTGGCGGCGGATTCGAGGGCGATGCTTGCGGTTGCGGCTCCGGTGAAGCGCACGGTGTCGCCGTCCTGGAATTTGGATTTGCCACCGGTGTCGCCGTTGTAGCCCTGCCAGTTGGCGAGGCCGATGTTCCATGTGCCCGTGCCGCTCGCGCCGGTCCATTCCATGTAGCGCGAGTCGTCCATGCCGTAGATGTAGAGGAGCGTGCCGGAGGTGGCGGCGAGTTCGCTGACGATGCGCAGCGAGCTGTCGATGAGGACGCCGTTGACCTCAAGGTTTTGCACGGAGGCGAGCGCGCCGGCGTTGCCGAGGGCGTAGGTGCCGGAGGCGATGCCGCCGGCGATGCTGATCGAGACGACGTTTGTGGCGTTGGCGGTGTTGATGGCGCCGGTGACGTCGAGGGTGTCGGCAATGCCGCCGGCGTGGATGCCGAACTCGACTCGGGCGGCTCCGTTGAGGGTGAGCGCGCCTCCGATGGCGAGCGCGCCGGCGCCGGTCTCGCCGGCGTCGCCGACGAGGAGCGTGCCGTCGTTGACGGTGACGCCGCCGGTGAACGCGCCGATGCCGCCGGCGGTCGCGCCGGGGGCGACGGTGAGCGCGCCGCCAAGTTTCGCGCCGTCGGCGAGGAGGAGCGAGCCGGCGGAGACGAGGGTGGGGGCGGCGAAGGCGGCGTTGTCGGTTGTGCGGAGTATGAGGTTGCCGTCGCCGATTTTGACGAGCGTGCCGGAGCCGGCGAGCGTGGCGGTGGATTCGACGGTGTGGGCTTGCGTGTCGAAGGTGCCGCTCGCGGCGGCGATGACGAGCGTGCCGCCGAGCGTGCCGGTGGCGCCGAGAATGTCGCCGTTGGCGCGGAGTGTGGCGGGGCCGGTGAGGCTGATGGTGCCGGAGGCGTCGCCGAGCTGGGCGGCGCGATTGAACGCGAGCACGCCGTCCTCGATTTCAAGGCCGCCCTCGAAGACGCCCGCGGCGTTGTCGAATGTGAGCGTGCCCGCGCCTTTTTTGACAAACTTGCCTGTTGCCGCGACGGTGCCGGAGCTGAGGTAAACGGCGTCCGCGACGCCGTCCACCGAGGCGGAGGTCGCGCTGGCGGTGATGGCGCCGCCGGTGAAGGTGAGCGCGCCGGTTGACGCCACTTCGATGTCGCCGGCGGTCACGCCCGCGTCCGCGACGAGGACGGTGCCGGAGGCGGTGGAGGCGAAGCGGATGCTGTCGCCGGTGACGAAGCGTGTCTCGCCAAAGTCGGACGTGCCGTTGTCGTTCCAGTTTGAGGCGGCGGTGTCCCAGGCGCCGCCGTTTGCGCCGTCCCAGGTCATGCGCAGGTTGCGGTAGGAGGCGGCGACGGTGATGTCGTTTGTGCCGACGGTGAGGGCCAGGCTGTTGCGTCCGGTGAGCGGGCCGCCGTTGACGGTGTAGTCGAAGTTGGAGTTGTTGGCGGTGATGCTGTTTGCGGAGACAATGGTGTAGGTGGCGTTGCCGAGGTTGATGAAGTTGAGCGTGGTGGTGCCGGTGGCGGAGAAGGCGCCGCTGATGTCGAGGGACGCGCCGGAGCCGGCGTCGGCGAGGTTGAATTCGAGGAGGGCGCCTTGCGAGAGGGTGAGGTTGCCGCCGATGGAGCCGGTGGTGATGGAGAGCGTCTGGCCGCTCGAACGCGCGAGGTTGCCGATGTAGGCGGCGGTGTTGGAGATGCTGATGGCGGAGACGCTGTCGATGTTGCCGGAGAGGGAGCCCGCGTTGATGGCGATGGAGGGGACGCCGGTGAGCGCGCCGCCGAGGGCGAGCTGGCCGGAGCCTTGTTTTATGATGCCGCCGGGGCCGGTGATGGCTCCGTTGAGCGCGGTGGTGAACGCGCCGCTGTCAATCACGGTGGTCGTGCTGAGCGTGACGGCGTTTGAAACGGTGGCGGCGGCGGAAAAGCCCACGGTCGCGGTGCCGGTGACGGCGAGCGCGCCGGTGCCGAGCGCGGTGTTGCTTCCAAGCGTGAGCGTGCCCGAGGCGAGCGTGACGCCGCCGGCGAAGGTGTTCGCGCCGGAGAGATCGAGCGTGCCGTCGCCGGTTTTCAGCAGGCCGCCCGCGCCGCTGGCGAGGCCTGTGATGGACACGAGTTTGTCCGCGGCGATATTGGCCGTCACGGTGTCGCCCGCCGCCGCGCCGAGCGTGATGCCTCCCGCGCCGGGCGTGGCGAGCACGCCGTCGCCGATGATGGCGGTGTTGTTTGCGAGCGCGAGGTTGCCGGCGATGGCGAGTGTTTGCGCGGCGCCGTCCGCGCCGTCGAGTCCGACTTGAAGCGTGCCGCCGGTTTGGATGGCGACGGAGCGGTTGAGCGCGCCTCCGGCGGCGGAGTCGATCGTGCCTTCGCCGCCAAAGGTCGCGCCGTCGGCGACGGTGATGGTGCCGCCGAGCGTGGCGGAGTTGGCGAGCAGGAGGCGTCCGGCGTGGAGGTTGATGGCTCCGCGTTGTGAGGAGGAATCGCCATTGGCGAGGATGAGCGTGCCCGCGCCGTCACCGGGGGCGGCGCCGACGGCGGCGGGGTCGTTGTTTATGTTGATGACGGTGTCGGTGAAGGTGCCGGTGGAAATGGTGTCGTGCGCGCCGGATTCGCCGCCAATCTGGACGATGGCGGCGGGGGCGATGTTGAAGTTGGCGGTGCCGCCGGCGCCGAGGTAGAGGAAGCCGCCGGAGGCGGCGCCCGCGCCGGCGATGTTGCCGGAGTGCGTGGCGGAGACGGTGGCGTTGTAGGCAAGGAGGCCGCCCAGGTGAAGGGAGATGGCGCCGCCGGTGCCGGCGCGCGCGGTGTTGCTGGTGAAGACGGCGTCGGTGAGGGTGAGGATGGTGCCCGCGCGGGTGGTGATGGCGCCGCCGGTGTTGGCGGAGTTGCCGGTGAAGCGTGCGCGGTTGAATTCGTAGCGGCTGTTGCCGCCGTTTAGGAAGACGCCGCCGCCCTCGTTGGCGACGTAGTTTTCATCGAAGAGCACGTCGGTGAAGGTGTAGGTTTTCAAGCTGGTGTTTCCTCCCGTAATCAAAACGGTGGCGTGGGAGCTGGAGTTGTTGTTGGCGAATGTGGCGCTGGTGATGGTGGCGACGGTGTCCGCGGCGAGGTGAATGGCGGAGCCTTGGGAGCCGGCGGTGGGACCGACAGAGTTGGAGACGAAGACACCGCCGTTAACGGAGAGAGTGCCGCCGGCGAGGACGGCGATGGCGCCACCATTGCCGGTGGAGGTGAAGTTGCCGTAAAAGGCGGCGTTGTTGAGGACGAGGTTCGAGGAGCCGGATTCGAGGATGGCGCCGCCGGCTCCGTTGGAGGAGAAGTTGCCCCGGGTGAGGTCGGTGGCATTGCCGAAGGTGGCGCTGGTGATGGTGGTGATGCCGGTGGCGTAGACACTGATGGCACCGCCGCCAATGATGGATGATGAATTTTGCTCAAAGACGGCGCCGTCGATCGTGGCGCGCGCGGCGGCCACGATGTGGACGGCTCCGCCCGGGTGGGCGAGGGAGGTGTTGGTGGTTTTGTTGCCGTAAAATGCGACGTCGGTCATCGCGACAGTGCCGGCATAGACGGAGACGGCGCTGCCGCGGGAGGCGGCGGTGTTGCTGGTGAAGACCGCGTTTTTGAGGATGTGCGACTGGTTGATGGAATTGTAGAGGATGGCGCCGGCGATGTTGGCGGAGGAGTTGCCGAGGAAGGTGGCTCCGTCGATGATGGAGCGCGCGCCGCTCGCGATTTGGATGGCGCCGCCGCTGGCGCCGCCGAGGGTGCTTTTGTTGTAATAAAACTCGCCATTGCGGAGCTCGAGGAGGGCGTCGGCAGCGGTGATGGAAAGGGCGCCGCCACCCTGGCCGCTTTGGCGGTTGATGTTGCCGAGCGCGGGGTTGTCCTTGTCGCCGAAGCGGACGTTTTGCAGGTCGAGCGTGCCGGAGGCGCGGAGGCTCAGGCCGGGGCCGCGTCCCACTATGTCATTGTTAATAAAAACGGTGGTGCCGCTGCCGGTGGTGCGAAAAACAGCGCCCGCGGTGTTGCCGATGATGGCGCTGTTGCCGCCGGTGGCGAGGTTGTCGAAGGTGTAGAGCGCGCCGGCGGCGACATCGATGGTGGTGGTGCCTGCGCTGAGGACGAGCTGCGCGGGGGCGTTGGTGCTGGTGGTGATTGTGGTGGTCTGGGCGCGGACGCACGGCAGCAAGGCGCCAAAGGACAAAAAGGCTGCTGCGAGCGGAACGAGCATCTTGACAGGGTTGAATGGGTGGGAGGCAGGGTTTCGGGTTGTCATTTTGAAAAAGCGGGACAGGGTGGCGGGCATGAGTGTTGCTGAAATAAAAGCTGAGATCGCCCGGCTGACGCCAACGGAGAAGGCTGAACTGGCGCTGGAGTTGTTCGCCGGGGTGGATGAGGGGCGTCCGTTGAGCGCGGAAATTGAGCATGCTTGGGGCGAGGAAATCGCGCGGCGCGCGGAGGCGGTGCGAAACGGGACCGCCGGAGGTGTGGACGCCGATGCGGTGTTTGCCGAGCTTGACAGTCGATTCCCGTCGTGAAGGTGAAGTTTTGGCCAATCGCGCGGGAGGAATTGTTCGTGGCGGTCGAGTATTACGGAGCCATCGAAAAGCGGCTTGGCCCCAAGCTGAAGGAGGAGGCGCGCATCGCGCGTGAGCGTATCGCGGGCAACCCGCTGGCGGCGGCCTTGCGCGCGGGCGGATACCGCCGGGTGAACCTGCGGATGTTTCCGTATTACTTCGCCTACATCATCCTGGATGAAACAATTTGGGTGCTGGCTTTCGGGCACCACGCGCGACGCCCCGAATACTGGCTCGGACGCGAGGGGGAAGTTTTCCGCCGGTGAGGCCGGCAGCGTTGCGGAAAACGATGGCAAGGGGGAGTGTTGCGAAAGGTTCATGGCGGTTTTGGGATTTGTGTTTTCGGGGCTTTCAGTTTTTTGCTGGGGCCGGCGGCGGCGGGTCACCACTGGCCTTTCACGGAGAGGCTGACAACGGAGCCGACGCGGTCGGTCAGATACAGGGTGAGCGGGTTGTCGCCCTTTTTTTCCTGCCAGACGTAGCGCGCGTCGAAGACGTTGCGAACGCTGAAGGAGACGGTGTAGCGCTGGCTGATGCGCCAGTCGCCGCTGATGTCGGTCTGGGCGCGGTGGCGGCGGATTCTCTCCCCGTTGGCGACGATTGGGAAGTCGTCGCTCCAGTTGCAATTGACGTTGAGGCTCAGCGCGCGCCACGAGTAGCTGATGCCGGCGTTGATGGTGTGCGGGACGAGGTTGGAGACAATGGTGTCGGCGTAGGTGCGCGTGTAGTTGGCGCGGAGACTGACGGGGCGGAGGACAGGGGCGATCATGCCGAGGTTTTGGCTCCAGGAAAGCTCCATGCTGCGGGTGGTAACCTGGCCGCCGCTGTTGAAGCGGGTGGAGACGTTGTAGCCGGGATATTGGTCCGCCAGGACGTCGTCGTAGCTTTCGACGGGCACCTCCTCGTTTTGAATTTTGCTGTCGATGTTGTTTTGGTAAACGGCGACGGAGAGCTGGCCGGCCCTCTTTAAATACCATGCGAGACGGGCGGAGAATGTTTTGGCTTTTTCAGGACGCAGATTGATATTGGGGACGCTGATGCGGTTCTGGCTGCTCATGACGTTGATGACGCCGATGAGGTCGTCGTAGTTGGGGCGGCGGATGGTGGTGCCGTAGCCAAGCTGAAAGACGAGGTTTTGGCGGATGAGGTATTTCAGGGACGCGCTGGGGAAGAAGTTGTCGTAGTCATATTTGCGGGTGGCGCGGGGGAGGGAGAAGAACTGGTAGTCTATGCCCTCGGTGGTGGTGGCGTAGCCGGTGCTGGCGCCGATGGTGTAGCCTTTGAGCTCGACCTCGCGGGCGGAGCGCGGGTTGGGCTCGTGTATTTTGATGTTGGTGTCCTCGTAACGGATGCCGGCGCGCACGGTGAGGCGCTTGTCGAGGAAGGTGGTGGTGCCCATCAGGTAACCGGCGTCTATGCGCTCGCGGAAATTGCGGTGGTAAAGGACGTTGGTGCTGTAGTAGTCGGCGACGGTGGGGGCTGGGCGGAAGATTCTGTCGGCGGCGTCGCGAGTCTGGTCCTCATCCCAAACCCTGGCAATGGCGGCGGGATCGAACATAAAAATGGTGCCGCCGGAGGGCGTGATGATGGAGCCGCCAAGATCGCCGAAGTCGAAATCGTAGGCACTTTTGAAGGAGGCGTTTTGGGCGGAGATATTGGCGGCGGAGGTGTCGGTATAGGCTATGCGTTTCAGCCAATACGCCTGGTCGAAAGTGCGCTTTTGCTGGTGGCTTTTCAGACCGGCTTTCCAGTGGATGGGCAGGAGCCAGCGGGTGATCGCGGAGGCGTTGGCCTGGGCGGTGAAATCCTTGCGGGTGTTTTTGCGCCCGTCCTCCACAAAGAGGGTGGTGTCCCTGTTAAAGGAGGCGCCGGAGGCGATGTCCTCGCCGGAGAGTTGTGTGACGGTGAAGTCGGAGGTGTCGGCGCCGGGAGTGCGGGTGGATCGGAAGTTGATGCCCCTGGCGTTGGCGCGGGCGAAGTAGGCGGCGCCTTTTTGGCCGTAACCGTCGCTGACGCTTTTCGAGTCGGAGTAGGCGACCGTGGCGTCGAGGGTGATGTCGCGGAGTTTGTATTCGAGGCGGACCTGCGGGGCGAAATAGCGGCTGTTGAGGACGGAGGCGCGCTGCTCAACCTGGGCAAAGGCGGTGGTGCCGGTGGTCTCGAAGGAATACATCGGCGCGTTGCCGATGACGTTGAGCGATGTGGCGCGGTTGGTGCCGAGGCCGGCGCTGAAGGCGACCTTGCGCAGCTTGCTCCACGTGTCGGTCTTGTTGTAGTTGATGGTCGCGCCAAGCGTGAGTCGGGGCGTGATTCGCCAGTCGCCGCGGATGGTGGCGGCGAAGCGGTGGTTCACGCGCGGCTGCTCTTGAAAGTAAAAGTTGTTGGGCAACTGCGGGCGCGGGTCGGCGGCGGTGGGGGCGTAGTCGGTGACGAGGCCGGTGCGGTGCGTGATCGAGTAGATGTTGCTTTCGCTGATATTGATAATGAGGCCGTATTTGTTGCGCACCGCGGTGGAGAACTCGGCGAGGAAACCGGGGCGGACTTTGAGCGAGCCGCGGTCGTCGTCGGGGCCGAGCGTTTTGTCGAGGGTGAGCGCGGAGGAGTGCGCGTTGACGACCAGGCGCGCGGCGAAGCGGGTGCCGCGTCGGTCGAATGCGGTCTTGCTGCGGAGGTTGATGGTGCCGGCGGGGGCGCTGGCGTCCACATCCGCGCTGATGGTGCGCGAGATGTCGATCGACTCCATGCTGTTGAGCGAAATCAACTCGAAGGAGGGCGCGCGCGTGACGGCGTTGAAATCGCCGCCGGGGGGATTGGCGGCGCCGGCGGCCATGCCGTCCACGGTGACGTTGGTGTATTCGGCGGGAAGCCCGCCGATGCTGACGTTGGAGGCCTCGCCGGAAACGGAGTTGACGAAGATGCCGGGGACGTTGCGGAGGAACTCGCCGATGTTGCCCTCGGGGTCGCTGCCGAAAAGGTCGGACGAGATGGACTGGCCGATGTCCATCGAGGCGCGCTGCCGCATGATGACCTTGGCCTGGCCCTCGCGCTCGGAGGTGACGGTGAACCTTTCCAACTGGACCACGTCGTCGTCGCCTCCGGTGACGGCGGGCGCCCTGGCGACGGGCAGGTCGAAATCAAGCGTGGCGGTGGCGCCGGCGGCAACCGTGACGGTGCGCGTGATGTCGGGCAATCCGGCGTAGCTGAGCACAAGCGCGACCTCGCCGGCGGGCAGGCCGGAGATTTGGTAAAAACCGCCGGCCTCGGTGAAAACAGTTTCACCGGTGGGCACGGCGCGGATTTGCGCGTCGCGCACATATTCCTCGGTCGCGGGATTAAAAACGCGCCCGGTGACGGCGCCGGAACCGGCATTTGCCGCGGTCTGGGCCCGCGCCGCCACGCCCGGCAAGGAGATAAGCACGGCGAGCGCGGCGAGGAGAGACAGGGGAAGATGGCGAAGGGCGGACACGGGGCGGGTGCGAGGTTTCATGCTCGGCATTCTATCAGAAAGATTTCAATATTATCATTGAAAATTGATTTTGTTTTTTGAAACTTTGGAAAATTTTTAGAAAAACAGCCCCTATTTTCAAGCCATGAGCAAGCCCTCCATGATAAAGATTCAGGAATTCGCGCGCCTCACGGGAGTGTCGATTGCGACCATCTCGCGGGTTTTCAACCACCACCCGAACATCCGTCCCGACTTGCGCAAGCGCGTGTTTGCCGCGGCGCGCGAGCACGGCTACCACCCCCGGCTTTCGCTCAAGCAAAAGAACGTGGTCATCATCACGCCCTACAACGCGGTGTGGCCGGTGCAGAGTTGCGTGGACATGATTCTGATGGCGCTCACGCAGGAGATGCCGCGGCGCGGCTTCCGCCTGGAAATACTGCCCGTCAACAATCGCGACCGGCTTGAGGACATGCAGTTTTGCGCCGCGGTCGCCATCGGCGCCGAGCCCGCCGACTTTGCCGACTGGCCCGACCGGTTTCCCGTTCCGCTGGTCATCATGGATCGCGACGGAAAGCCCAATCCGTCCCATGTGTTCTATGTTCGCTCGGACGAGGCCCAGGGCATGAAGATCGCGATCTCGCATCTCCACGAACGCGGTTGCCGCAAGATCGGCTGCATCGTCCATGGCGATCCGGGCACGGGCAACGCCGACCTGCGGCACGCCGCCGTCATTCGCGCGCTGAACGCGCGAAAGCTCCCTTGCGACGATTCGCTGGTCATGTTTTCCGGGCCGGGCTCCGAACGGTATGTGGAGTTGATCGGGAAACTGTTGAAGCGCGGTGTGGACGCCCTGTTTTGCCCGGGGGGAAACGCCGGGGTCATGGCGTATTACGCCTTCTCGCTTTACGAGCGCCGGGTGCCGGATGACATCTCGCTCATCGCCTCGGAGCAGACGGCGTTTTCCAACTACACGGTTCCCCCGCTGACGACGATTTCGCCCGACTATGCGGCGATGGCCGCGTCCACCGCCGATGTCATCGAGGCGTGCCTGGACGGGGAAAGGCCGCAGCCCCACACGATTTTGCCGTATGGTTTGATCAAGCGCGAAAGCGTGGCCCTGCCGCAAACGCCGCAGGCGACGGCGAAAAGAAAGTAGCCCCTGGGGGCGCGGGCATCCTGCCCGCCGGTTTGAAGGTCTGTGCGGGCAGGATGCCCGCGCTACGAAAAACACGCTTCGCGCCCGGCGGTTGTGAGTTCGCGCCACTCGCCGGGGGCGAGTCCGAGCGCGGCGAGGCGGAGGGCGCCGATGCGCACGCGCACGAGCCTCAGCGTCGGATGCCCGACGGCGGCGGTCATGCGCCGAACCTGGCGGTTTTTGCCCTCGGTGAGTTCGAGCGAGAGCCACGCGTCGGGTATGTTTTTGCGAACTCGAATCGGCGGATCGCGCGGCGGAATCGCGGCGACTTCCGGCGAGGCGGGATCAATCAACTCCGCGCGGCACGGCAGCGCGCGGTGTCCGCCGATGACGATGCCGCCGCGCGCGAGCCGCGCAAGCGCGCCGGGCTCGGGGATGTTTTCAACCTGCGCAAAATACTCGCGCGCATGGGCGCGGGCGGGATTGAGCAGGCGGTCGACAAGCGCGCGCTCGTCGGTGAGCAGCAACAGCCCCTCGCTGTCGGCGTCGAGACGCCCGACGGGATACACGCGCGGCGGCAGCGGCGCGGGCGCGGAGATGTCCGCGAGCGAGCACCAGCGCGAGCCGGGCTCGGGCGTGAATTGCGAAAGCACGCCGTAGGGTTTGTTGAGCGCGAGGAGCATGAAATTCTGAGGCGTGGCTTTACAACGCCGCGCGGTTTTCAACAAGTTTCAATGCAATGTTAAATCTTGCCGCCGCGGGAGGCCCGGGAGTTTTCCCCGGCGTTTGCTTTCCATAAGGAAGTTCCGTTTCCCGGTCTCTCCGCCCAACACAAGGCGGTTCACTCGCAGGCGCTCGCGACGCTGGCGGTCACATATGACGCGGCTCGTTTTTGCCTCGGAGACAATGGCGCGGGATTTCGAGGAAAACTTTGTCGCGACACCCGGTTGCCCGTGCGCGTTCTTGTGCGCGCTCGTTTTCACCCGCGCGTTTCGCCAGACGCCGCCTAATCTTGGGATGCGTCCGGCTCCTGGAAATCCTGTCTTTTGATTTGCTCAATCGCGCGTGTCCCGGCTTTGCTTTCAGGAAACATCCGCCTTTCGCAATCAAACACCGGGCAACCGCACTTCCCGCCGAAACGCCAAACCAGATGCTACCCATGAAAAAGCTGCTCACCATAACGCTGTTGTTGGCGTCCGGCCTTGCCGCTGCCTTCGGGGCTCCGCCGATTCACCACCTGACCACGGAGCATGAGGACATCCTCGCAAAGCTCGCGACGCCGCGCTTTCTGACAACGGATCACGAACTCATTCTTGCGAAGATTCCGCCGCCGCCCGCGAACGATTCTCCCGCCGGAATGGCCGACGTGGAAACACTGCTCCAAGTCCAAAAAGATCGCACGCCGGAGCAAGTCGCGCGCGCCGTGCGCATCAACGCGCACGCATTCCTGTCCATTGAGGAGGGTTGCATGGGGCAGGTTGTTTTCGGTCCCGCGTTCACCGGGGAAAACCTGCCCCGCACGGCCGCGATTTTGCGGCAGGCAACGGCGGAGCGCCGCGTGGTCATGATTGCGTCCAAAAACCAATGGAATCGCGTTCGTCCCCACAAACGCGGCCTCGGAGTCGAGCCTTGCGTGGACGTGCCGCGCAGCGCCTCCTATCCAAGCGGCCATTCCTCCTGCGGCGTGCTCTGGGCGATGTTTTTGGGCGGGGCGTTGCCCGAGTATAAAACGCTTTTCGACGATGCCGCGCGGGAAATCATGTGGAGCCGAGTCCTCGCGGGCGCGCATTATCCGAGCGACACCCAGGCGGGTCGGCTTCTCGGGCAAATTATCGTGGAGGAAATGTTGAAGAACCAGTCCACTCAAAACGCCGTGAAAGAGATGCGGGCGGAATTGCTCGAATTCCTTGAGAAATATCCGGAGGCCAGGGCAAGGGCTGAAGGACTGAAAGACTGAAGGGCTGAAAGTGGAAAACCAAAATACCGGAGGCCGGTTTCGAGCCAAACGCCAGTCGGACGCTCTTACATTTTATCTTTTAATTTAACCTTTTCCATTGGCGCGGCAGCGCCCCTCCTGACTCCTGTATTCTGACTCCTGACTCCTTTCGCACCGGCTCCTTTCTCAATTATGACCACCCATCACCCGACATCCATCACCACCATGCACCGCATCGCGCGCGCCATCGCCGCGTTTCTTTTCCTTGCCGTCTCCGGCATCGCTTTTGCAAAAGGCACTCACCCCGACATCAAACCGGACGCCGGCATCGACCTCTACGGAAGCATTCTCGACGAAACCGGCGCGCCCGTCGCGGGCGTTGTCGTAAGCGACGGTTTCCAGTGCGTCGCCACCGACGCGAGGGGCGTTTATCAAATGAAGCGCAACTCGAAGGCGCGCATGGTGTATTATTCCACGCCGGAAAACTTCGTCGTTGAAACCGGCGGCGCGCCCGGCAAGAACAGCCTGGCCAAGTTCTGGACAAAACTCGGAAATGGCAACCGCCACAACTTCGACCTCGCGAGGCTTCCCGCGCCCGAGAGGGAATTTACGCTCGTTTGTGTTGGCGACCCCCAGACGCGCATCGACGCCAACCTCGCGCGTTACAAGGAGGAGACCATCGCCGACCTTCGCGCATTCGGCGAGGCCTCGCGCCTGCCCTGCTACGCCATTCTCCTCGGCGATGTCGTCCACGACAACCTGCAGTTTCTCGAACCCATGCGCGACATCACCAGCCTCGCCGAAATACCCTTCTTCGCCGTCATCGGAAACCACGATCACAACGAGGCCGTCAAAAACGACGACTATAAATCCGGCGAGAATTTTGAAAACGTCTTTGGCCCGCTCAACTACTCCTTCAATCGCGGCGGCGTTCACATCATCGGCATGGACAACATCCTCTACGGCGACAGGAAAAACTACAAAGTCGGCTTCACCGACGAGCAGGTCGAGTGGCTCCGCCAGAACCTGCGCTTTGTGCCGAAAAACAAAGCCATCGTTCTCGCTTACCACGCCCCGTTGCGCGCCGACAACTCCCTGCAAAACCGCGAGGCCGTGCTCTCCCTGTTGAAAGGCTACGCCGACGTGCAGCTCATGGCCGGCCACATGCACACCCAGGAGAATCTCGTCATCACCCAGCCGATCGACGCCTTCGAGCACACCCACGCCACCGCCTGCGGCGCGTGGTGGCGGTCCACGCTCAACACCGACGGCACGCCAAACGGTTTCGCCTTCTACACCTTCAACGGAAACAAGGCCGCGAACTGGGCCTACAAATCCATCAGGCGCGGCCTCGATTTCCAGATGCGGATGTATCGCGGCGACGCGCGCTTCGGCGGCCCCGGCGGCCACTTCACTTATTATCAAACCGCGGACGACATCGTCGTCGATGTCTGGAACTCCGATCCGTCGTGGAAAATTATCGCCTACGAAGACGGTGTGGAGGCCGGCCCGTTGAAAAAACTTCCCCGGATGGTCGATGCCTATGCCGCCGGTTACCATGTGGGCGAGCTCAAGCGCAAGTCGTATGCCTCCGGCGGAAACGGCGAAAACACGCACCTTTACCGGCACACCTTGAAAAATCCAAACGCCCGCGTCGAGGTCCGCGCGACAGACCGTTTCGGAAACACCTATTCGGTGAAGGAATTCACAACCGGTCTTTCCGCCGCGAAAGATTACAATTAAAACTTTCCAAAGCCCGCCTGGGTTTCGTGGGCGCGCACCTCGCGTGCGCCCGCAAGGCGCGTCCCTGCGGTTCCGCCCGCGCCGCGGTGACGCCGCCCAGACTTCCTTTGCGCGCGCTTATGCGGGGATTTAACCGTATATTTTACGAAACATTGCAAAATCTTGGGATGCGCCCTGCAAAACGTGGCACACTTTTGCGTTTAGGTTTTCCCAATAATGAACCAGTTATTTTGTGCGAATGAGCATTTCCACCACGACAACATCCACCGCAGCGCGGGCGCGCGCCGTTCCGGACCAGGACGGCGTTCGACTTGAGCTCGGCGGCTCGTGGCAAATCACCGGCGGCACGCCCGAATGGGCATCGTTCGACACCGCCAGCCTCGCCGCGCTCGCATTAAAGGCCGGCAGGCTTCGCCCCGACACTTCACAGGTGACGGAATGGGACACTTCGCTCGTCCTCTTCCTGCGCGAGGCGTTCGACTGGTGCGAAAACAACCAGGTGGAGCCCGACGAAAGCGCGCTTCCCGAAAACATTCGCCGGCCGCTCAAGTCCATGCGCGATGCGCGCGTGCGCCCGATCGACAGGCAGCGCCGCCCCAACATTCTCGCCACGGCCGGTCTCGCCTCCGTCTCCGCCTACAAGCAGGCCAAACAATTCACGCAGTTTGTCGGCGAATGCGTGATCAGCGCGTTTCACCTCGCGCGCCATCCGAAGAAATTTCGCTGGCGCGACTGCCTTCAGGAAATGCAACGCTGCGGCGCCATGGCGCTGCCCATCGTCGGGCTCATCAGCTTTCTCGTCGGCGTCATCCTCGCCTACATCGGCGCCGTTGTGCTCCGCCAATACGGAGGTGACATCTTCATCGCCACCCTCGTCGCGCTCGCCATGGTTCGCGAGATGGGCGCGATGATGACCGGCATCGTTTTGTCCGGGCGCACCGGCGGCGCGTTTGCCGCGCAGATCGCCAACATGAAGACCGGCGAGGAAATCGACGCGCTCGTCACATTCGGCATTCGCCCCGTCGATTTCCTTGTCATCCCGCGCATCGTCGCGCTCGCGATTATGATGCCGCTGCTTTCCCTCTATTCCAACGCGCTCGGCAATCTCGGCGGCATGACCGTCGCCGCCTTGCTTCTCAAAATCTCGCCCTCCGCCTACTGGATTCAGATGCAGTCCGCGCTCGACATGTCCGACATCACCACCGGCCTCATCAAGGCCGCCACCTACGGCATCATCATCGGGCTCGCCGGCTGCCTGCGCGGACTTCAGGCCCGGCGCGATTCCGCCGGCGTCGGCAGCGCCGCCACCTCCGCGGTCGTCACCGCCATGCTCTACATAATCGTCGCCTGCGCCGTTTACGCGGTGCTCTTCAATATTCTCGGATGGTGACGCGCCGCGCGCTAATAAAGAATGCATAATGTAGAATGAACACTCCCGCTTCCAACACCCCGTCACCGCACCGCCCTGCCGCGTCCGGCGCGCAAACCGCCATCGGTGTTGAAAACCTGCGCTGCGGTTACGACGGGCGCGTTGTGATCGAGAACATCAACTTCACCGTCAAGCGCGGGGAAATCTTTTTTATCGTCGGCGGCAGCGGTTGCGGCAAAAGCACGCTCCTCAAGCACATGATCGGCCTTCACCAGCCGACGGCGGGCCGCGTGGTTTATTTCGGCGAGGACTTCACCAACGCCAACCTCGCGCGCCGTCGCGAACACCTCAAAACTTTCGGCGTCCTCTACCAGAGCGCCGCGCTCTGGAGCGCGCTCACGCTTCGCGAAAACGTCGCGCTTCCCCTCGAGGAATACACCACGCTTACAAAACAGGAGCGCGACATTGTCGTCGCGCACAAACTCGCACAGGTCGGCCTCAGCGGCTTCGAGGACTATTATCCCTCGGAAATCAGCGGCGGCATGAAAAAACGCGCGGGCCTCGCTCGCGCCCTCGCGCTCGACCCCAAGATCGTTTTCTTCGACGAGCCCTCCGCCGGACTCGACCCCGTAACCTCGCGCAACCTCGACAATCTCCTGCTCTCCATCCGCGACAGCCTCGGCACCACGCTCATCATCGTTTCGCACGAGCTCGCCAGCATCTACGGCATCGCCGACCGCATCCTGATGCTTGATCGCGAGGCGCGGGGCGCCATCGCCGAGGGTCCGCCCGCGCAACTCGCCGTGTCGAGCACCGACACCCGCGTGCGCGATTTCCTGCAGCGCGGCGCGCTCGCCCGGCCTCAGCGCGACGAGTTTAAGGTGAAGAAATGAAAACTAATTCCCGTCCCTCTCAATGAACCCGAACTTCAAACTTAAACTTTTCCCATGAGAACCAGAGTCAGCCCGACCTTGGTCGGCTTATTTGTCCTAGGCGCCATACTGATCGCCATCGTTGGCATCGTGTCCTTTGGCGGCATCAATTTTTTCTCCAGCCCGAAACGCTTCATCGTGTATTTTGACGAATCGACGCACGGGCTCGACCTCGGCTCGCCCGTGAAACTCCGCGGCGTGCGCGTCGGGCGCGTGGTCGACATGAATGTCGTTTACAACGGGGCCACCAACGCATCCGTCGTCGCGGTCGTCTGCGAGTTCAGCCGCAACATCATAGTCGACAGCAAGGGCTCCCTCATCGACGTCAACGACCGCAAGAGCCTGCAACAAATGATCAAGCACGGACTCCGCGCCGAGCTCGGCATCCAGGGCCTCGCCACCGGGCTGCTCTTCGTCGAGCTCGATTTCCGAAATCCCTCGGAGTTCGCAAACCAGCCTCCGCCCGCCGTGACCATGCTGGACGACAAAGGCTACGTCGTCATTCCCGCCACGACTTCCGCCATCGCCGCGCTTCAGGCCAACATCACCGACCTGCTCGCCGATGTGAAGCGCATGAACCTTCCCGAATTCACACACGAGCTCCGCGGCCTCATCAAGGACCTGCGCGGCCAGGTCAACTCGCTCGATCTTGCCTCCCTCAACACCGAGCTCACTCGCGCCGGCAAATCCGTCGCCTCGCTCGCCGAGTCTGCCGAGGTGCGAAGGATGTTCATCGACATGAGCTCCGCCATCGCCGAGTTTCGCCGCACCCTTTCAAGATTCGATCGTGCTGTCGGGCCGGTCGGCGAGCGCCTCGACACCGTGCTCGTTGACGCGCAAACCGCCATCAACAAGGTCGGCGAGGCGGCGGACGCCGCCAAACAATTGGTCGAGGCGCAGGGCGGACTCGGTGAGGACGCCACGCGCGCCCTCCGCCAGTTCAGTGAAACAGCGGAAACCCTCCAGCAGCTTCTCGACTATCTCGAACGAAATCCCAGCGCGATTATCTCCGGAAAAAAACAACCGTGAAAGTCAGAATACCAGAAGACCAGAGGCCAGAAAGCCAGAGACCGGAATCCTAAAATCCCATCTTAAAATTCCTCACCGCGCGGCAGCGCGCCAACTGTAAACCGTAAACTGCAAACTCCTCCCTTTCCATGACCACCATCCGATCCCTCCGTTTTCTATCCTCCGTCCTCTGGCTTTCTGGCCTTCTGGCCTCTATCCTTCTGGCCTCCGGTTGCTCCATCGTGCCCGAACCCAAGGCCGACCCGACACGCTATTACGTGCTCACGATGCCGTCCGATGGGGCGCAAACCGGTGCCGGCGAAATAAACAAGGGCAAGCCATTCCTCACCCTTCGCGCCATCGAGGTTCCCTCCTACCTGCGCGCGCGCCGAAACATCGCCGTGCGCCACGGAACCAGTGAAATTGTTTATCACGAATTCTCCCGCTGGGCGGAGACGCTTGAGGCCGGAATCACGCGCATCGTGAGCGAGCGTCTCATCGCCACCAATTCCGTGTCCGGCGTGGAACTCCGTCCCGGCCGCGTGAAACGCGATTACGACGTGGGCATCCGCATCATCGAATGCGAAGGCGCGGTTCCGGCTGCCGGGGCGTCCCCCGTCGCGCGCTTCACCGCCGAATATGAAATTACGGCGCCGGGAGGTAACGCGGTCACGGGCATCCGCCAATTCACCGCCCCCGCCGCCGACTGGGACGGCAAGGATGCTTCCGCCCTCGCCACGCTCCTCGGCCAAGCCGCCGCCGCCCTCGCCGACGACATCGCGCGCAATCTCCCGGCAACGCCGTGCGCCGGCGCGGAATAGCGGAGTCACCTTCGCGCCCATTCACCCGTCCGCACATATTTCTTCCGCAACGCCCGCAACTATGCTCTCATGCGTGCCGTGAGGATTCTCGTTGTCGAAGATGATGCAAAAATCGCCCAGTTTGTGGTCAAGGGACTCAAGCAGGAGGGCTACGCCGCGGACCACGCGCCCGACGGGGACACGGGGCTCGCGCTCGCAATGAACACGCCTTACGACGCCGCCATCGTCGATGTGATGCTGCCGCGGCTCGACGGCCTCTCGCTCGTCAAGCGCCTGCGCAACCACCGCGCCGATTTGCCGGTGCTTTTTTTGAGCGCGCGCGCCACCGTGGAGGATCGCATCAAGGGGCTTCAGGCCGGCGGCGACGACTACCTGACGAAACCCTTCGCGTTTGCCGAACTCTCGGCGCGCCTGCAGGCGTTGATACGCCGCGCCACGCGCGCCCCCGAGGCGATGCGGCTTTCGGTGAACGACGTCGTCATGGACCTGGTGACGCGCGAGGTGACGGTCTCCGGGCAAAAAGTGGAGCTGCAGCCGCGCGAGTTTTCGCTGCTCGAATACCTGATGCGCAACCCGGGCAGGCCGCTCACAAAGACAATGATTCTCGAACATGTGTGGGATTACAGCTTCGATCCGCAAACCAACGTCGTCGATGTGCTCATGCACCGGTTGCGCATGAAAGTTGATCCCGACAAAACGCGCATCGAAACGGTGAGGGGCGTCGGTTATGTTTTCAAGGGGAGCCATTAAACAAATACGCCGCTCGGTGGCGATCCGCCTGAGCGTGACGTTCGCGCTGCTGTTCACCGTCGGCTTTACGGCGCTGTTCATCCTGCTCTACTGGCTGCTGGGGAAACAACTCGCGCAGCGCGACGAGGACGCGGTCAGGAACCGCATCGAGGAATACGCGCACATTTACAGGACGCAGGGCGAGCCCGGCCTGCAACTCGCGCTGTATCGCGGATCAAACACACTGCTCGACCGTCCGCTGTTTGTCCGCCTGATCATGCCAAGCGGCGCCACGCCCATCCTGATAGTCCCGGGCGACTGGATCGACAAGGAGGCCAAGCGCGTGAGGGTGCCCGACAGCTGGGGTTTCTGGACGGAGCAGCAAGTTTACTCGTGGCGCGTGCCGCAGGACCAGCAGGAGGACCTGATTGTGTTTTCAAAAATGCTGCGCGGCGGCTCCCTGCTGCAAGTGGGCGTCAGCACAAACAACCGCGCCACCCTGCTCAAGCCGCTCCAGCGCACATTCACGTTTGTGGCCGGGGCGGTCGTGCTGGTGGGCTTTGCCGTCGGCTGGTTCGCCGCGCGCCGCGCCGTCAAGCCGCTCCAGGGCGTCATCGACACGGCGCAGCGAATCATCAGCACCGGCGCGCTCGACGCGCGCGTGGCCGAGCCCAGGCGCGACAACGACATCGCCGAGCTCGTGCGCCTCTTCAACACCGTGCTCGACAAAAACGCCGCGCTGCTCCGCTCCATGCGCGAGGCGCTCGACAACGTCGCGCACGACTTGCGCACGCCGCTCACAAGCATGCGCGGCACCGCCGAGCTCGCGCTCGCCAACGGCGGCGAGCCGGCCATGCGCGACGCGCTCGCCGACAACATCGAGCGCTCCGACGAGGTGCTGCGCCTGCTGCGCGCGCTCATGGAAATTTCCGAGGCCGACTCCGGCATGCTCAAGCTCAAGCGCGAGCAATGCAACGTGGAGACGATCCTGCGCGCCGCGTGCGACCTGTATGCCGACGTCGCCGACGCGCGCGCGCAGACCCTGGAAGTCGCGCCGTTTGCCGCCCCCCTGTTTGTATCCGCCGATCCGATACGCCTGCGGCAGGTCATCGTGAACCTGGTGGACAACGCGCTCAAATACACGCCCGACGGCGGACGCGTGATGTTGGGCGCGCGCGCCGAAAGCCGCGGCATCCAAAACGGCGCGCTGCTCGCGGTCAGTGACAACGGCCCCGGCGTGCCCGAGGCCGAGCAGGGGCGAATCTGGGAGCGGCTTTATCGCAGCGACCAGAGCCGCTCGCAAACCGGCCTCGGCTTGGGATTGAGTTTGGTGCGCGCGATTATCGAGGCGCATGGCGGCGTGGTCTCGGTGCGCAACGCCGCCCCGCCCGAACACGGCGCAATCTTTGAGGTGTGGCTGCCGGAGTAGGGGAGGGAAGCCGGCGATCGTCAGGTCGTCCCTTGGTATTTCGCCGGCATGGACTGTCGCAAAGGAAAACCTTTTGGCGGGGCGGTTTGGCGCTCTTCGGTTTCCGCCGCGAATCATGCGAGGGCTTGCCTCAGCTCTGCCAGAAACTTCTCATTCTGCGGAGCGGTGCCGATCGTCACGCGAATCCACTCCGGCATCGCATAGCCGCGCAGCGGGCGCACGATCACGCCGCGGCGCTGCAATGCCTCAAACGCGCGCGCGCCGTCGCCGACCTTGACAAGCATGAAATTCGCGCGGCTCGGCACGCACTCCAATCCGAGCGCGCGGCAGCCCTCCTCGACTTGCGCGAGGCCGCTTTTGTTTTCCCTGGTGCAGCGCCCCGTGAAATCGTGGTCGTCGAGCGCGGCGATGGCGGCGGCTTGCGCGATGGCGTTCACGTTGAACGGCTGGCGCACGCGGTTGAGCAGCGCGGCAAACTCCGCGCTTGCGTATCCGTAGCCGACGCGCAGCGCGGCGAGTCCATAGAGCTTGGAAAACGTGCGCAAGCCGATCACGTGGCGGCCCTCGGCGATCAGCGGGCGAATGTCCGGCGCGTCGCCGTCGGCCTCGACAAATTCCGCGTAGGCCTCGTCGAACACAAGCACGACATGCGGCGGCAGCGCGCGCGCGAAATCGAGGATTTCCCCGGCGCTGTTGACCGTGCCGGTCGGGTTGTTCGGGCTGGCGTAATAAACGATGCGCGTCCGCGGCGTGACCGCGCGCAGCATCGCGGCGAGGTCGTGCGTGTGGTTGATGAGCGGCACCTCGACCGGCTTCGCGCCGAAGAGCAGCGCGACCAGCTTATACACGGCAAACGCGGGCGCGCCCATCACCACCTCGTCGCCGGGGCGCAGGAACACGCGCCCCACGAGTTCGAGCAATTCGTTGGAGCCGTTGCCGACCACAAACTGCTCCGGCGAAAGCCGCCATTTTTCGGCGAGCTTGGCGCGCAGCGCAACGCATCCGCCGTCGGGATAAAGCTGCGCCTGCGCGAGCGCGCGCCACGCCGCCTCGATGCCGAGCGGCGACGGCCCGGCGGGATTTTCGTTCGACGCGATTTTGATGATGCCGTCGGGATCGAGGCCGAGTTCGCGGGCAACGTCTTCGATGGGCTTGCCCGGTTCGTAAACGGGCTGCGTGAGGACGGACGGGTTGGCGAGTTCCTGAAGCGTTGGCATGGCGGTAATCAATGGTGTGTGCGGTGATTTTCATGCGGCTCCGGAGAGCCGCATTCCAGTCACTTTACACATGTGTGATTACTTCGCTATCCTCAAAACGCACTTTTGGAATTGACGAGTATTTGTCATCGGCGGCGCGATAACCGGCGGCGCACGCGACAAGCGGCATGTGGCTTTCGCGGTCGAGCCCGAGAATCTCCGCGTATTTTTCGCGGTCGATGCCCCCGAGCGCGCATGTGTCGATGCCGAGCAGCGCCGCCGATGTCATGAACTGCCCGAGCGCGATGAACGACTGCTGCGCTTGCGAGATATCCAGAACGCCGGCTTTGGCCTGTTGCTCAATGCTGCTCTCAATCGCCTGCCGGAAAGGCTTGAGCGTTTCGGCGGGCACGCCGCGAACTTGCGCCGCGCGCCTCAGGTAGTTGTCCAGATATTCGTCGCCGATGTTTTTGCGGAGGGCGAACACGACAAAATGCGAGGCATCCGCCGGTTGTGTCTGCCCGTAGGAGGCCTCGACCAGGCGCGCGCGCACCGCGGGGTCGTTCACCACGAAAAACTTCCACGGCTGCAGGCCGAACGCCGACGGCGAAAGCACGAGCGCCTTCTCCAGCGCGGCCCACGTTTCGGCGGGAATCTTTTTTGATGCGTCGAACTTTTTCGTCGCATATCTCCAGTTGAGCGCGCCAAGAAGCTGGGCGGTTGTGATTGTGTTTTCTGATGTGTCCATAACGAAAAATGAAGATATGGTTGCGGCTGAAATTCTCACCGCGGCATAGTTTTTGAATAGTTGACTAGTTGTCTATTAATACTTGGTCGGGTCGAATTCCTCTGATTCCACGGGCGGGGCGGTCGTTTCCACTGAGGTTGGCGCACTCGGCGAGCTGGGCTTGCCTGGTGAGCTGTCCCTGCTGGCCAGCATATGTTCGCACACCCGATCTCCGAGCGACGCAAGTGTTTCGGCGTTATTGTGCAGGCGCGCCTGCGCGAGCAAACCCTCGAAATACGCCATTGCGCAACGAGCCTTTTCGGCGCTATTTCCCGGGGCGGCAAGGCCTTCCTTTTGTGCGTCGTTTATTGCTGATTCCCAATATTTTGTCTTGTTGCTGAGGATCTCGCAAATCTTGGCGCGAATCGCCTCGTCTTGTTTGCAAATTTCGGAACCCAGTGTGCAAAACGGGCACCCCAGCACGCGCCCCGTGCGTTCCTTGATCGCGACTTGTTGCCGATAGACGGCATCACAATGCGCACGGATGCGTTGCATTGGTTCTATAGTTGGCGAGAACTGGCTGTCCCACAATGGTTTCTGCTCACGCCAATAGCGATCCAACGCCGCGACGGCCAGGTCCGCCTTGGAATCGAAAAAGTAATAAAAACTCCCCTTCTTTACTTCCGCTTTCCGGCAAATGTCATCAACGGTAATGGCGCCGTAGCTCCGCTCCCAGATAAGCGAGAGCGCGGCGTCCATCAGGCGTTGATCGGCATTGCTTGTGCGTCCCATGCGGCATACTTTGTTGACTTATTGGTCAACAAACAAGGTTAAAATTCATTTACCGCCGCGGGCGAATTATGAAAAACGCCGTTAAGTCTGTTTGGTTGGCGGTGACTGGCGAAAGGAAGCGGGAGGTTTTTTTGCGCGACGGTTGCGCCATTGCCGGAGTTTTGGGCGGCGGGCGTTTGACTTTATATTAACAATTCGGGCCAATTGATTATATAATTTAATAAATATTGTTGCGAAATTATGATTGCGCGGGGCCGCAAGTGCCTTCGAGTTCGCTCGAATTTTATAACATAATGGAGGATGGTAAAATGCGCGCGACGGGGTTTCTCCCTCCGGGGCGGGGGTTTTTTCATACTTATTATACACTTTTGGACGCCACATCCGGAAAAAATTATATTACAGCTCATATGTTTTCAGTGATATGGACTGTCCAGCTTGGTCAACCCGCCCTCGCAGTATATTAACCCATAGGAAAATCCCAAAATGTATACATCATTCATGCAAGTAACCCCGGGCTGTATCCGCATTACGCTTGAAGCGGCGTGGAGCACGGCCGCCTCGGACTACGCGGAAGCCTGCGCGCTTTATCGTGACATCCCGGTTCCCGGTTTTTCGCAGGGCGAGGTGCCCGCGATCATCACCGCCAATTGCTTCAGCCGCGAGATACGGGCGGAGACCATTCGGCGGTGCGCGTCGCGGTTGATCCGCTCGGTTCTCGTTGAAAAGGGAATCCGCACGGTCGGTCCGCTTTTGATTCTCCAGGCCTCGCTCGAGCCCGGGGAAAAATTCGTTTGCACGATTGAATTGCTTTTGCGCCCCGAGGTGTCGCTGCCCGATTGCGGGAGCTTTGAGCCCGTGACGGACAGCAAGCACACGCGGCGCACGGAGGCGAGGGAATGGCTGGTTGCCAACACGGAATGCAATGTGCCGGAGCCGATCATTCGCAAGGAGCTCGATTCCATGCAGCGCGACATTGTGCAGCCGGGCTCAAAGTTGTGGGACGAGGCCGAGCACAACGCGCTCCTGCACATCATCGCGCACGAGGTGGCGGACCGCCACGGCATCACGGTCAGCGAGACGCGTTTGGAGGAGCACCTCCGAAATGTGGCGGGCTCGGTTGGCATGAGCCCCGCCAAGCTTCGCGCCGCTTATAACAAAAACGGCCAGATCGAGGTGATTCGCGAAAGCCTTTTGATTGAGGCGGTCCTGGACTTCCTCACGAAACAAGAAGAAGCGTTCCTGGCGCAGGAATCGGCGATCGTCGCATAAGTCCGCGGCCTTGGTGCCGGCGCATGCCGCGTCCTGTTAATCCGGGGTGGCGTTCGTGCCACCCCGGTTTAATTTTTTAATGGGGCGGGCGGGAGGCCCGGCGTTTATTTGGGCTTCGTTTTTTGATTTTGCGGATCGGACAGCGCCGGTTTCCCCATTGATTCGGTGTTTGTCCGGGTAAAATTATTTACGGCGTGACTGCCGCGAAACTTGCGTCCACAAGTCCCGTCTTATCCGCTCAACCTCCTTTTTATGCAATTCGCGTCCCGTCGTTTCCTTGTCGCCTGCGTCCTTTCGTTGTTTCCTGTTTTCGCAACCTTGAGTTTTGCGCAGGCCGTTTCCGGCACCGTCGCCGCTTCGGGCACTGCCGCGCGAGAGCAGGAACCCGTCGTGCGACTCGACACGCTCGTGGTCACGGCCGCAACCGAGCTGCCGCCTCCGGAAAACTGGCTGGCCACCAGCATCCCGGGCTTTGAGGTTTACTCCAGCGCCAGCGAGCGCGCCTCGCGGAAACTGATCCAGGACTTTGAGATGTTTCGCATCGCGCTCGACGCCGCGTGGCCGATCAATGTCACCGTTCGCAAACCCGCCACGCTGATTTTGTGCGGGCGCGCGGGTTTCGACGATTTTATTCCCCGATCGGACCTGGCCGATTATTCGAAGGACAGCGCGCGCGCGAGCGCCACGCTCATCGGACCCGAACAGGCTTTCATTGTGATCGACATGAGCACCTCGAGCGTGACGCTCAACGACACCACTTACGATATCGACGCCTCGTCGCTGGGCGCGACATTCGATGTCGATTATTACAGCATCCTTTATCGCGAGTATGTGCATTATTTGCTCAGCCAGACGGAGACGCCGCCGCCCGCGTGGTATGAGGAGGGCGTCCTGCAAATCATCCAGAAAATGGAAGTGTATCCCAAATACATCCGCATCGGGGAGCTCAGGTCCGTGCGCCGAGGCCAGGGCAAGAACAACATGGCGGTTGTCGCCCCCGTTGCCGGCGACGGCGAGGACATCGAAACCAGCGACGAGGAGGACGCCGGCATTCCCGGCATGGAGACCATACCGGACGAGGATTTTAACGTCGCCCTGGACCGTCGCGCGCTTCTCGGATTCAAGGATTTTTTTGGCGTCACGCGCGATTCGCCGCTCGCGCGCAATCCGATCGGCAACAACGTCTGGGCCAAGCAGTGCTACGCCTTTGTGCACAGGTGCCTTTACGGGATTCCCAACAAAAACTACAAGGCCGCGCTCGAAACCCTTGTGGCGCGCTCGGCGAAGGAGCCGATGACCGAGGAGTTGTTCAAGGAGTGCTTTGGCGTGACCTACAAAAGATTTCTTGTCGAACTGCGCGGCTACATCGGCCTCGCGGCCTACCAATACACGGATTTCGTCGTCAAGGGGAAGGGTGAGCGCATCGACGCGCCGGCGCGCGAATTCACGCTCGCGCCGGAGGGGGACAGCGCGCGCATGAAGGCCGACGCGCTCGTGCTCGCCAACAATGCCTCCCCCTCGATTCCCACGCTGCGCGGCGCTTACGGGCGCGGGGCGCGCGATCCGGAATTTCTTGCCTCCTACGGGCTCGCCGCCCATGCGGCGGGCCAGACCGAGCTCGCCCGCCGCATGCTCTCGAAAGCTGTCGCGGGAAAGGCGAAACGCGCCGCCGCCTATCCCGCATACGCGGGCATTTTGCTGGACGACGCCAAGGCGCATCCGGAGGCCTCCGACGGCGTGCACATAACGCCCGCGCAACTCACGCCGATTCTCGAAGTGCTTTTTGCCGCGCGCAAGTTGAGGCCGGCCCTGCCGCAAACCTACCGGACGATTGCCGACGCATGGATCGCAAGCTCGGCGACGCCGTCCAATGAAAACTTTGTCGTCCTGTCGGAAGGCCTGGTGCTGTTCAGGAATGACAGGGCGCTGCTCTACCAGTCCGCCCGAATCCTGCTGCGCATGAAAAATAACACGGCTGCGCGCGCCTTGGTCGAATTTGCCCTAAAAACATCGAAGGACGACGCGGAGCGCGAGCGTTTCAACGAGCTGAAATTGCAACTGCCGACTCCGCCGCCCGCCGCGGATGCCGCGCAGGATTCGTCCGCGACCCCGGATGGTGAAGCGCAGCAAGTGTCCCAGCCGAGCGCTTACGAAGTCAAGCGGACCAAGGTCGGCACACCGCCGCAGCAGCAACAACAACCGCCGCCGCAACAGCAGCAACAGCCGCAGCAGTAAAAGCGCGTTTGCGAAGGGGAGGGCGGCTTTTTCAGCCGCCCGTCGAGGCGAAGGACTCGTCCGTTTTCCGGTTACTGCGCGCCCTGTTTGGGCTTGCGATGCAGTATCCAGTAAAGCAACGCCAGGACGCCGATCCATATCGGCATGATGATGACGGAGGTTCGCATACCCGCCCACGCGGCCATGACAAACAGGATGAACGCCACGAACCCGATGCAAATCCAGTTTGTGACCGGGAAACCCCATGATTTGAAACTCGTCGTGTAGCCTTCGCGATTCTTCGCGCGGCGGAACATCAGGTGCGTGAAGCTGATCAACGCCCAGTTCAGCACAAGCGCCGCGACCACGAGCGCGAAGAGCAGGCCGAGCGCCTTGCCGGGCATGGTGTAGTTGATGAGCACGCCGATGCCGGTGCCGCACGCCGAGGCGATGAGCGCGTTGACGGGCACGCCGCGGCGGTCGGTTTTCTTGAAGAGCGCCGGCGCGTTGCCCTTGTCCGCCATGCTGTAAAGCATGCGGCTGTTGCAATACACACCGCTGTTGTAAACCGAGAGCGCCGCGGTGAGGATGATGAAGTTGAGAATGCCCGCCGCGCTCGGCACGTGCATTTGTTTCAGGATGAGCACGAACGGGCTCGCGCCGTATCTGTCGCCGAGGTCGGAGTTGCTGACCGCGTTGATCGCCTTCACCATTTCCGGCCAGGGCTGGAGCATGATCATGACGGTGAGCGCGCCCACGTAGAAAATGAGGATGCGGAAAAACACCTGGTTGACCGCCCTCGGGATGGTCTTTTTCGGATTGGCCGTCTCGGCCGCGCTCACGCCCACGAGCTCAAGCCCGCCGAAGGAGAACATGATCAGCACGAGCGCTATTGAGAAGTTCTGGAACATCGCGAAACCGCTTTCGGCGGGCGCGAAAAATCCGCCGTGCTTCCAAAGGTTTGACACGCCGGCCTCCGGACCCGCGCCGCCGCCGATCAGCAGATACGCGCCAAACACAATCAGCCCGATCACCGCGAGCACCTTGATGATCGCGAACCAGAACTCCGCCTCGCCGAATATCTTCACGTTGGCGAGATTGATTGCGTTGATGAGTATGAAGAACACCAGCACCGGAATCCATTGCGGCATGTCGGGCATCCACCAGTGTATGTATTTCGCCACTGCCGTGAGTTCGGCCATGCCCACGAGCACGTAGAGCACCCAGTAGTTCCAGCCCGACATAAAGCCGGCAAACTTGCTCCAGTATTTATACGCGAAGTGCGCGAACGATCCCGCCACCGGCTCCTCGACGACCATCTCGCCGAGCTGGCGCATGATAAAAAACTCGATGATTCCGCCGATCAGGTAGCCGAGAATCATGGCAGGGCCCGCGAGCTGGATGACGCCCGCCGAGCCGAGAAACAGCCCCGTGCCGATGCAGCCGCCGAGGGCGATAAGTTGGATGTGACGGTTTTTCAGTCCGCGCTTGAGCAAACCTGTTTGCGGCGGCTGGGTATCGGGCGTGACGCTTTGGTCCATAAGAGATTAGTGGGCGGTAGTTGCTGGGAAAGAAGCGTCTAGAAATGAGGGGCGGGGCAAGGGGGAGGCAAGAAACAATATCGTTGGTTTGGAAAATAATATCGACCACGGCCGATGAAATCGCAGAGCATCGAAATTTCTGTCCATCGAAAACACCATGAACAAAACCTCGCTACGTAACATCAGCGCAAGTCTTGCGCTCTTATTAACCGCTGCTCTTCCCTCGACAGCCCAAACCTCGTCATCCGAGGTCGAGCAATTGCGCGCCTCCGTCAAGGGCCTGCAGGAAATGGTTATCAAACAGAACGCGCAAATTTCGCGTCTCGAGCAGCAGCAGGGCGGCAACACGCGCCCGGCCCCGGTTGCCGTCGCGCCAGCCGAGCCTGTGGCCATCGGCCTTCACGACATCGGTGACGGTTACATCTTCGTGCCCGGCACCAACACCAAGGTCCGCCTCAACCTCAGCCCGCGTCTCGACGTCATCGCCGACAGCCGCAACCCCGGCCTCAACAGCCGCTTTGCCGTCGCGCTCGTGCCTGTCAAAAACAATAATGTCCCTGGCTCCGAAGTCGGCGGCTACGACAGCTCGAACCACACCTACGTCACCGGACGCGGCTCGAACATCACCTTCGACGCCGTCACCGTGGCCGGTGACAACGAGATCACCGTTTTCTACAACAACGACTTTTACGACACCAGCAATGGCCGCGACTTGGGCTACCGCATCAATCACCTCTATGCCCGCATGAAGACCCGCTTCGGCAAGTTCACGCTCGGCAAGACGGTCTCGCCCTTTGAGAACGTTGACTCATGGCCCGCGACGCTCGACTACAGCGGCGCCAGCGCCAAGGTCTTCTCGCGCCCTTCCATGCTGCGCTACGACACGCCGACCTTTGGCCGCGGCTTCAGCACCGCCTTCGCGATCTCCAACCCGGACGCCTCGCTCTACAGCGCCACGGGCAACGACGGCAGCGTTAGGGATCGCCTTCCCGACGTCTCGGCCAACATCCGCTGGGAAAGCGAAAAATGCGGCAGCGCCCAACTCGGCGGCATCGTGCGCAAACTCGCCGTTGACGGTCCTGTTGACGACGACGTTCTCGGCTGGGGTTTGAGCCTGAGCCTTTGCCCCAAGTTTGGCGAAAACGACAGCATCCAGCTCGAAGGCACCTACGGCGAAGGCATCTTCAGCCACATCAATGACTTTTTCCGCGACGGTGACATGGCGTTCAACAGCAAGGGCGAACTCAAGGCGCTCACCTATTGGGGTTTTGTTGCCGGCTACACGCACCGCTGGTCGCCGAAGTATCGCTCCACGGCTTCCTACAGCGTGTCCAGCATCAAGAACATCTCCACCCAGGCCGAAGACGCCTACCACCGCGTGCAATACGCCTCGGTGAATTTCGTGTGGACGGTGATGCCCCGCTTCGACGTCGGCATCGAGGCCCTCTACGGCAAGAACAAGGTGAAGAGCGGCTCCTCGGGCGAAAACGTCCGCGTGCAGATGACCTTCAGCTATTCGCTGTTCTAAGAATTGCGAAAACGTTGAATCACAAAAAACGGACGCCCGAAAAGGCGTCCGTTTTTTTTGTGGGGGCGCGCCTTGCGCGCGCCCTCGCGTCATCCCGCTTTTTGGCTGCCCTCGCAAACAGTCGTTCGCACACGAGGGCGCACGCAAGGTGCGCCCCTACGAGGCCAGCACTTTTTTCAAGAACATGCGCGTGCGTTCGTTTTTCGGTGCGGTGAAGATTTCCTGCGGCGGGCCTTGCTCCACGACCTCGCCCTTGTCCATGAAGACAACCCGTGTCGCCACGTCACGCGCGAAACTCATCTCGTGCGTCACCACGACCATCGTCATGCCCTCGGTGGCGAGGTCCTTCATCACATTGAGCACCTCGCCGACGAGCTCGGGGTCGAGCGCCGATGTGGGCTCGTCGAAAAGCATGATTTGCGGCTGCATGGCGAGCGCGCGCGCGATGGCGACGCGCTGCTGCTGGCCGCCGGAAAGGCGCGAGGGATACTCGTCGCGCTTGTCGGCGAGGCCGACCTTGACGAGCAGGTTTTCGGCGAGGGCGATCGCGGCGGCCCGGTCCATGTGTTTCACGCGCATGGGCGCCTCGATCAGGTTTCCGAGCACGGTCATGTGCGGGAAGAGGTTGAAACGCTGAAAAACCATGCCGAGCGAGGCGCAGTGCGCGGACACCTCGGACGCGGTGAGCTTGTGGACGTCGCGGTCGTTCTCGCGCTTGTCGAAAAGCTCGCCGTGGATGGTGATCTCGCCGGAGGTGATGCGCTCGAGATAATTCAGGCAGCGCAGGAGCGTGCTTTTGCCGGAGCCGCTCGGCCCGATGATGCACACGACCTCGTCCTTGTCGACGTGCAGGTTGATGCCCTTGAGCACTTCGAGTTTCCCGAAGTTTTTGCGGACGTTTTTGATTTCAATTATTTTTTCGGACACGGCGGTGAAAAAGATTTTTGGGAGTTTTTATTAACCACGGATTTCACGGATTTGCACGGATCCGGACTCCGGCACTTTTGTATTTATCCGTGATAATCCGTGAAATCCGTGGTTCAGAAATGCAGCGAAAAAAGCGGCTCATTCGTATTTCGCGTGGCGCTCCTCGATCTTGGAGAAGATGTAGGTGAAGAGCGTCGTCATTATCAGGTAGATGAGCGCCGAGGGCAGATACACGAGGCTTTTGCCGCCGGAGCTTTGGATCTGCGAGGTGATTTTCATGAGGTCGGTCAGGCCGATGAACGCCACGACGGAGGTGTCCTTGAGCAGCATGATGATTTCGTTGCCCACCTGCGGCACGAGCCGGCGGATGGATTGCGGGATGATGACGCGCCCCATCGTCTGCCAGTAAGTGAGCCCGAGCGCGTGCGCGGCCTCATACTGGCCCTTGTCGATCGACTGGATCGCCGAGCGATACATCTCGGCGAGATACGCGGCGGAGTTGAGGCTGAACGCGATCAGCGCCGCCTGCAACGCGTCGAGATAACGCAGGTGAAAAATCAGCTTCGGCAGCACGAAATAAATAAAGCACAGTTGCATGAGCAACGGCGTGCCGCGAATGAACCAGGTGTAGAAACCGCACACGGCGCGCAGAACCGGGTTCTTGCTGATTTTGCCCAGCGCGATGAAAAAGCCCAGCACGAGCCCGCCGATCAAACCCACAAAGGCAATGAGCAAGGTGTAAACGGCGCCGCGTGCCAGTTGCGGCATCATCGGCCAGATTTCGTTAAAAATGTCAGTCATGTTGAAATTTTCGATTTTCGATTCTCGATTTTCGATTGGGAGCTACCGCTCCGTTTTCGATTTCGGGCACGCGCGGAAGCGCGCAATCGAAAATCGAGAATCGAAAATCGAAAATCACCTCACTCTGGATATTCCTGCTTCACGTTCGAGACGATGTCCTCGTTGAACCATTTTTTGGAAATGGCCTGGAGCGTGCCGTCGGCGCGCATTTCGGCGAGGATCTTGTCCACCTTGGCGTGCAGCTCGGTGTTGGTTTTCTTGAAGGCCGCGCCGATGGGCTCGTAGGCAAACGAGGCGGGCGCGTAGGCGAAGCCGCGCTTGGCGTCGTTCACATAGTAGCTGCCCACGACGAGATCGACGACGACGACCTGCAGGCGGTCGAGCTCAAGATTGTCGAGCGCCTGCGTGGCGCCGGGATACGATTCGAGCGTGAATTGCTTGTTTTTGTTTTCGTCGAGAAACTTTCGGCAGGCGGAATCGGCCGTGGTGCCTTTTTGCACGCCGACCTTCATGCCGGCGAGGGCGTCGAGGCTCGTGATTTTGCCGGCGATGGCCTTCTTCGCGACGATCACCTGCTTGTTGGCGATGTAGGGCTTCGTGAAGAGGTAGTTTTTCATGCGCGCCTGCGTGATGGAGCACGCCGAGATGGCGGCGTCGTAACGCTCGGTGTTGAGCCCCTCCCAAATGCCGTCGAACTCGATCTCGACAATCTTGAGATCCTTGCCGAGGCGCTTCGCGATCTCGCGCGCCATGTCGATGTCGAAGCCGACGGTTTTGCCGCTGGCGTCCTTGAATTCCATCGGGGGATAACTGGCCTCGAGGCCGATGCGGAAAGTGTTTTGGGAGTCGCCGCCGCCACCGCAACCGGCGAGGCCGAATGCGAGGGCAAGCGCCGAAACCAGCGCGGTGAGTTTGGCAGGGATGGACAATGCGGGTGTTTTCATGAGTGTGGATTGTGCGAGGAAAACCATCACGCATGGGCAAGTTTTGCGCCGGGGTCAATTGAGGCTTTGCATAATTTACTCCGGACGCCGCCGGGTGTAATTGCAATTGGTAGCAGTTTGATGGAATACGCGACGAAGCGGAGTTATTTTGGAGTGCGGTGGCAAAGGGAGCGCAAGCGACCGGCGACACCGCTTTGAACAGCGTAAGATTTTCACCGGGCGCAACTCGCTCAAAGCGGTGTCGCCGCTTCGCTTTGCCACCGCACTCCAAAGGATTGCATCTTTGCGTTTTGCTACCATTCGCAATTACACCCGGCGCCGCCCCGCCCGTCACACAATTCTTGAAGCGATCCGGAGATGCATCTCTACTAGGTGCATCATGCCAGCCCTCATTATTCGCAATGCCCGCATTCTCACCCTGTCCGGATCACCCGTCGCCCGCCGCGGCGCGGAGTTGCGCGCGCTGGGAGTGATTCCGCAGGGCGAGGTGCTGGTCGGCGACGATGGGAAAATTGCCGCGGTCGCCGAAAAAATCGACACGGCGCCCGCTGACGCGCAGGTGATTGACGCGGCGGGGCGCGTGCTCATGCCGGGTTTTGTCGACTGTCACACGCATGCGTGCTGGGCGGGCTCGCGGCTCGATGAGTGGCGGGCGCTGCTCAACGGCGAAACGTATTCCGATCTGCTCAAGAAGGGCGGCGGGATGCTTGCCACGGTGCGCGCCGTGCGCGAGACCACGCGCAACCAGCTGGCCGCAAACCTGCGCGGGCGGCTCGACGAATTTTTGCGCAACGGCACGACGACGCTCGAGATCAAAAGCGGCTACGGCCTCACGCTCGAGGCCGAGCTAAAAATGCTTCGCGCGATCCAGCGCGCGGCGGGTGACTGGCCGGGCACGGTCGTGCCGACGGCGTTGCTCGGGCACGGTTGCGAGGGCAGCAGTCTCGACGACTATGCGAAAATGGTCGTGCGCGATATTTTGCCGGAGGTGTTGCGCGAGTTTCCGGGGATCGCGATCGAGGCGTTTTGCGACCAGGGCGCGTGGACGGTTGAGACGTGCGTGCGCCTGCTCGAAAAGGCGCGCAAGCACTTGCCGATTCGCGCGAGCGCCGACCAGTTCACGCCGACCGGCATGGTGCCGGAGGCGGTGCGGTTGCATGCGGGCTGCGTGGCGCATCTCGAGGGAACGCCGAAGGAGCAGCTTCGCGAGCTTGCCGAGTCGCCCGTTGTCGCCGTGCTCACTCCGCTGACCGGATTGCATCTCAACCAGCGTTTCGCGCGCGGAGGATTTCTGGCGGAAAACGGGGGCGCGGTTGCCATCGCCACGAATTGCAATCCCGGCACGTCGCCCTCGTGCTCGATGCCGCTTGCCATCGCGACGGCGGTGCGTTTTTGCGGGCTCGACATCGAGGAGGCGATTGTGGCCGCGACGGTGAATCCGGCGCTTGTGCTCGGCCTTGCGGATCGCGGCACAATCGAGCCGGGCAAACGCGCGGATTTGGTTTTGCTGCACCACAAGGACGAACGCCTGCTCGCCTACGAGCTGGGCGGCAATCCCGTCGCCCAAGTCATCTGCGGCGGAAAACTCGTGTGAGCAGTCGGGGATTCGATATTCCGGGGAGTGCCCCCATTTACGAACGCGATTTATTCTTTTGGTGGGCGCCAAGGGCAGGGCGGTTGGCAGCCTGTTGCTAACCGCCGTGTTTGCCTTTCATAATTCTTGGCGCGCGCCTACCCATTAAGGATCAAAACTAACTCATAAATGGTATCGTGGAGGCACGTAAAAGTGACGTTGCAATCAACGCACTCGCCTGCATGTTGAGACTGCAAATAAATACGAATAATTCATTAAATTAATGCCCTTTTATTCCCGTCAAAACTCATACCGCCAACGAAAATAAAAAAACATCGCCCCTGCCCCCTTCAAAGCCCCTATAAACTCATATATTCAGAAAACATTCACCATGAGAAAGCTTTTTGCATTAATGTTCCTTCTCCCTCTTTTGGTAACATCTTGTGGACGGGATGCGAAAATCGTTTGCCTAGAAATGAGGTTGGGAGACAATAGGGTTTTCATCTCACAGCCTCTTGCTGAGGCGTTTATTATAGATGATAATGTTTTGTTTCCTTTCACTAAGGGTGACTCAAAAAAGGTGGCAGCTATTGCGCACACTTATCGGGGAAGCGTTGTGACAGTGCTTGTCGACGGTCTGAAAACTGTCGATCTTGCAATTCCGATAGACTTCTCCGAATCAGAAATAGAATTAATATCAATTCGTCCTGATAACCTAAAATTGCTGGAAAGCCGACTCAGTCAGCGTAAAATATCAATACATAAAAAGACTACTAATAATGCGAACTCGAAAGGTCCGAATAGAAACTTTTTACTATATAGGGATAATCCTGAAAAGCAAAACGAACTGAACAAAATGCTAGATGCTGTTCAAGAGGAACTGAATCGATAGTTGTTACGGGACGAATTAAAATCCGAGAAATCATGAGGGCAGTCAGAGGGGGTGGGTCGATTTTTTTGATTTTTAAATACAAATGTGAAACGACAATTACAAAGTGAATTGCCAGTATTGTTGCTGTTGTTGGCCTGGCATTCTTCAAAGTCGCATGGTTGTAACCTCCCGTAACACGCGGCGCGCACGCCCGGTTATAGTTTCATTTGAGACACTCTGAAATCACCGCGCAAAAAAACGGCGTCCGTTTTTGCGGACGCCGTTGAAAGTGCGGAAGGATTTTGCTTGTTGCGCGGTTGCCCCTCTTAGAGCAACTCGGCGACCATCGCCTTCTCTTCCTTGAGCTCGTTCTCGGTGGCGGTCATTTTCTCGCGCGAGAACTCGTTGATTTCCACGCCTTGCACGATCTTCCAGTTCTTGCCGTCGCTGACGATCGGGAACGAGTAGATGAGGCCTTTCTCGATGCCGTAGCTGCCGTCGGAGCAGACGCCCACGCTGAAGCAGGTGCCGGCGGGCGTCGGGTTGACGAGGTTGCGCACGGTGTCGACGACCGCGTTGGCGGCCGAGGCGGCGGAGCTGAGGCCGCGGGCCTTGATGATGGCGGCGCCGCGTTGCTGCACGGTCGGGATGAAGGTGTCCTTGAACCAGATCTCGTGCTTGATGACCTCGGTGGCGGGTTTGCCGCCGATCTTGGCGTTGAAGTAGTCGGGATACATCGTTGAGCTGTGGTTGCCCCAGATGGCGAGGTTCTTGACCTCGGTCGTGTCGACGCCGGCCTTCATGGCGAGCTGCGTGACGGCGCGGTTTTGGTCGAGCATGGTCATCGCGAACCAACGGTCGGAGGGGATCGACTTCGCGTTGTTCATGGCGATGAGGCAGTTTGTGTTGCAGGGGTTGCCGACGACGAAGATGCGCACGTCCTTGGCGGCGTTGGCGGCGATCGCCTTGCCCTGGCCGGTGAAGATCTTGCCGTTGATGCTGAGCAGGTCCTTGCGCTCCATGCCTTGCTTGCGGGGAACGGAGCCGACGAGCAGCGCCCAGTTGACGTCCTTGAAGCCGGCGTTGAGGTCGGCGGTTGCGACGATGCCCTTGAGGAGCGGGAACGCGCAGTCTTGCAGTTCCATCACCACGCCGTTGAGCGCGGGAAGCGCGGGCTCGATCTCAATGAGATGGAGGATGACGGGTTGCTCCGGGCCGAACATCGCGCCAGAGGCGATGCGGAAGAGGAGCGAATAACCGATTTGTCCGGCAGCGCCGGTAACAGCGACACGAATGGGTGTTTTCATAATTGGAACCTGTCAGGTTGCGGGATTTGGCGCGCGAGTCCACGAGTTTTTTAAAAAATAACACCGGCAAATCACAAAAATCACGCCGCGCATTCGCATTTTCTGCGCATTGCGTTTTTTTATTCGCGAAGGCGCGGGTCGCGTGCATTTTTATGCGCGGATGAACAAAGCAAGAGCAGGCATTGCCGGGTTGGGCGTGGCAATTGGCCGGTCAAAATCCTTCAGCCTCCGGGCGCATCGTGGAACGACTCTGTAAATTCCAAGTCCTGAGAGTTCAAATGAGCAAATTTCCAAAAATTAAAAAGCGCGGCGCGGTGCGCGGTTTCCTTGGGGTTTGGATTTTGAAATTGGGAGTCTTTCCGGGACTGGTAATTTCAAGCGCCGCCGATTCCGGGCAATTTCCCCGCCCGCCCGCCGACATCCTTGAGGCGCAAGTCGCGCTCGCGCGCCGCAACATTTCCAGCGGGCCCATCGATGGCAAGTTTGGCGCGCAAACCCGCGCCGCGTTGATCGCGTTTCAGGAGGAGCAATCACTCGACGCCACGGGCAGGCTCAACGGGGAAACCCGCGCCGCGCTCGCGCTTGCCGCGCCTCCGGTCACCACTCGCATTGTCACCGCCGCCGACCTCGCCTCGCTCCATCCCGTGCCTCCAACCTGGCTCGGCAAATCGCAACAGCCCTCGCTCGCCTACGCCACCGCGCTCGAAATGGCGGCCGAGCAATCCCGCGCGCATCCCGCGCTTCTCCGCCAGCTCAATCCCGGCATGATTTGGGAAAAAATCGAGCCCGGCACGATCATCGCCATTCCCGATACCGGCCCGGGGACGCGCGCCGCCACGATTCGCGCCGGTGAAAAAGCGGCGCGCATCATTATCAGCCTTGGCGAGCACACGCTTCAGGCGCGCGCTGACGACGGGCGGCTCCTTGCGCATTTCCCCGTGAGCATCGCGCGCAAAATTGAAAAGCGCCCCGTCGGCACGCTGCGTGTCAAAACCATCGCGCCCAACCCCAACTACACATTCGATCCCGAGATTTTCACCGAATCCGAGGAGGCTCGCGAGCTCGGGCGCAAACTCATCATCCCTCCCGGCCCGAACAATCCAGTCGGCCTCGTCTGGATCGGCCTCGACAAATCCGGCTACGGCATCCACGGCACGCCGGAACCGGAAAAAGTGGGGCGCACGGAATCGCACGGTTGTTTTCGCCTCGCAAACTGGGATGCGCTCGCACTCGTAGAACTCGTCGAAATCGACACCGAGGTGATTGTGCTGCCATGACGGGAGAACGGTTTTCCGTGACGCGAAGGGGAAAACAAATGCGTGTGAAATGGCGCGTTTTCCACCAACGGGCATTGTTTCGATTGGACAATCCCGGGGCGGTGCGGCATCTCGTCCGCGCACACTTTTTTTAATCATGACCAAACCCGACGCCTGTCCCGCCTGCACACTTGAAGACATTCTCGAGCATCCCGCCCACTGGGAATGCTCCACCTGCGGACACGAATGGCCCAAGGAGGCCGCCGCCGAGGAGAGTGGCGCGCGTGTTGTGAGGGATGCCAACGGCAACGTGCTCGCGGACGGCGACACGGTTGTGCTCATCAAGGATTTGAAATTGCGCGGCTCGTCGGGAGTTTTGAAACAGGGCGCGAAGGCGAAAGGCATCCGCCTGGTTGATGGCGACCACGAGATTGATTGCCGCATCGACGGCGTGGCGATGGCGCTGAAAGCGTGTTTCGTGAAGAAGGCATAGGCGGGGTTTTCGAAACACGGAGCCATCGCGGGGCCGGTGTTCGCGCGATGTTTGAGGTTGAAAAATCACGGGGCGCGGTTTGACTGGAGTCGAACTCCACGCCAACCCCAACCCCGCGTCCCCATGTGTTTGCGTTCGCCCTGCTCCCCACGAAAGTTAAGACAAATTGTGTGTGCCTGCGTCATCGCGTGGTGTTGTCCGGACGGGCTTCGTGCGCAAATGGAGACGACGGCGGCGCTCGGCGGCACGGTTTTTGGCGGTGTTTTGAAAACGCCGGTTGGCGGCGCGCGCGTGGTGTTGCGCCATGGGGCGACGGGGGATGTTTTTGAGACGCGCACCAATCACGCCGGCCGGTATTTGTTCACCGGATTGCGCCCGGGCGAACGCCTTTCGCTGCGGGTGGGCGCGTCTGGACATGAGGTCGCGGATATCCCGGAGATCGTGCTTTCGCTGGGGGAGGACCGTCAGCTTGACGTGGCGCTTTCCGCTTCGGCGGATGAGATTGTGCACCTTGAAAAGTTTGTCGTCGAGGCGCGCCGCGAGCATCCGCAACCGGGCACATCGACCGCGCTTACGCAACGCGATATCGAGGAGCGCCCGTCGATCGACCAAACCGTCAACGACTACGCGACCGCTGATCCGCGCGTCACGATGCTTGACGAGGAGAACAGTGTCATCGCGGCGGCGGGGCAGCATCATCTTTTTAACTCGCTTCAAATCGACGGCATTCGTCTCGACGACGGTTTCGGTCTGAGCGACAACGGCCTGCCCGCGCTCGGGAATCCGTTTTCGATGGAAACCATCCAGGCCGTTTCGGTCGATCTTGCGCCGTATGACGTGCGGCGCAGCGGATTTACCGGCGCGTCGATAAACGCCGTGACACGGAGTGGTGAGAACGCCTTTTCCGGTTCCGCTTACTACAAATACGCCAACGAAAAATTTCGAGCAAAGGATCCCGCCACCGGCCAGCGCACGCGTTTTACGGACGAGACGTATGGTTTCACACTTGCCGGCCCGATTATAAGAAACCGGCTGTTTTTTTTCGTGAACTGGCAGCGCAAGGAACGCACTGATCCGTCGCGCGAGGCCAGTTTCATCCCCGCTCCCGGGGCGCTTGAGAGGATTGTCAACATCGCGAGGGAGAAATACGGCATCGAGCCCGGCGTGCTTTTTGACCCGGGCGAGCGAAGTCAGAAAAGCGATTCCCACATGGCCAAACTCGACTGGCGCATCAACGCGAGGCATCGCTTGTCCGCGCGTTACTCATCGTCGTATGGCGACAATCCCGTTTATCAGAATTATGCCAGCACGGCGTCCACGTCCCTGAGCAGCCATTGGTATGTCAACTCGCGCGACTTGAAAGCGTGGAGCGCGCAAATGACCTCGCAATGGCATCCGAATTTTCAGACCGAGATCAGTTTTGCGAACCAGCGATACTCCTCGGACCGTCAGCCAAACTCCCGCCTGCCGCAAATCAGGGTGAACAGTGTTGACGCCGCCGACGGCAGCGGCGCCGAGACGCTGTGGCTGGGCGCATACAGCACGAGCCACTTGAACTTTCTGACGACAAAAAAGCAGCAGGCCAAAATCTCGGCAACGTGGTTGCTTGGAAGGCACACGCTCCAGTTTGGCGCCGAGCGCGTCCGCAATGATTTCGACAACAAATACCTCGATTACGCCTGGGGGCACTACGCCTTTGCGTCCATCGACGATTTTGAAAGCGGAAAGATCAGCTCCTACATTTACCAATACACAGCCGATGGCGGCGCGCCGGGTTTTGCCTGGGGCTACGCGATCAACACCGCGTTTTTGCAGGCCAACTGGCGCTTCTTCCGCTCGCTCACCATCACCACCGGACTGCGTTTCGATTATCCCGAGATGAACGAAGCCCCGCGTGAAAACAAACAGGTCGAGCAGACCTTTGGCGTGCGCAATAACTCGACGATTGACGGCGTTTACACCTTCAGCCCGCGCGTCAGTTTCACATGGTCGCCGCGCAAACTGCGCAAGGCGCAAGTGCGCGGCGGCGTCGGCATTTTCCAGGGGCAGATACCCGGCGTCTGGATGGGCAACTCCTACATCAACGATGGCATGACGGCGTTTCGCACCACGCAAAAACCCGGCAGCGTGATTGTTGATGTCGATGCCCAGCCCGAAGGCGAGCCGGGCTCGAAACGCATGCGCGTGGACATGATGGACAAGGATCTGCGAATGCCCAGCCTGCTGCGCGGAAACATCGCCGTGGATTTTCAACTGCCCTGGCAGCGCATGAGCGCCTCGATCGAATGGCTCTTTTCGCGCGCGGAAAAAAGCCTCGTCTATCGCAATCTCAATTTGAAGGAACCCGTTGCCGGCCCCGACGGGCGCCCGCTCTACGGCGAATGGGAAATCAAGACCGACAAGGATGGAAACGTCACCGGCATTCCGCACATCACCGACAGCCAGCTCAACCACGGGGCGTTTGATGATGTGTATTGGCTCACCAATGCCGACAAAGACAAGGATTCCTCCCGCAGCTCGCATCTCACATTCAGCCTCAGCCGCCCGATGCGCAACCATTGGAGCGCGAGGCTCGCCTACACACGCGGGCACGCAACCGAGGTAAGTCCCTTCACAAACAGCAGCGCCTCGGCCAACTTTACCCGCCGCATCGGCATCAACCCCAACAGCGATGAATCGGGCGCGTCGGCCACGGAAATACGCGACCGCGTCATCGCAAGCGTGACGACCAGGTTTGCCCTCATCCGCGGCTTCAACACTATCATGACGCTCACCTACGACGGCCACAGCGGCCGCCCCTACAGCTTCACCTTTCGCAACGACGCCAACGGCGACGGACAGTCCGGCAACGATCTTTTCTACGTTCCCGCCGGGCGCAATGATCCAAAACTCTACTGGGCGAGCAAAACCGACGAGGACGCATTTTTCGCCTACCTCGCCACCAATGACGCCCTCCGCCGTTACGCCGGAAGAATCGCTTCCCGCAACAGCGAGCGCAGTAAATTCCAGCACCGCCTCAACCTGAGTGTTACGCAACAAATCCCCTTTTGGCGCACTTTGCGCGCGGAGGTGTATTGCACCATCACCAACCTTGCAAATCTGCTGAACGAAAAATGGGGCCGCGTTCACCAATACAATTCCCCCTACAATCTCGGCATCGCCTATGGTTACTACGATCCCGAAGCGGAAGTGTATCGTTATTCCATGACGGATTCATCCGGAACTTTGGTCCAGCCCCGCTCGCAACCTCTCCAAAGTAGCAACAGCCGCTGGCGCATTCAAACCGGAGTAAGGGTGAAATTTTAGCCGGTCTGTTTTCTTGGTCTTGCTCGCGTTATTTGATGCTCGGGCGGCGTCAGAAAGGGCGCGACCTTTGGGGTAGGGCGGTTGGCTGACTGCCAATCGCCGTGTTTGCTTCACGTGATTCTCGGCCCGCTCGACGGGCACGCCCGACCCATTAAAACTCATGATTGGTATAAATCGCGCAATGGGTTTTAGAAAAGCAAAGTGTTCCGAAGCTTGCCCCGGAAAATCTTCACTCGGTTGAAATCCAGGCATTGCGCAGTTCGATTGGCGCGCCGCGGGTTTCGATTTTTAGCGGCGCGGGCGTTGTGGAGTCTGCGATCTTTACGCTGTCGTGGATTCTCACGCCGTTTAAAAAAATGGTCGCGCGGTCGTCGCGCGTTTCAATGTCGAGCGCCTGCCATTCGAGAATGGCGCGCTCGGCGCGTATCGTTGGCGGCGTGTCGCCGAGCGCTCCGCATGCCGGCGCCGCGCCAGCGCGCCCGTAGCTGGCCGGGAGAGCAATCCACTTGTCCTTCCAAAGCGTGACGGCGGCCGCGCTTTGGTCGCTGAGCAGACGGAACTCAATGTGCGCGCGGACGTTTTTTCCGGCGATTGTTTCGCTTACGAGGATTGCGGAATCAAGTGTCCTTACGCCGTCGCGCATGCGATTGGTGAACACCATGCGCGTGTTTGCGCCTTTCGGCGGCTTTACTTGCAACCGCGGATTCGGGCGCATGTATTGGGCGAGACGTATTTTTTCCCCCGTCTTGGAATTGACGATTTCCATTTGCGGACTGCCGCAGCAATCGGGACGAAGCGCGCCCGTCCAATCGCCACCATTTAGGGAAACCGGCGACATTTCGTCGGGGCGCGTGCCGTGCAAAACAGCGACCGGTTCCGCGCTGCTTTCGTCGTCGAACGCGAGAAGGATGTTTGCCTGATATGCGTTGTCGCCCGTTGCGAAGACTTGCGCGACATGATCCCCCGGATTCTTCGGCAGCCAGTCACCAACAAAGGGATCGTGTTTCGTCGGGACAAATTTTTCGGGCGCGGCGATGCCAATCGACGAAAGGCAGCACGACAAAACGATGAGCGGAAGAAAACGCATGAGATTCACTTGAATTGCCGCAAACAGGCGCAAAAGGCGCAAGCGTGATTCTGAAATAACGACGCCTCGTCCGGACGAAATCGCCTAGTCGGCAGGCGCGTTTTTTTTCAGGAAAGTTTCCAGCGCATTGAACACTTTTGCCCGGTTTGCCTCCATCTGAATACCATGACCTTCGCCTTCCGGGGCATGCAGGGTAAACTCGATTTTGAAGTGTCTCAATCGCGCCACCAGTTGTTTGTTTTGCCGCTCATAATCAATGCGGTCATCCTTGTCCCCATACATCAGGAAAAGCGGGACTTTAATGCGCGATATGAAGTTTATCGGTGAAGCGGCAGTCAGGAGGTCTTTGTCTGTTTTTGGATCTCCCACCCATTCTTTCCACCAGAACGCCGCCCGTTCGCCATCGCGCCCCCTTCGCTCGTATCCGGCAATTTGCTCGAAAATATCTGATACTGGAATGAAAGCTACGCCCGCCTTGAATTTGTCCGGCATACCTGTGAGCGCACAGAGGGTGGCATAGCCGCCATAACTGCTCCCGGCGATGACGAGCCTGTCGGGATTGGAATACTTTTGCGCGACAGCCCAGTCGATTGCGTCATAAATATCCGTTTGCATGGCGAGGTTCATTTGTTTGCGGCTCAATTCGGAAAACCGTTTTCCATAGCCGGATGAACCGCGAAAATTGACGCGCAATACAGCGTAACCGCGCGTCGCGAAAAATTGCGTCTCGGGATCAAACAAATCGTAATCGCGAACGCTCCAGGGGCCGCCATGCACAAGTAGCACGGTGGGCAGGCAGTCGCCGACGGTTTTCCCCGGCGGACGGGTAATATAACCGTGGATGACCAAGCCGTCGCGGGCCTTGAACTGAATCGGCTCGGTTTGTCCAAGAGCCTTGGGGTTCAGCCACTCCGCGCTTCGGTATATCTGTTCAAGATGTCCTGTTTTTTGGTCAAACAGATAGTAGCGTCCAGGCTCCTGACTCGACTGGCTGCGAATGATCAAACGCTGATAATCGAGCGACCAGCTTGTGAAGGTGTTGGTAAATTCGGGCAGCACGGAGTCGATTTCCGTTTGAAGCGCGCTTAAATGCGGATCCAGCCAGATTGTGGTGGCCTTCCCGTCCCAATAACGAATGCCCGCCACCGTGCCGTCCCATGGGGACAAAATGCCGGTTTCAACATCGACATTTTCATTGGCTATGAGCGGCCCCTCTACGGTGTCGCTTTCCGGAAGATATGCGTAGATTGCGGCCCGATCTTTTCCCTGGCGGCCAGAGAAAAGGAATTTTTTGCCCTCATAATCGAAACCCATCGGCAAAAAATTTTCATTCTCACCGAAGACAATGCCGCTCATGGGGCGCACGCTGTTGTCATCGTCAATCCAATAAACGCGCCCGGCGGGATATTGGCTGGGATTTTTGAGGAGTCCCTTGGTGTCATAATCCTCGGGGGCATGGCCGGAAGCCACGCGCATCACGCCTTGCTTGTCGGCAAACCATTCCATGGTGCGTCCGGGATCACGCCGCACCAAGGCGATTTCTCCAGTCTTGGTGTTGAGTTGATAAACCCCCGGGACCGGTTCCATGCCGGCATATTTCCAAGAACGCCTTTCTTCGTATGCATCGCCTGTTTTCCGACGGGCCATGAGCACCCGGTCGGGCCACAATGTTCGAGATGGAATCATTTTTGCCCAGCGCAACAAAGCCGCGGCACTTTGTTTTTTATTTCCCTTAATCAACGGCGGAACTAATTCGACGAAATCTTCACCATCTATATCGTATGCGTAAATCGCTCTTTTTTCATTTTTGAAGCCTCCGGTCATCCACGCCATAATCCGCTTATTGCCCACCCAGGTAAAATACTGGACATGAACATCGTCCGCGTCATGGAGTTTCGCCGCTTTTCTATCGTCAACGGAAATGAGAGCCAACCCGTAACTGGCGAACACATCGCGCTGGGATTTCACCCGGTTGTGCGCAAAAATACTAACCATATTTTTGCCATCAGGTGACAGCTTGATGGTAAATCGTTCATACTTTCTAAAAATATCCTCAACGCGAACCGTCGGTTTCGCATAGGCATTTGCGGAACCGAGCAAAATTACAAAGACAAGCAATGGCGGGAAAATTTTCATGACGGAAAAAATGTCTCAAAATGACCAACATCGACTTGTCCCGACGAGGCAGGCGCTAGTTGGTGCAAGCTGGCTTTGATTCGAACTAAACGAGCCGTTAATATCCAAGCCTGAAATGCAGTTTGGATCGATTGCAAAACTCGGCGCAACCTGAGATGCGGCCGCTGAGATCAGCCATCGATGAATCTTAAAAGACGAGGGGTGGAGGGCGCGGAATTAGCGCGGCCATTTTAGCATGCAGTGCCCCGGCTATATATACCGGGCAGTGCTGTTACGGGAAATCCTTGGGAATCGATTTACGCATGCTTTTCCATCAACTTCACACAACACCACCCCAACGAGATGCTGCGCAGTAAATTCGCGGGGAGTGCCGCAAAAGGCGCAAGCGTGATTCTGGAATAACGACGCCTCGTCCGGACGGGATAAATCGCAAATCCAAAAAAGCCCGGAGTGAATCCGGGCTTCGTTAATCAAATGTTTGCCCTTGCCGGTTCTCAGCGGACGACGCGGGCGCCGCCGCCGGCGATTTGTTTTTCGACTTCCTTGCGCGTGGCCATCGAGGTGTCGCCGGGCGTGGTCGAGGCGAGCGCGCCGTGGGCCGCGCCGTATTCGACCGCCTTTTGCGGGTCGTTGTGCTCGAGGAAACCGAACGAGAGGCCGCTCGCAAAACCGTCGCCGCCGCCGACGCGATCGAGGATTTCGAGGTCGTTGTATTTGCGGCTTTCGTAGAACTTGCCGTCGTGCCAGCAGATCGCGCTCCAGTCGTTGACGGTGGCGGTCTTCACGACGCGGAGCGTGGTGCCGGCGGCCTTGAAGTTCGGGAATTCCTTCACGGCGGTTTCGATCATCGCCTTGAACGCGTCGACTTCGATCTTGCTGATGTTATGGTCAACGCCCTTGACCTCGAAGCCGAGCGAGGCGGTGAAGTCCTCCTCGTTGCCGATCATCACGTCGATGTATTTGGCGATCTCGCGGTTGACCTCCTGCGCCTTCTTGAGGCCGCCGATGGTCTTCCAGAGCGAGGGGCGGTAGTTGAGGTCGTAGGAAACGATGGTGCCGTATTTGGCGGCGGCCTTCACGGCCTCGATCGTGAGCGCGGCGGTCGATTCGGAGAGCGCGGCGAAAATGCCGCCGGTGTGGAACCAGCGCACGCCGAGCTTGCCGAAAATGTGGTCCCAGTCGAAGTCGCCCGGCTTGAGCTTGGAGGCGGCGGTGTTGCCGCGGTCGGGAACGCCGACGGCGCCGCGAATGCCGAAGCCGCGCTCGGTGAAATTGAGGCCGTTGCGAACGGTGCGGCCGATGCCGTCGTCCTCGCTCCACTTGATGAAGTCGGTGCAAACGCCGCCCTGCATGACGAAGTCCTCGAGCAGGTGGCCGACCTCGTTGTCAACGAACGCGGTGGCGACGGCGGTGCGCAGGCCGAAGCATTTGCGCAAGCCGCGCGAGGTGTTGTATTCGCCGCCGCCCTCCCAGACTTTGAAGGAGCGCGTGGTGCGGATGCGGCCCTCGCCGGGATCGAGGCGGAGCATGATCTCGCCGAGCGAGATTTGGTCGAAGGCGCATTCCTTGGCTGATTTGATTTTGAGGCTCATGGTGTTTGTTTTTTTGGAAGTTTGAGGAAAATAGTCTGCCCATTAGGAAGCAGGCGGTCGAGGCGTGTCCAATCAAAAGTCGCACGCGTGTCCGAAAGTCTTTCGGGGAGCGTAAGACTGGCCGGTTCGCCCGCCAAAAAGCCCCGGCATTTTTGGCGCCGGGGCTTCATGGTTATGGCTAGGACATTTCTGTGCCTGTGTTGTCAGACGACGCCCTGTTCGATCATCGAGTCGGCGACTTTGCGGAAGCCGGCGATGTTCGCGCCGAGCACGAGGTTGTGCGGCTCGCCGAATTCCTTGGCGGTTTCGGCGGCGGTTTTGTAGATGCCGCGCATGATGCCCTGGAGCTTGAGGTCGACTTCCTCGAAACGCCACTGCTGCATCGAGGCGTTTTGCGCCATTTCGAGCTGGCTCGTGGACACGCCGCCGGCGTTGGCCGCCTTGCCGGGGCCGTAGCCGATTTTCGCGGCGAGGAATTTTTCGACCGCCTCGGGCGTCGAGGGCATGTTCGCGCCCTCGGAGACGCAGACGCAGCCGTTCTTGAGGAGCGCGTCGGCGTCCTTGCCGTTGAGCTCGTTTTGCGTGGCGCTCGGGAAGGCGCAATCGCAGGGAACGGTCCACACGGCGTTGTGCCCCTCGGGATATTTTTCGACGGGTGTGTAAACGGCGCTTTTGCGCTCCTTGGCGTATTCGGTGAGGCGTTCGCGGCGCACTTCCTTCACGTTTTTGAGGAGTTCGAGGTCGATGCCCTCCTTGTCGTAGATCATGCCCTTCGAGTCGGAGCAGGTCACGGGTTTTGCGCCGAGCTGCTGGAGTTTTTCGATGGTGTAGATGGCGACGTTGCCGGAGCCGGAAACGGTGCAGACCTTGCCCTCGAGCCCGCTGTGGGCGGCCTTCATCATGTGCTCGGCGAAATAAACGGAGCCGTAGCCGGTGGCCTCGGTGCGCACGAGCGAGCCGCCCCAGTTGAGGCGCTTGCCGGTGAGCACGCCCTCGTAGTGGCGGGTGAGTTTTTTATACTGGCCGTAAAGGTAGCCGATTTCGCGGCCGCCCACGCCGATGTCGCCGGCGGGCACGTCGATCGTCGCGCCGATGTGGCGGTAGAGCTCGTTCATGAACGACTGGCAGAAGCGCATGACCTCGTTGTCGGACTTGCCCTTCGGGTCGAAGTCGGAGCCGCCCTTCGCGCCGCCGATGGCGAGGCCTGAGAGCGAGTTTTTGAAAATTTGCTCGAAGCCGAGAAACTTGATGATGCCCGCGCGCACGCTTGGATGGAAGCGGCAGCCGCCCTTGTAGGGGCCGACGGCGGAGTTGAACTGGATGCGGTAGCCCTTGTTGACCTGCACGTCGCCCTTGTCGTCAACCCAGCACACGCGGAAGAAAATCTGGCGCTCGGGTTCGACGATGCGCTCGATGATGTTGTGCTTCAGGTATTTTTTCTCGCGCTCAAAAAGCGGACGCAAGGAGTGCAAAACTTCCTCGGCGGCTTGGTAGAACTCGGCTTGCGCCGGGCTGCTGAACTTGAGGGCCTCGATGGTTTTTTGGACGTATGGCATGGCTGGAAATGTGTGATGTGGAGAGAATCAACGCTTTGTGCGAGGGGCAGACCTTGAGTCGCCATGCTCCGCTGCACAAATCGGAAATTGGCAGGATGGCTAACAATAAAAATAACTAATAGTAGTTGTTCGCTGATGAAAAAAATCTTTCACCAAATTAGGAACAGTGAACACTGTTTAAAATAATTTTTGAGAATAAATTACATAAATCGAGGGCAGTTGTTTTATCCTCTTTGCGCACTGTTGAACCAAAAACGTCATGCAAAAAAGAAAAATGGTCAGTTTAACCAATTCTAATAATCTTCGCGGCATCTTCGGTTGCGCAAGGCTGGCGGGCTGGCCGGAGTTTCATGTCATCCGCTGACACATTTGATCCATCTCGCGCTTGCCTCTTGTGATAATCTTGAGACCTGCGAAATTATTGGAAACAAAACCCAAAAAACAGAATCTCTTTCAGCGTAATGACCATACAACTCTTTGCCTTCGCATTTCTTTCGCCGCCGATTGTCCTGGGGCTGCTGCTATTCTCGATCATTTTCGCGGGTTATGCGCAGTATCGTGTGTCGAGCGCCTATGGCAAAAACGTCCGCATCCCATCGCGCGGACGCATCACGGGGCGCGAGGCTGCCGAGGCGGTGATGGCGCGCGCCGGCATCCGCGACGTTGAAATCGTCCAGACGCCCGGGCACCTCACCGATCATTACGACCCGACGCACAAACGCCTCGTTCTCTCGACGGAAAACTACCAGGGCACCAGCCTCGCCGCGCTCGGAGTCGCGGCGCACGAGGCGGGCCACGCCATCCAGCACAAGGTCGGTTATTCGATGCTCCAGACACGCATGGCGCTCGTGCCCATCACGCAAATCACATCGCGCATTTTGCCCTTTGTGATTGTCGGCGCGTTTTTCTTTCGCGGCTTTGGCGGCATCATGCTGGACGTCGGCATTGTTTGCTACGCCGTGCTGACGCTTTTTCACCTTGTCACGCTTCCCGTTGAGTTCGACGCCAGCCGCCGCGCCAAGGCCGAGCTCGCGGGGCTCGGCATCATCGCGCCCGAGGAAAAAAAAGGCGTGAGTGAAACCCTCAACGCCGCCGCGCTCACCTATGTCGCGGCTTTCCTCAGCTCGTTGATAAACCTCCTCTGGCTCGTCTCCGCCAGGCGGAATTGACGCGCAAGCCGGCGGGTGCGCGGGCAATGTGAACAATTTCCCGCGTGTGTGTGAATTTTCCGTTTGCCGAGCAAGAAAGCGTCCGCTCCATTAGCGGGCTTCATTTTCATGTATCTCAAGGCACTCAAACTGCACGGCTTTAAATCTTTTGCTGATCCATCCACACTCGACTTCGAACGCGGCGTGACCGCTGTCGTCGGCCCCAACGGCTGTGGCAAGTCCAACATCGCCGACGCCATCCGCTGGGTTCTCGGTGAACAAAGCGCAAAGGCGCTCCGCGGCGGCAAAATGCAGGACGTCATTTTCGAGGGCGCCGACACCCGCAAACCTTCGCAAATGTGCGAAGTCTCGCTGCTCCTCACCGACTGCGAAAAACAACTCGGCAGCCAGTTCCACGAAATCGAAATCATGCGCCGCGTCCATCGCGACGGCGGCAGCGAATACTTCTTCAACAACACCCCCTGCCGGCTCAAGGACATCCACAAGCTTTTCATGGACACCGGCATCGGCCGCACGTCCTACTCGATCATGGCGCAGGGCCAGATCGACCAGATCCTCTCCTCCAAACCCGAGGAGCGCCGCGCCGTGTTTGAGGAAGCCGCCGGCATCACCAAATACAAAAGTCAGCGCCGCGAAGCCCTCCAAAAACTCGCCCTCACCGACACCAACCTCGCCCGCGTCTCCGACGTCATCACCGAGGTCGGACGCCAGATCGGCTCCCTGCGCCGCCAGGCCTCGAAGGCCCTTCGCTACAAGCGCGTCTCGCACCGCCTCCGCCACCTCGCCCTCGCGCACAGCGGCCACCAGCACGGCAAAATCACCGCCACGCTCGCCGAGCTCGACGAGCAAGTCGTCAAACTCCGCGCCGCCTCCGAAACCCGCCGCGTCCACTACTCGCAACAACAGCAGGATCTCGAGGAGAAAAAAGCCCACCGCTCGCGCCTCAACCAGCGCGTGCAGGAAGCCCAGCAAGCCGTCTTCGATCTGCGCACCGAGCGCGAACAAATCCTCAACGCCGCCAACCTCGCGCAAATCAAGCGCACCGGCCTCATCGAGCGCCTCGACGCCACCCGCGCCACCCTCGGCGAACTCGAAATGCAGCTCCGCGACATCGCCACCCAAGTCGACACAGGCGCGCAGGACAAACAACTCCAGCTTTCCCTCCTCGGCACCTCCGAGGCGCAACTCCAGGAAATCATCCAGCAAGTCACCGTCGCCGACGCCTCCCTCGCCAACACCGAGCAGGAACTCACACAATCCAAGTTTCAAATCCTCCAAGTCGAAAGCACCCTCGCGCGCCTCCGCACCGATTGTTCCAGCTACGAGGTTGACCAAAAAACCTCCGTCCACCGCCACGAGGCCCTCCTCGCCGAAATCGAAGGCGTCCGCCAGCAGCAAAGCGCCGCCGCGCAAATCGCCACCGAGTTCGAGCAGCGTGTCGAGGAAGCCCACGTCGCCAAGGCCCGCGCCCAGCAGGACGCCCGCGACGCGCAGCAAGCCATCGCCGACCGCACCCGCGAATTTCGCGACGCCCAGCGCCGCCTCACCGAAATCGACCGCCAGCTCACCACCCGCTCCGGCCGCCTCCAAGTCCTCCAGCGCCTCCACGAATCCTTCGAGGGTTTCGGCGAAGGCGCGAAAGCCGTCCTCCAAGGCCAGCTCGACAACATCCTCGACGGCGCGCCCCGCCCCGTCGCGATTATGGACGGCCTCAGTTTCGCCCCCGAATACACCAGGGCCATCGAAGTCCTCCTCGGCGCCGCCGCCGAGGCCGTGACCGTCGCCGACCTCGCCACCGCGCAAAAAATCCTCACCCACCTCGAAACCTCCCAAACCGGCTCCATCTGCCTTCGCGTCGGCGAACTCGCAGAAAAGCAGAGGCCGGAAGACCAGAGGCCAGAAAGCCAGAAGACAGAAAATCAGAATCCGGAATCTTCCGGCCCTCTGGCCTCTGGCTCTCTGGCTTCTGGACTGACGCCAGTCAGCGCAATCCTCAACACCGCCGCCGAGCAGCACCCCGCCGCCGGTCTCCTCTCCGCCTGCTACATCGCCGACGACCTCGCCGCCTTCCTCGACTACTGGAAACAAAACCCCGCCTTCCCCTTCCTCGCCGTCGCCACGCGCAAAGGCGAATACGTTGACCGCCGCGGCCTCGTCTCCGGCGGCAGCAACAAGAAAAACCCCCGCAGCATCGTCCAGCGCGAAAACGAAATGCGCGAAACCGCCAACGCCCTGGCCGACGACCAAAAGGCGCACGACGAGCAAAAAACCATCTGCGACGCCATCAACGCCCGCATCGCCGAGGCCGAAACCGCCCTCGCCGAAAAACGCGAGGAGGAACTCGCCATCTCGCAACAAGTCGCCGCCATCCAGGCCGAGCAACGCAACGCGCAAAAAGCCCTCGAGGACATTTCCAACAAACTCCGCCGCATGGAAGCCGAGACCGCCTCGGTCGAAGCCGCGCGCAACGAAGCCCACGCCCGCTGGGAAAAAGCGCAAACCCAGCTCACCGAGGCCGAAACCCTCCACACGCAAGGCAAGGAGCGCATCGCGCAAATGGAAACCCGCCTCGCCGAACTCCGCGTCGAGCGCGACACCAAGCGCGAAAGCCTCAACTCCGCCCGCCTCGCCGCCTCCGAGCAACGCAGCAAAGTCGATTACCTCGACCGCGGCATCGCCGACATGGAACGCCGCCGCGCCGAGCTCGGCACCCTCCTCATCCAGCGCCAGCAGGAAATCGAACTCTGGACGCAGCAAATCCAGGACCTCGAAGGCGAGACGGCCGCCAAGCGCGCCCGCGCCGAAACCCTCGACGAAACCATCACCGTCGCGCAGCAGCAAGTGGAGCAAATCCGCGTGCAACTCGTCGAAGTCGAGCAACAAATCACCGGCGTCGAAGGCACGCAGGACGGCCTCCGCGTCGAGGCGGAAAAAGCGCACGACGAATTTAGCAAGTGCGAGGTGAAACTCGCCGAAAGCCGCGCCCGCGCCGATTTTCTCAAGGAGGAAGTCGAGCGCGAATTCCAAACCGACATCACCATGCTCGACTGGAAAAACCTCCTCTGGCACGCCGACGACGAACCCGAGGGCATCGAAAATCTCGACCTCGACGAAGACGAAGAGGAAGGCCAGAAGCCGGAGGCCGGAGCGCCAGAGAGCCAGAAGCCGGAAGACCAGAAACCGGAGGGGCAGCAGCCTGCTTCCGATCAAGCCGCTGCGCCCGATCAGTCCACGCCGTCCGATCAATCCGATCCGTCCGTTTCCGAATCCGCCGAATCTGCTGCAGAAGTGCCGCAAGCGGCACCTGCCGAAGCCGCCGCCGCCGCACCCGCCGAGCTCGCCAAACGCACCCGTCGCCGCAAACAAAAGCAAAAAGGCGAGCCCACCGAGGAAGACCTTGCCGCGCTCGACAACACCAACTGGGACCAAGTCCGCTCCGACGTCGCCAGCCTGCGCCAGCGCATCAACAGCATGGGCGACGTGAACCTCGTCGCCATCGAGGAATACCGCTCGCTCAAGCAACGCTACGACTTCCTCAAGACGCAAAACGACGACCTCGTTAACGCGAAAACCGAACTCCTGAAAACCATCGACGAAATCAACAACACCTCGATGCAGCAGTTCCAGATCACCTTCGAGCAAATCAAAAAGAACTTCGACTACACCTTCACAAAACTCTTCGGCGGCGGCAAAGCCGCGCTCGACCTCGTGCAAGCCGACGACCCGCTCGAAAGCGGTATCGAAATCACCGCGCAGCCCCCCGGCACGAAACTCAAGGGCATCTCGCTCCTCTCCGGCGGGCAAAAAACGCTCACCGCCGTCGCGCTCCTCTTCGCGCTCTACATGGTGAAGCCCTCGCCCTTCTGTTTGCTGGACGAACTCGACGCGCCGCTCGACGAATCCAACATCGGACGCTTCACGGACCTGCTCTCGCACTTCACGAACGAAAGCCAGTTCATCATCATCACGCACAACAAGCGCACGGTGGCCGCCGCCGACGCGATCTACGGCGTGACGATGGAGGAGCGCGGCGTTTCGAAGACCGTCTCGATGCGCTTCAACAAGGAACTCGGCGACGCCGAAGTCCAGCGAGGCAGCGACGACACCATCGCCGAGGCCGTCCGCGGCACACAGCAAAAATCCAACGGCGCGTAATCGCCGCATTCGGTTCCCGCGCATCTCTCGCCAATCCTCGGCGCGCTCGGCGCGCTCGCCCTGCCGCTCAAACCCAACACCGCATGGCGTCCGCCAAAAAAACAACCAAAGCAAGAAAGTGGATTAAGCGCATGTTGATCATCGGACTCAGCCTGATCGGCGCGATGGCGCTGTTGGTGTTTGCATACATGCAGCATCCGAAATTTGGACGCCTTCCCAGTGGTGCGCGCCTTGAACGAATTCAAAAGTCGCCGCACTTCAAGAACGGCAAATTTCGCAATGTGGAGCCCAAGCCCCGAACGCCGGAAAACGTGAGCACGATCGAGGCGCTCGGAAAATTCTTCTTTGGCGACAAAAGCAAGCGCACGCCGTCCGCCCCTGTTCCGTCCGTGAAGCGCGACTTGCATAATCTCGACGCCGGACGCGATGTTCTCGTCTGGTTCGGGCATTCCTCATATTTTATGCAAGCGGGAGGGAAACGCATCCTGGTCGATCCGGTTTTCAGCGGCGCGGCCTCGCCGGTTTCCTTTACCACAAAGGCGTTCACGGGCTCCGATGCCTACACGGTCGGCGACCTGCCCGGCATCGACTACCTTTTCATCACGCACGATCACTGGGACCATCTCGACTACGAGACCATTTTGAAACTCAAGCCCAAGGTCGGGAAAGTTGTCTGCGCGCTCGGCGTCGGCGAGCACCTCGAATACTGGGGCTTCAAGCCGGAGCAGATCATTGAAATGCACTGGGGCGACGAAACCTCGCCGGAGGCGGGTGTGAAAGTGCACTGCCTGACCACCCACCATTTTTCCGGACGCGGTCTTTCGCATGAACGCTCGATGTGGGCCGCGTTTTTCGTGGAGACTCCCGCGCTCCGTTTCTACATCGGGGGCGACAGCGGCTACGGCGCGCATTACGCCGAGGCGGGCGAACGCTTCGGCCCCATGGATCTCGCGATTCTCGAAAACGGACAATACGACCCAAACTGGGCCAGCATCCACATGATGCCGGAGGAAACACTGCAAGCCGCGGCCGATTTAAAAACCAGGCGGCTGCTGCCCGTGCACAACTCGAAGTTCAGCATTTCAAACCACGACTGGGACGACCCCCACCGGCGAGTCACACAGGGCGGGCGAGCCCCAAACCTTCGACTGCTCACGCCGGTCATCGGCGAAATTGTTGACCTTCGCGACGACGCCCAAACTTTCGCGCACTGGTGGGAAAGCGTTGGCAAACAAACGTCCGCAAACTAATCCGCGCCAGCGCGGATTTTGGCGGTTTTTGTTGTCTCGTCCGTTCGCGAAGGCAGGCTTGCGCGCATTAACGCTTCGACTTTCTTGCCAACCATGAAAACCGTTTTTCGCCACGCAATCCTGCTCGTTTGCATTGCGGGGTTCGCCGCCGCCGCAGGTCACGCCCGCGCGGGCGAGTTCGCCAATCCGCTGATGCGCGGCGCCGATCCCCACGCCGTGGTCGCCGGCAAAACCGTCTGGCTGTATCCCACCATATCGAGAGATCGCTTTTACGCGTTTTCATCGGACGATTTAAAAACATGGAAGCGCCACGGCCCCGTGCTGGATTTCAAGAACGTGCCGTGGGTGGGGGAGGATGGACGCGAGCATCACGGCGCGTGGGCGCCCGGCGTCATCGAGCGCGACGGCACGTGGTATTTTTATTATTCCGTCGGCCCAAAGCGCTCGCGCATCGGTGTCGCCACCGCGGCGAGTCCCGCCGGGCCGTTTGTTGACAGCGGCCGCCCGCTCCTTGACGACGAGGGCAAAAGAGGCTTCGAGGCAATTGACCCGATGGTTTTTGCCGACCCGAAGTCGGGAAAATATTATTTTTACGCCGGTGGAAGCGCCGGCTCGAAGCTGCGCGTGTTCGAGTTGAACAAAGACATGGTCAGCTTCGCCGCCGAAGTGCCCGTGGAGACGCCCGCGCATTTTACGGAAGGCGCGTTCATGCATTTTCGCGACGGCGTGTATTATTTGTCCTACAGCCACGGAAGCTACAAGAGGGCTTCCTATTCCGTGCACTACGCGACGTCAAAATCCCCCGTTGGCCCGTGGAAATATCGCGGCGCAATTTTGAAAAGCGACGCATCGCATAAGGGACCCGGGCATCATTCCTTTTTCAAAGATCCCGCCGACGGTTCCGACCTTATTGTTTATCACCGCTATGACGGCCAGACCGGGGATGGCCCGTATAGCACGCGCCGGCAAATTGCGATTGAGCGCGTGCGTTACGACAAGAACGGCCTGATCCTCCCGATCATAATGACCGACGGACGCGATTAGGTTTTATGCCATTTGCGATGGCCGGGGTTGGCCTTTAACGGCGCGGATACAGTTCAATTAAACAGCCCTATTTTTTCGCGGGGGCTGTTTTGAAAAGGAAAAGGGTGTCGTCGCGGAGGTGCCTGGCGGCGATGGCGTTGACTTCGTCGCGTGTTATGGAGGAGACGTCGGCAAGGCGTGTCAGCGCCTGGGTGAGGCGTTCGGGGCGGTTTTGAATGTCGCGCAGGACGGTGTAGCCCCAGTAGGCATTGGTGCGGGATTGCTGGTCGTAGTGTTCGACGAAGGGTCTTTTGGCGCGCAGGAATTCGTCGTCACTGAAACCATTGGCGGCGATTCGGGCGATTGTTTTGCGCACGGCGTTGATGGCTTTGTCGAGCGAGCCGCGGTCAACCTCGGCGCCGACGAAGAGGTAGTTGAAATTGTCGAAACCGTCGTGCGTGGCATAGGCGGCGGACGAGACGTAGGCGGCGCCGAGTTGTTCGCGGATGCAAAGGCGGACGGCATTGTCGAGCGCGTCGGCAAGAAGCACACGGGCCCGGTCTTGGTGCGTGTCGCCGGCGTCGGGCACGGGCCAGACGAGGAGGAACGCGCCTTGTTTGAGCGCGGGGTTCACATTGATGACAATGGGCGCGGAGGGCGCGGGGGCGAAGGCGACGCCGGTGTTGGGTTTTGGCGGGAGGCGCTTGGCGCGAACGGGAAGGGCGCCAAGCGTCCCGGCGGCGGCATCGAGGGCGGCTTGCAAATCGACATCGCCGACGATGCTCAGCTCAATGTCGTCGTAGGTGAAAAGGGGGACGAGCCATTCGCGAAGCTCGTTGACGGTGCGGGAGGCGGGCTCGTCGTAATTGGGCCAGCCGAAGCGCGTGTCGCGCGTGAGCGCGCGTTCGCAAATCGCGTTCAGGTTTGCGGAGGGCGACGAAAGGGTGTGCTGGAACAGTGTTGTGAGATCGGGCCGGGCGAGAACGAACGACTCGGGCCGATAGGCGGCGTCGGTGATGAAGGCGGTCATCATTTGAAGCGCGTAGGGGAGCGACCGCACCGGGCATTGGGCGTAAAAGTGCGCGGCGTCGTCGGCGATTGTAAAATTGATGTCGAGCAGATGCCGCGCGTTGAGCTGGGTGATCTCGGCTGCGGTGTGACGGCCCAGTCCGCCGAAAAGAAAGGCTTTTGATGCGAGGAGTCCGATGCCGGGAACGTTTTTGGGTTCCTCGCGTTTTCCGTGCCCGATGCGGAGGTTTATGAGGACGTAGTCTTTTTCGTATTCGGTGTGCTTGAAGTTGAGAAGAATGTTGTTCTCGAAGCGGACAAGGTGCGCGTCGATTTCGGGGAGCGTTTTGGTTTCCGCAATGCGTCCGGGCTTGCCGAAATCGGTGTAGGCAAAATCGAGCGCCTTGATTCCGGCGGGCGGCTTGACGGGGATTGCGCGGCTGGCCGCGAGTTTTTTCTCAAAGGCGGCGGGCTTGGAGGGCAGGAGGCGGATGTTGCCGTTGATAAATGTGCGCACGGGGGCGCGGCTCCAGAGCTTGGCAAAGGCGGCGTTGCATTCGGCGAGTGTGGCGTCGGCGATGGGTTTTTCGACTTCGCGCCAGGTTGTTTCGGGCGTGGAGAATCCCTCGCCATTGAGCAAAAAATAGGCGAGTTGCGAGGCGAGCATCGCCGATTTTCGGGAAGGGGCGTAAAGGGCGCCCTGGCGGTAGCGGTTGACGAGGTCGGCCTTTGCCTCGTCGAGCTCGCCTTGGGTGAAACCGTGCTCGATCGCGGCGCGGAGGGATTGCTCGGCGGCGGCGATGACGATGTCAGTTTTATTGAGGTCGCCGGGAACGGCAAACTGGACCATGCGCAGGCCGGGGAAAAGTTGCGTGTATTCGACATTTGGGGCGCCGAACGGCGCGCCGGGCTGGCGGGCGCGGAGCGTCAGGCGGCGGGTGAACATGGACAGGGCGAGGTTGCGGCGCGTGTGCTCGGCGAGTTTCTCGCGCGTGAAGGGCGCGGGCGGCTCGGCCCACGCGCAGGTTTGCATGACACCCATGCCGGTGAGTTCGTTGTGGGTGAAGACGCCGACAGCCGGTAGTTTCCTGGAGGCGGGGCGCGGGGATGGCGGCGGCGGTTCCGGGCGCGCGGGGGCGCGCGCGGCAAGCGGGGAAAACTCATCCGCGATCATCGCGCGCAGGGCATCGGGGTCGATCTGCCCCACGGCGATGAGCGCCATGCGCTCGGGGCGATACCACGCGTCATAAAATGCGCGGAATTGTTTTTGGGTGAAGCGGCGGATTTGTTTTTCGACACCGATGGGGGAGCGGCTGTTTTCGCGCGCGGAGGGCCAGATGAACGCGCTGTAACGCTGGCCGGCGCGCGCCATGCCGGTGTCGCGCGTGGCCATTTCGCTGAGAATCACGCCGCGTTCGAGCTCTATGTCGCCGGGCGCGAATTCGATGCCGGATGCGTATTCGCGGAAGACTCGCAAGCCCTCGCGCAGGGTGGACTTGGAAACGTCGGGCAGCTCGAGGTGGTAGATGGTGTTGTTGAATGAGGTGAAGGCGGTGTGATCGGGGCCGAAGCTGACGCCCATGCGTTCCAGCTCGGCAATGAGCCCGCCTCCGGGCTTGTTGCGCGTGCCGCGAAACGCCATGTGCTCGATGAAGTGGGCGATGCCGCGCTCGTTGTCGTTTTCGTGTATTGATCCAACGGATACAAGCAGCCGGAGCGAGACGCGGTTCGCGGGCTCGGCGTTTGGCAGAAGCGCGTAGCGAAAACCGTTGGGCAGTTCGCCGAGGACGAGCGCGGGATCCTGGGGCAAGTCGGTCTCGAGATTGGCCCAGGGCGCGGCTTTTGCCAAATGGGCGGGCAGCGCGATCGCGATCAATGCGGCGAGCAGCGTGAAAACCCGGGGAAGGGGATGGCGGCGGGGAGGCATCTTGGCGGCAAGGGTGCGGGCGGCGAAAATTGTTCGCAAGCCAAGAGAAACACATTCACCGCGAGCTCCGCGCTTGCGACGGCGCGGCTGATGGTATTGGGTGCGCGACAAACTGTTTCCATGGCTCATCGTATCTTTCAACGAATCTTTTGCGCGGCGGCGGCCCTCGGCGTTTTTGCGCTGGGCTCCTGTTTTCAGCGCGAGCGCGCCATCGACAGTGGAAATCGCGAGCAGGTTTTGCATCGAGGCGCGGGACCGGAGATCGCGACACTCGATCCGCACCTGGCGACGGGGACTTCGGAGTATAATATTTTGTCGGCACTGCTCGAGGGGCTTGTGACGGAGAATCCGGTTGACCTGTCCCCGGAGCCGGGCGTCGCGGAGAGCTGGAATGTCTCGCGGGACGGGTTGGCCTACACGTTTTTGCTGCGCGACAACGCGCGCTGGAGCAACGGCGACCCGGTGACGGCGGGTGATTTTGTGGCGTCGTTCAAGCGCATGCTTTCGCCGTCGCTCGCCGCGGATTACGCGCACTTTTTATACATCATCCAAAACGCGGAGGCGTATCACAAGGGGCACCTGGAGGATTTTGCGCAAGTGGGCGCGGTGGCGGTTAACGAGCGCACGCTGAAGATCACGCTGGAGCATCCGTGCGCGAATTTTTTGTCGATGCTCAATCACACCGCATTTTTCCCGGTGCACGCGCGCTCGATCGAGGCGCACGGCGCGCTTGCGGATCGCAAAACCGACTGGGCGAGACCGGGACGCTTTGTTGGGAACGGCGCGTTCGTCCTCAAGGAATGGCGGCACGGTCAGCGGATATCGGTCGAAAAATCGCCGACCTATTGGGATGCCGAAAATGTGCGGCTGAACGGGGTCGTGTTTTATTCGTTCGAGAGTCGCGATGCCGAGGAGCGCGCGTTTCGCGCGGGGCAGCTTCACCTGACCGAGGCGCTTTCCCCCTCGAAGATCGACGCGTATCGCCGCAATTCACCGGGGCTGTTGCGCGTCGATCCGTATTTGGGAACCGAGTTTTACCGAATCAACACGGAGCGTCCGTTCTTGAATGATGCGCGTGTGCGGCGCGCACTTTCGCTGGCGGTTGACCGCAAGCTCATCGCGGCGCAGATACTCCGCGGCGTGCAGTCGCCGGCATTCGAATTCGTGCCGCCGGACGCCCTTGCGCGCGCGGACGGAAAACCGGCCCCCGGCGCGTTGCGGCACGACGCAAACGCGGCGCGCGCCCTGCTCGCCGAGGCGGGTTATCCGGAGGGGAAGGGCGCTCCGCCGGTCGAGCTCCTTTTCAACACATCGGAGAGCCATCGCGCCGTGGCCGAGGCGGTGCAGGAAATGTGGCGGCGAGAGCTGGGGCTGAGCGTGACGCTCGTCAATCAGGAGAACAAGACCGTGCTCGGCGCGCGCCGGGCGCGCGATTACCAGGTGCTGCGCTCGGCGTGGATGGCCGACTATGCCGACGCGCTTTCGTTTCTCGAAGTGTGGGAATCGTCGAGCGGAAACAACCACACGGGCTGGAGCGACGCGGCTTTCGACCAGCTGCTTTACCAGGCGGCGCGCACCGCGGACAAGCAGGCGCGCGCGGTGTTGCTGCAAAAGGCGGAGGCGATTTTGCTGGGGCAGTCGCCGATGATTCCGCTCTATCATTATTCGCACGTTTTTTTGATCCGGCCTTCGGTCAGGAACTGGCATCCGACCCTGCTCGACCACCACCCTTACAAGGCGGTTTGGCTGGAGGCGGATTGATTTGCCCGGAAACTCTGTCTAACTACTCACGATATCATGAAAATCACCAAAATCGCATTCGTTGTTTTGCCCGTGTCCGACATCGCCCGCGCGAGAAAATTTTACGAGGATGCGCTTCATTTGCTGCCCGCCCGGATTTTTGAAAAGGACGGGCGTGGTTCGATTGACTACGACTTGGACTCGGGGCGCGTCACGATCAAGTGCGAGGGGCAGTTGCCCGTGGCAAACATGCCGCGAGTCACCGTGGCGTTCGAGGTGGACAATTTCAACGACGTCATCGCCTCGTTGCGCGCGCACGACACGACTTTCGTGACAATGCCCGCCGAGATTTCGGGCACTTATCAGGCCACGGTGAACGATCCAGACGGCAACAACATCGTCATTTACAAGCTCAAGGGATCCTCGAAGAAGGACTTTCTTGTGATCTGATCGAATTCGGGAGGGACGGCAATTCGGCGATCTTCGCGGCCGGTTACTTTTCCGGCGCGGCGGGGGCCGGAGGCTTCTCCCGATTCTTGTCCTTCTTGTTTTTCAAGTCGACGCGCTTCGGGTTCACGAGCGGGGATTCGCCGTGCCTGGCGCGTTGTTCCTTATACCAGCGCTGCCAGAGTCGTTCGTTCTCGCGATGGCGGGCGCGGATTTTGTCGTATTCCTCCACTTGTCCGGGCGTGAGGACGGCGCGAATGTCGTTGTGCAACTTGGCCGAGGCGTCGCGTTCGATTTGGCGCGAGGCCTGTTGTTTCTCCATGTAAACGGTGACGATGGCCTTGATCTGTTCGCGCTGTTCCGGCGTGGGGTCGAGGCGGTTGGTGATGCGCACCCATTGCTGGTTGCTGAGTTGCTGGGCGGCGGCTTTTCTTTGCACGGTCACGTTCACGTAACGCACGGCAAAGACACCGCCCGCGATGGCGCCGCAGAAAAAAATGCCGATCAGGGCAAATACGGTGATGATGGTTTTGTTCATTTCGAAATAGCCGGGTGCTCAGGGCTGGGCGGGGACTTCGGTGTTGTTCTCGACTTCAACGGCCTCGATGGACGTGCCCCCGAGGTCGCCTGCCGCCTTGTCGATGTTGCGCAGGATCGGGCCGAGGTTGATGGTCACACTGACAATGGCAAGCAGGCCGGCGACGCAGAGTCCGCGCAGCGTGAGCTTGGCCACGAAAAACGGCCCGGCGGAGGTTGGCGGCATGCTGAGCGCCCGTGCGGCGACGCGCGTGGCAAACCCATAGGGAGCCGGGATGTCGCTCACCTTTTCAAATTGCGAGCGCCGGGCGGCCTCCGTCAGTCGTTTCCATGCGGTTGTTCTCGGTGTGGCGGGATTCATGAGCGTTCCTCCTTTTTTAGTTCTTGAAAAAATTTCCTCAACTTGCGCCGCGCGCGGAAGGCGCGGACCTTGATGAGCGTGGTGTTCCAGCCGGTGAGCGCGCTGATTTCGGCGAGTGTTTTTTGCTCGAGATCGAGCAGTTGGATGACCATGCGATCCTCGGGCTTGAGCTGGTCGAGAAGCCGGTGGACGAGTTCGCGCGCGGCAAATGCGTCGCCCGCGGCCACATCGTTTTCGTTGGTGATGACGCTGTCCAGAACCTCCGCCTCCGTCTCGGAAAGGTCGGCCCAGCGAAACTCGGGGCGCCGTTTTTGGGCGCGCAGGTGGTCGATGCATGTCGTCACCGCGATGCGCGAAACCCAGTGCGAGAGCGGCATGGCTCCCTGGTATTGGCCGAGGCGCGTGAACATTTTCATGAACACCTCCTGTGCGAGATCCTCCTCCGGCACGCGGCGGGGAAGATGCGAGCGGACAATGCGGATGACCAGCGGGTAAAGGTGCTCGACCAGCTCGCGCGCGGCCTCCTGATCGCGCGCGCGCACCCGCTCCAGGCAGCGGGCGATGTCAAAGGGCGCGTCGGGGTCGGCAGGCATAAGTTGATCGAAACAGCATTCACAATGAACTGTGACGGTTTTTGCGAGCCGCAAGTTACTATTTTCATGAGATGTCGCGTCCGCGGGCGGGGTGTTGCGGAGCGCGGAACCAGTGGAGTGCGCATGCGCAATGGAGCGTTGCGCGCGCCTCCTCGCGTGCCAAACGGCACCCCGTCTCGCGTGCCAGCCTCAGCGCGGCTCGTTTTTCCTCTCGCCGGAAGGACAAAACTTGTTTTTTAGTCTCATCTTTCGTCCCTATTCCTACATGGCACGCATCGTCCAAAAATATGGCGGCACCTCAGTCGGTGACGTCGAACGCATCAAAAAAGTCGCGGAACGCGTCAAACTCACCCGCGACGATGGCAACGAAGTAGTCGTTGTCGTCTCAGCCCGTTCGGGCGTGACAAACGAGCTCATCGCGCGCGCCAAGTCCATCAGCGACCTTCCCAACGAGCGCGAAATGGACATGCTCCTCGCGGTTGGCGAACAGGAAACCATCGCGCTGACCGCGATGGCCCTGCACGCGCTCGGCGTGCCCGCGGTCAGCTTCACCGGCGCGCAGGCGGGCATCCTCACCAACGACGCGCACACACGCGCCAAGATACAGACCATCACGCCCAAGCAAATCGAGGACGCGCTCAAGCAGGGCAAGGTCGTCATCGTTGCCGGCTTTCAGGGCATCAACGCCGCGGGCCAGCTCACCACGCTCGGCCGCGGCGGCTCGGACCTCACCGCCATCGCGCTCGCCGCGCCGCTCAAGGCCGACAAATGCGAAATCTACACCGACGTTGACGGCGTTTACACGGCCGATCCGCGCATTGTGAAAACCGCGAAAAAAATCGACGAGATTTCCTACGACGAAATGCTCGAGCTCGCCTCGTCGGGCTCGAAGGTCATGCAAAGCCGCTCGGTCGAATTCGCCAAGAAATACGGCGTCGTTTTTGAAGTCCGCTCATCCTTTAACCACAACCCAGGAACAATCGTGAAAGAAGAAGTCTCGTATATGGAAAAAGTCGTCGTGCGCGGAGTCGCCGTCGACAAGGACCAGGCCAAGGTCACCGTCAGCAACATCGCCGACAAGCCCGGCTCCGCCGCCAAGGTGTTTCGCGCCCTGGCCGACGCGAATGTCATCGTTGACATGATCGTGCAGAACGTGGGCCGCAACGGCGTCGCCAACCTCTCCTTCACCGTTCCGCAGGTTGACTCCAATAAGGCGCAGCAAACGCTCGCCCCCGTGCTTGAGGAAATCGGCGGCGGCAACGTGACGATCCAGGAGGACATCGCCAAGTTGTCCGTTGTCGGAGTCGGCATGAAGACGCACAGCGGCGTGGCCGCGACGCTCTTCCAGACGCTCGCCGACGTGAACGTGAACATCGACATGATCACGACCTCCGAGATCAAGATATCCGTCGTCATCTCCAGCGAGCGCGTTGACGAAGCCGCCCGCATCGCGCACAAGGTCTTCGGACTCGACGCGTGAAGGGGAAGGCAAGAGGCCGGAAAGCCAGAAGACCAGAGAGCCAGAGGCCAGAATGCCCAAACATTGACAACCCATGGGATTGATTCGCCATTACACCGATTTGATTGTGTGGCAAAAGGCGTTCGATTTCGGGTGTCGCATATTTGAGTTATCCAGAAACTGGCCGCGCGAAGAACGTTACGCCCTGACCGATCAGGTTCGCCGGTCTGCGCGCTCGGTGAGTGGCAACATCTGTGAATCATGGGCCAAGCGACGCTACAGAGCTCATTTCATCAGCAAGCTTACCGATGCCGACGGCGAATTGCTGGAATCCGAAAACTGGCTCCGCTTCGCGCGCAGTCACGGATATATCAATCAACCTGAATTCGATGAACACGTGGAACTGGCTCGGGAAGTGGGCCGAATGCTGGGAAGCATGATTCGCAATCCCGAACCATTCCTATTGAGCGACGATGACAAACAGTCATAACATAATTTTCTAATTTCAATACTTCGTCTTCCGACCTCTGGCACTCTGGCCTCTGGTTTTCTGGCCTCTTCTTCTCATGCTCTATACATCCACACGCGGACAAACTCCGGCACTCTCATTTTCCGACGCCGTCGCCACCGGGCTCGCGCCGGACGGCGGTTTGTTCCTGCCGGAGACGCTGCCCGCGTTTGATGACGCGCAGCTCGTGCGCTTCGACGCGCTGAAAAACGACTACGCCGCGCTGTGCTTCGAGTTTCTGCGCCACTTCGCGACCGATATTCCGGAGGAGACACTGCGCGCGATCATTGCGAAATCCTACACCACCTTTTCCGTTCCCGAAATCGCGCCGCTCAAGCAGCTCTCGCCGGATCTGTTCGTGCTCGAACTTTTTCACGGCCCCACGCTCGCGTTCAAGGACTTTGCATTGCAAGTGCTCGGCAATCTCTACGAGCACCAATGCCGTGTGCGCGGCGAGTCGATCAACGTCCTCGGGGCGACATCCGGCGACACTGGCTCCGCCGCCATCCACGGACTTTTGGGCAAACCCGGCACCGCCATCTTCATCCTTTATCCCGACGGGCGCACCTCGCCGCTGCAGGAGCGCCAGATGGCCTGCACCGGCGCGGAAAACGTCTTCGCGCTCGCGATCGACGGCACTTTTGACGACGCGCAAAACGCGCTGAAGGATGTTTTCGGCGACCAGGACTTCCGCACGCGCTACCATTTGTCGGCGGTCAATTCGATTAACCTCGCCCGTGTGCTCGCTCAATGCGTTTATTATTTGTCCGCATGGCTGCGCCTGCCGGAGGGCGCGCGCGCCTCGGCGGAGTTTGTCGTGCCGACCGGCAATTTTGGAAATGTGCTCGCCGGCTGGATGCTCCAAAAAATGGGTGTGCCGATTCGCGGCTTCAAGGTCGCCACAAACCAGAACGACATTCTCCACCGCCTCTTCACGACCGGCGAATACAGCGTGGCGGATGTCCGCCCGAGCCTCGCGCCGTCGATGGACATCCAGGTGTCGTCGAACTTCGAGCGGTTCCTTTATTACAGCCTCGGGCGCGACACGGCCAGGGTGCGCGAGGTCATGAGCACGTTCAAGACGACCGGTCGCTACGTGTTCGAAAATTTCGACCGCGACACATTCAGCGCCTCGCGCTGCGACGACGCGGAAATCCCCGGCATCATCAAGCGTGTGTATCAGGATTTCGGATACATCGTCGACCCGCACACGGCATGCGCTTTCAAGGATCTCTCGCGCGACCGCGCCAGCGTGGTGCTCGCGACGGCGAGCCCGGCGAAATTCCCCGACACGATTCGCGAGGCCATCGGCATGGAACCGACCGATCCCGCGCTCGAAATTCTGAAAGCGCGCCCGCTGGTGAAGCACAAGATCAATGCCGATCCCGCCGCGATCAAGGCGTTCATCATGGCAAACGCGGTTTAGTCGCGTTTGATGTTTTATTCTTCGCGGTTCTCGGCGCGCTCACCGAGCGCGCCCCACCCGTTGAAGACCAAAATCAGATCATAGACAGTGCACCCCATTAGGTTGCACTCCCCATAGAAACCTACTGGTTTTTTAAGTTTGGGCCGGGTTGCGTTGCCGGGGTTATCCTTGCAGCAGTTTGTATTCGACCGAGTCGCGGAGGGCCTCCCAGCTGGCGTCGATGATATTGTCGCTCACGCCGACAGTGCCCCAGATGTTTCCCCGCTCGTCGTTTGTTTCGATGAGGACCCGGGTGCGCGCGGCGGCGTGCTGCTGGCTGTCGAGGATGCGCACTTTGTAGTCGGCCAGGGTGACAGTTTTCAGTTGGGGATAGACGGGTTCGAGCGCGTTGCGCAGGGCGCGGTCGAGCGCCGCCACCGGGCCATTGGCCTCGGAGACGGTGAGGTAGGTTTGTCCGTTGACCTTGATTTTGACGGTGGCCTCGGAGACGAGCTCGTCGTGACGGCGCTCGATGATAACGCGGTAGGCTTCGAGTTCAAAGGCGGGTTTGTAGTGGCCAAGGTTTTTTGCGATGAGGAGCTTGAGCGAGGCGTCGGCGGCCTCGTATTCGTAGCCTTCGAACTCGCGCGTCTTGAGTTGCTTGATGAGGTCGGCGATGGTGGGGGATTTTTCGTCGAATTCGTATCCGAGTTCGCGCGCCTTGGTGGCGATGCTGGTGCGTCCGGCCATGTCGGACACGAGGATGCGGGTGCGGTTTCCGACGAGCGATGGGTCGATGTGCTCGTAACTGGATTTGACCTTTTGCGCGGCGTTGGCGTGGAGACCGCCTTTGTGCGCGAAGGCCGAGGCGCCGACGTAGGGGGTCTTGGTGTCGGGGGGGAGATTGGCGAGTTCGTCGAAATAGAGCGAGAGTTCGCGCAGTTCCCCGAGCTTGGGCGCGCAGTGCGCGGTGCAGCCCATTTTCAGGAAGAGACTGGGGAGGACGGTGACGAGGTTGGCGTTGCCGGTGCGTTCGCCGTAGCCGTTGACGGTGCCTTGCACGAGGCGCGCGCCGGCGGCGATTCCGGATAGGGAGAGCGCAACGGCTAGGCCGGAGTCGTTGTGCGTGTGGATGCCGACTTTTTCGGCGCCGAATTCGCCGACTACGCGCGCGACGATTTTTTCAAAGTCGTGCGCGAGCGTGCCGCCGTTGGTATCGCAGAGGGTGATGTTGGACGCGCCGTTTTTGAGCGCGGTGGCGAGTGTGCTGAGCGCGTAGTCGGGGTTGACTTTGTAGCCGTCGAAAAAGTGCTCGGCATCGTAGACCACCTCGCGTCCCTGCGCGGTGAGGTAGGCGACGGAATCGCCGATCATGGCGAGGTTTTCCTCGAGGGTGGTGTTGAGGATTTCGGTGACATGGAGCGTCCACGTCTTGCCGACGATGGTCATGACGGGCATGCCGCTGTCGAGAAGCATGCGGAGCTGCGGGTCCGCGTCGGCCTTGGTATTGGCGCGGCGGGTGGAGCCGAAGGCGGCGAGGCGTGCGTGCTTGAGTTTGAGTTTTTGCGCCTCCTGAAAAAAGGTGATGTCGCGCGGGTTGGAGCCGGGGAAGCCGCCCTCGATGTAGTCCACGCCGAACTGGTCGAGTTTTTGCGCGATCAGGAGTTTGTCGGTGACCGAGAAGTTGATGCCTTCGCCCTGTGTGCCGTCGCGAAGGGTGGTGTCGTATATTCTGACCTGGGTGGGTGTGCTCATGGGAATGCGGAGTGTGAAGTTTGTGGTGTGCTGTTGGGGAGGGAGTGAGAAAAAACAAAAAGCCCGCGGCTTGATCCGCGGGCTTTTTGAAATGGGTGCGTGATACGAGGGCTCGCGGGTTAGACTTTTTCGACGAGACCGGCCTTAATCGCCTTCACGGAGACGAGAATGCGCTTGGTGCCGCCGTTTGCGGTCTTAATTCGAATTCGCTGAAGGTTCGGGCGGAATTTGCGGGGAGTGATGGTCGTCACGTGCGTGCCGATGCCTCCGCTCTTTTTGGACTGACCCTTGCGGTTAATGCGGCTGCCCTTGGTGGGACGTTTGCCTGTTATTGCACAAATTCTTGCCATGTTTCGATTAGATTGAAGTCGGCGAGGCAAAGCTGCCCGCGCGAGTCTGGCAAGGGAAATTTTGGAAAAAATGCATGATCCTTTTTGGAAGGAATATCGATGCGCGTGCGAAACGGGGCGGAGGTGGCGTGATTTTTTGCGCGGCAACGGCTAATCAGCGTGCTTGCACCATGGGCGGCGAGTCTTACAACCGGAACGCATGAAACGCCGCCAGCTGCGCGGCTACGACTTAAAACAGATCAACGGTTACGAAACCCTCATCGGTGTCGACGAGGCTGGCCGGGGCGCTCTCGCCGGGCCGGTTGTGGCCGCTGCCGTGCTCGTGACGCGCGAGTTTCTGACGAGCAACTGGGCCATGCGAAACGCGGGGCGCATCAACGATTCGAAGCAGCTCACCGCCGCCGGCCGCGAGGAGGCGTGGAACGACCTCGACAAGCTTGCCCGTGGCGGGCTCATCCACGCGCATCACGGTGTCGCGTCGGTGGACGAGATCGAGCACCTCGACATCCTCGGCGCCACAAAGCTCGCCATGCGGCGCGCGCTCGAGGGCATTTATCCGCCGGCGGCCTTTCGCCGCAGCAAGCCCGGCGAACCGGAATTATTTGCGGACATGGAAACGCACAGTCCGTTTTTTGGGCAAAAATTGTCGTGCCGCATCCTGGTCGACGGATTGCCGTTGAAAAGTTTTCCGTATCCGCACACGGGGGTTGTCGGCGGCGACGCGCGCTCGCTTTGCATCGCGATGGCGTCGATCATCGCGAAGGTGACGCGCGACCGCCTGATGACGGAGCTCGATGGCGAGCATCCGGGCTATGGTTTCGAGCAGCACAAGGGCTACGGCACCGAAATGCATCGCGCGGCGGTGCTGGAAAAGGGAAGCAGCCCGCAGCATCGCGCAAAATTCCTGCGCAAGCTGCTCGACCATCGCGAGGATCCGGGGCAATTATCGTTTTTCGAAAATGGCGGCCAAAACATATAAATCGCTCGATCATGTCCTGGGCAGGTTCGACAGCCTCGATCCCGCCAGCCGCGCCAGCCTCGTGCAGCGTCTCGCGCGGGAACGCCGCCTGCTCGAAAATATTTTCAACGTGCTCAAGGACGGCGTGATTCTGGTCGATGCCGACGGGCGCGTCGAGTATGCGAACCAGACCGCCGGCAAAATGCTCGGCCTGCGCGACGACCAGCTCGGCGACGTGGTGCTCTGGCGTTTTGTGCCGGGGCTGCGCCCGCCGATCATCGATGTGAGCGGGGACGCGCGCGACGACGCCGTGCAAGCGGCCCATGCGATGACGCGCGAGATCGAGCTGACCTATCCCGAGCCGCGCGTGCTGCGGCTTTACATGGTGCCGTTTTTCTCGGACGAAAACGGCGGGCGGCAGCAATATGCCGTGATCCTGGGCGACATCACCAACGAGCGCGAAAAGACGGAGCAGCGCATCGCGGACGAGCGCACGTCGTCGATCCGCCTGCTTGCCGCCGGCGTGGCGCACGAGCTCGGCAATCCGCTCAACTCCCTCACAATTCATCTGCAACTCATCGAACGGCGTTTGAAAAAACTCAAGGGCGCCGCCCAAAAGGATGCCGACGCGCTGGCCGAGTCGATTGGCGTTTGCCAGGAGGAGGTGAAGCGTCTCGACGGAATCATCACGAATTTTCTGGAGGCGGTGCACCCGCGTCCGCCGGATTTGTGCGAGACGCAGGTTAGCGAGGTGCTCGCCGACGTGCTGCATTTCCAGCGGCGCGAGCTGGAGGATCGCGGCATCACGGTCGAGGTCGAGGCGCCGGGCGACCTGCCCTTGGTGATGACGGATCGCAATCAGCTCAAGCAGGTGTTTTTTAACATCAACAAAAACGCGATGGAGGCGATGCAGCCCGGCGGCGTGTTGCGCGTCAAGGCGCGCGCGGACGACGACAATGTGTATTTGCTTTTTGGGGACACCGGCGCGGGCATCAAGCAGGCCGATCTCGCGAAGCTGTTCCAGCCGTATCACACGACCAAGCAGGGCGGGCACGGTCTCGGGTTGATGATTGTGCAGCGCATCATGCGCGAGCACGGCGGCCAGATCGGCGTCGAAAGCCGCGAGGGAGCGGGAACCGTGGTGACCTTGCAATTTCCAAGAAAAGACCGCCGTGTGCGGATGTTGAAGTAGGCGCGGCCTTTCATGAAAAACGCCCCGGAAAAATCCGGGGCGTTTGTGTAAAGGGAATCCGTTTTCGTGGGCGCGCGTCAGTTGAGCGGCTGGATGGTGACGGGGATTACGAGGGGTTTGTCGGCGCCGGGCATTTGCGCGTAGAGCTGGCCGGTGGCGGGGGTGCCGCCTTTGATGGTGACGCTGCCGACGTTGCTGCCGGGCTGCACGTAAACTTCGGGCATGATCACGCTTTCGGGGATGTCGGTCGTCACGTCGATGAGCATGGGCGCGCCTTGCACGACTTGCGGCGTGATGAACTTGAGGACGAGCGTCTGGGTCTCGCGAATTTTGATTTCCGAGGGGCTGACCGTGAGCGCGCCGCCTTGTTGCGCGGTTTGCGCGGGGGCGGTTGTCGCGGCCGGTTGCGGATCGTTGGGAATCACGGTTGCGGGTGCGCCTGAGTCCGCGCCGGGGTCGATTCGGAAGGTGCCGATCACAAGTTTGCCGGGGACGTCGCCGATCGAGACGGTGTAGTTTTGTTCGGCGGGAAGGTCGGGCACGTAGAAGCTGATTGAGTTTGCGGAGTCGTAGATGGATCGCGCGAGGCTGTCGTTGAAATAGACGTTGTCGTGGCTGGTGAAGCCGCGTCCGGTGATTGCGATTCGCGAGCCGGCGGGGCCGCGGTTGGAGCTGAGGCCGGCGGCGTCGCGCCCGACAATCGTGGCGACTTGCAACGGGCTGTAATCGGTGCGCGAGCGGAGGATGCCGATGTTGGAAACTTGATACTCGATGAGGAAGTAGTAGCGAAGCTCGGTCACGCCCGGGGGCGCCTGGAACTCGTATTCGTAGATGCCGGGGGTGTCGGGAATCATGGTCATCTTGTGGGCGTTGCCGTCGATGATGATCTTGGCGACGGTGCTGCCCTCGACGACGTTGGATGCCTGCGGTTTGATGCGCGCGGTGATCGTGTAGATTTGCGACGGGTTGGGCGGAAGTGCCGGAGCCGTCAGGTTGGTGATGGACGGCGTGCCGCACCCGGCCAGCACGAGGACGGCAAGGGCGCTGATGATGACAAAGAATGATCTCGCGTGAAAGGTGCGGTTGTTTTGCATGAGTGTTTTCCGGTTAAAAAACGACGCAAACGCAACACAAACATTCCCGCTTGGCAATGAGCGAAATTGACTCCCTTAAGAATACGGACGAGCCCGCGCGCCCTGAAAATCGCGCGCTCGGGTTGTATGTGCACGTGCCGTTTTGCGCGACACGATGCGATTTTTGCGCGTTTTACGAGGAAGCCCCGTCGGCGGAAAAGGTGCGCCGGTATCTGGACGGGGTTGCGCGCGAGGTGGATATCCTGACGGAGAACGGCGGGGTGGAAACCGGCGCTGGCAAAAAAACGCGCGCGGTGGACACGGTTTTTTGGGGCGGAGGGACGCCGGGGGTGCTCGCCGCGAAGGATATCCTGCGGCTGGGCGGAATCGCGAGCAGACTTTGGAAAGGGAGGGGCGCGCCGGAAGAGTGGTCGGTTGAGCTGGCGCCGGGGTCGGTGTCGGAGGCGCGGTTGGAGGCGTTGCGCGAGATTGGCGTGACGCGCGTTTCGCTTGGCGTGCAAAGCTTCCGCGCGGATTTGCTGGAGGCACTGGGGCGGCGTCACTCGCCGTCGCAGATTTATCGCGCCTACGAGCGGATTCGCGCGGCGGGGTTCAAGAATGTGAACCTGGACATGATGTTCGCTCTGCCGGGGCAGGAGGAGGCGGCGTGGCTTGCCGATGTGGGCGAGGCGCTCGCGCTCGGGCCGGATCATCTCTCGACGTATTGCCTGACCTTCGAGGAGGACACGGCGTTGTGGGTTAAGCTTTCGCAGGGCAAGGTGAAGCTGGACGCGGAGCGCGAGGCGCGTCTCTACGAGCGCACTTGGGCGGAGCTGGACGCGGCGGGGTTTCCCCAATACGAGATTTCCAACTTTGCGCGGCGCGGTTTCGAGTGTGTTCATAATTTGAACACCTGGCGCATGGAGGAATGGATCGGCCTTGGCCCGAGCGCGGCGTCACAGCACGCGGGCTGGCGCGGCGCGAATGCGCGCGATCTGGGAAAATGGCTGGCGGGCATGCGAGACGGCGCGCGCGTCACCGAGGATCGCGTGAGGATGACGCCGGCGTTGCTGGCGGAGGACGCGTTGATTTTCGGACTGCGCATGAACGAGGGTGTTGACGTGGGTGCGTTGCGCAAGAAAGCGGGCGCGGACGCCCTGAACTGGACGGCAGTCGACGCGCTTGTGGACCGGTTGACAAACGACGCGCTTGCAATAAACGACGAGGGCAGGTTGCGCCTGACATTGAAAGGCCGGCTCGTAGCCGATGCGATTGCCGCCGAAATGCTGGGCGCTCTGACGGAAGGGGCGGGCAGTGAGTAGCGGGTGGCGGGTGGGCACTCCCTGGATATTTATCACCATGGCTCTTTATTATAAATTATACATTATTCATTATAAATTAGCCGTTGCCGTGGCGGCGGCGCTGTTGTTCGCGGGCGCGGCGCGGGCGCAAACGGCGAGGCTCGACATGGCGTGGCCAACGCCGAACACGGCTTTCATGCGGGGCAGGGGAGTCGAGGCGTATATCCAGCCGACGGCGTCGGGCGTGGTCGCGTCGGGCTTGTATGGGGGCACGCGCAACGGCGGGCGGCGTTTTCACGAGGGGATTGACTTGAAGCCGACGCTGCGCGACACGCGGGGCGAGCCGCTCGACGCGGTTTTCGCGGTGCTGCCGGGCGTGGTGCGCCACCTCAACCTCATCCCCGGAAACAGCAACTACGGGCGCTACATTGTGATCGAGCATCCGGGCGTGTCGCCCGCGGTGTATTCGTTGTATGCGCACCTGAGCGCGGCGCAGCCGGGGTTGCGCGCGGGGGACGCGGTTGCGCGCGGGCAGCGCATCGCGACGATGGGGCGCAGCTCGGATGTGATCGCAATTCCGAAAAGCCGCGCGCATTTGCACTTCGAGCTTGGCGTGCGGCTGACTGACAATTTCCAGCCGTGGTATGACGCGCGGGATTTTGGCGGCAAAAACAAACACGGCGTCTGGAACGGAATGAACCTGATGGGGTTTGATCCGCTGGATTTTTTCAGCAAATGGCGGGCGGGTGAGGTTCCTGATTTTCGCGCGTATTTCTCGCGGATGAAACCGGCGGTGCGTGTGCGTTATGTCACGCGCGCGGTGCCCGATTTTACACGGCGCTATCCGGCGTTGCTGACCAAGCCGGTGCCGTCCGGCGGCGTGGGCGGCTGGGAGATTCTGTTTAACGAGACGGGGATTCCTTTCGCGTGGACACCGCTTGGCGAGACGGAGATTGCGGGCATCGCGGGCGAGGCGCGGATAACCTGGAAGGACGACGCGATTCTCAAGGCGTGGCGCTGCAAATCGCTTGTGCTTACCCAGCGCGGCGCGCCCGTGCCGGGGCGCGATCTTCGCGCGGTGCTGGGATTGCTTTTCGGGCAATGATGCCGTTTGCGAACTGGTTTTAAAGGGGGCGTTCCCGTCGGGCGCGCGGAACGGCTGAATCACCCCGCCGTTGACGGCTCGCGTGGATGAGGATCATCCGTGAAGTGCGGTGTGTTTTCATTAATTTCATACGCGAAAATTGTGATGAAATTCATGTTGTGTGCGGTATGTTATAAAATTATGAAATTATAATAAAAAAACTGATTAATATTATTTGTCTAATTATATTAAAGGGTTTTTAACATTACGTCGAGGGCACCTTTTTATATCCCGGCGCGGTGTCGATTTTGATTATTTTTATTCTGAACATTGCCCGTAAATAATTCCCTCGGGGGATATTTTTTTCGAGTGTCGTGCATTGTGATTATATAAATGCGAATATTCGTTTCATTTTACTCCATTTTAACCGAGCGAGCTGCTTTTATAATTTACTATATTATTGATATGTTTTTTCATCGGGCGGTTTGGTAGCGGGGCGTTTTCCATTTTAAGAATTAAATAAATGACAGTTTGAAGGAAACTAGAGCCATGAAAGCGAATCCAGGAACACCATGATTTTTTTCGTTAATTAATCCATGCCATGCGCCGTCCGGCCCGGTTTTCCGTTTCTGGACGGCAAACACAGTAATGCCATGAAAACTATAAAACATCCCGCATCATATCGGATGACTCTCCGTGGTTTGCGCGCCGTCGCCGCGCCCTTCCTGCTGGCGTCCCTTGCCGTGCAGTCGCCCTCGCAAACTGTGACTATTATCACCCCGGGCAACGGCTTCAATATTTCAGCACCCGGAAGCTATGCGCTTTCCGGCACGATTGGCTCCGGGGGCATAACGGGATCGGTGCCAGGCGTGACGCTCATCATCTACACCAACGCGCGCGTAAATTCGTCCGTCAACGCCTTGAACTTTCTCCAAGGCGGCGCTGACATTTACAACTCCGGCACGGTCATCAGCTCGTCGGGCTACGGCATTTACACCGCCACCAATTCTTCATTCATCACAAACAACGCCACAGGCCTGATTCAAGGCTACAATGCGGGCATTTATTTTTCGAGTTCGGATAGAGGCTCGGTAACGAATAGCGGCACCATCATCGGCACGCAAAGCGTTGGCATTTCCGGCGGTAATGAACTGACAATAACAAACTCCATCTCAGGCCTGATTCTTGGTCAATATGATGGCGTTCGCATTACTTACGGAGGCACCGTCATAAATAGCGGCATTATCACCGGCACCAGGTTCAATAACACGGAAGCATCCCGGGGTGTTTACAGTGTCGATAATGCGACAATCATCAACAACGCCACCGGCCTGATGGAAGGCCAATGGTATGGCGTGGAAACGAGGAACGGAGCCACGATAACGAATAGCGGCACGATTAACAGCACGCGCCAGGCAGGTATCAGTAGCGGGCATGATACAATAGTTGCAAACAATGCCACCGGCCTGATTCAAGGCTACTCGGATGGCATTAGAATTGGGGAGAGAGCCGTGATAACGAATAGCGGCACGATCACCGGCGGTTACCTCATCACATGCACAGGCATTGATGCCCGACACGATGATGTAACCATTACAAACACCACCACCGGCTTGATTAACGGCTACTACCGTGGCATTAAACTTGGGATGCGAGGCGCGGTGACCAACAGCGGCACGATTATCAGCACGGGATCCTATGGCATCTACAACGAATTATATCTTTATAATTCCGAAGGTGCCAGCGATGCAACAATCACAAACGACACCACCGGCCTGATTTCCGGCAAATTCCAGGGCATTTTTCTGGGGAACAGAGGCACGGTGACGAATAGCGGCACGATTATCAGCACGGAATCCCATGGCATCCACATCGGTGGAATTTATAGTGCCACTATCGGCAATGATGCAATGATCACAAACAACGCCACAGGCCTGATTCAAGGCGGCAATGCGGGCATTTCCATGAATGACAGGAACACGGTGTTGAACAGCGGCACCATCATCGGCACGGGATCCCGGGGCATCAGCGCCGGCGCTGATGCGACAATCACAAACAGTGCCACCGGAGTCATCCGGGGCGCCATTACCGGCATTTTTATGGGGACCGGGGGCGCGGTGACGAATAGCGGCACGATCATCGGCGAGCGATCCCGGGGCATTTTCATGGGGTCCGGTGGCGTGGTCACGAACAGCGGCGCGATTATCGGCTCGGGTGACTTGGGCCTCGAAGCCGGCGATGACACGACAATCACCAACAATGTTACCGGCATTATCCAAGGCGGCACCTTTGGCATTTCCCTTGGGGCCGACAGCGCGGTGACCAATTACGGCGTGATCTCGAGCGACGGATACGGCTCCAGCGGCATTTTGATGGGGGACGGAGGCACGGTGACCAATAGCGGCACGATCTTGGGCGTCGGAAGCTACTCCATCGGCATCTCCGGCACCGATAATACAACAATCACAAACAACGCCACCGGCCTGATTCAAGGTGACTGGCAGGGCATTTATCTGAAAGGCGGCGGCACGATCACGAACAGCGGCACGATTCGCGGCAAAGATAGCGGAGGCATTGACGGCTGGCGAAATGTGACAATCACAAACGATGTCGCCGGCCTGATTCAAGGCTACAGGTATGGCGTTTCCCTGTGGGACAGCGGCACGGTGATCAACAGCGGCACGATCATCAGTGAGATGTGGTTTGAGGGCATCACCGCCGGCAATGACACCATAATCACCAACACCACCACCGGCCTGATTCAAGGTGGCGGGCATGGCATTTCCTTGGGCAACGGCGGCATGGTGATCAACAGCGGCACGATCCTCGGCAACAATTACTACGGCTCCCCCCGCACTGGCGTCACCAGCGGCAATGACACCACAATCACAAACGCCACCACCGGCCTGATCCGGGGCGAGATGCATGGCATTTCCTTGGGTGACGGCGGCACGGTCACGAACAGCGGCACAATCATCGGCCTGTCGGAGGTCGGCATCGCCGGCGGCAATAACGTGACAATCACCAACAGCACCTCCGGCCTGATTCAGGGCGTCGCGGGTGGCATTTCGCTGTTGGACGGCGGCACGATCACGAACAGCGGCACGATCATCGGAGGCATCGAGGCCGGCATTAACACAACAATCACAAACAGCGCGTCGGGCCTGGCCCGGGGCATGACCCTCGGGGACGGAAGCGTGGTGGTGAACAGCGGCACCACCGGCGGCATCACCGGCGGCGACGACGTGACGATCACGGGCGTCGCGGGCCTGATCCAAGGCATATCGCTGGGCGCCGGGGGCACTGTGACAAATGACGGCAAAATCACCGAAGGCATCACAGCCGGCGATAATGCGACAATTATAAACAACGCGACGGGCCGGATCGAAACCTTCGGCGAAAGGATCATTTTGCTCGGAGACGGGGGATCGATCACAAACAGCGGCACCATCATCAACATCGTGCAAGAACTCGGCGTCACCGGCGGCGATGACATAACAATAACAAACAATGCCACCGGCTTGATCCATGCCGATTTTGACGCCATTTCCCTGGGTGACGGCGCCACGATTACAAATGCCGGCACGATCACCGGCGAGTCCTCCTCCGGCATAAATAGCGGCGTCGATTCAACCATCACAAACGCCGCCACCGGCCTCATTCAAGGCGGCGTCACAAGCATTTACTTGGGGCGCGGCGGTGTGGTGACAAACAGCGGCACGATCATCGGCACGCGGCCAAGCCTCCATGGCATTCAAGGCGGCGATAATATAACAGTCACAAACAGCACCGCCGGCCTGATTCGCGGCGGCAGGAATGGTATTTTCCTGAGGAACGGAGGCGTGATCACAAACAGCGGCTCAATCATCGGCGAGTTGAGCGATGGGGTCTCCGGTTACGATGGTCTGACAATCACAAACACCACCGGTGGACTGATCCAGGGCGGCATCGACGGCATTTCCTTGGGTTCCGACGGCACGGTCACCAATAGCGGCATGATTATCGGCACGGGGTTGCATGGCATTAAGGGCGGCGACAATACAACAATCACCAACGCCTCCACCGGCCTTATCCAGGGCGGCTCCATTGGCGTTTCTCTGGGGATCAACGGCGCGCTTGTGAACAGCGGCACGATCATCGGCGAAATCGGGGCGGGCGAGGGCACGACAATCACAAACGACGAGGGCGTGATCCAATACCTCTCCATGAAGGACGGCGGAGGGGTGATAAATCGCGGCGTGATCCTCGACGGCATCAGCGCCGGCGATGACGCCACAATCAGCAACGCCGCCGACAGCCTGATCCGGGGCGGCACCGCCGGCGTTTCCCTTGGTGACGGCGGCGCGATCACGAACTCCGGCACGATCCTCGGCATGGGCTCGACGCCCCATGGCGGCGGCGACGCGCAAACGGACCACTATGGCATCATCGGCGGCGATAATGCGACAATCACCAACGCCGCCACCGGCTTTGTCCGGGGCGGCACCGCCGGCATTCTTCTGGGTGACGGCGGCGTGGTGGCGAACAGCGGCACGATCCTCGGCACGGGCTCGGAGGCCTATGGCGTCACCGCCGCCAATAACACCCTCGTCACAAACACCACCGGCGGCTTGATCGAGGGCATCCACGGCGTGCGATTTGTCGCCAGCGGAACGGTGCTCAACGCCGGCGTCATCTCCGGCACCGGGGCCAACGGCGCCGGTGTCTATTCCAACGGCGCCGCCACGCTCGTGAGCAACACCACCGGCGGCCTGATCAGCGGCAATTATCGGGGGGTGTATCTTGGCGGCGGCGGCATCGTGCTCAATGCCGGCACCATCTCCGGCCCCGGCGCCAAGGGGCCTTTGGATTCCGGCGTCTCCTCCAACGCCAACGCCACGCTTGTGAGCAACACGACCGGTGGCCTTGTCCTGGCCAATTACTATGGCGTGCATCTCATCGCCGGCGGCACGGTGCTCAATGCCGGCACGATCACCGGGGTCGGAGTTTACGGCATAGGCGTTTATTCCAACTCCAACGCCACGCTCGTTAGAAACACGACTGGCGGCCTGATCCAGGGTGTCGAACGCGGCATCGCCTTATGGGCCGGCGGCACGGTGTTCAATTCCGGCACGGTCTCCGGCACCTACGGCGTCTATTCCCACGACGGCGTCGGATCCGTGGATAACGCCGCCGGCGGTTTGATTCAGGGCGTCACCCGCGGTGTGCAACTTGCCGGCGGCGGCATCGTGGCCAACAGCGGCGCCATTGCCGCCACCGGCGCCAGTGGTTTCGGCGTCCATTCCTCCAGCAACGCCACACTCGTGAGCAACACCACCGGCGCCCTGATTCAGGCCGGCCTCCGCGGTGTGTCTCTCGGTGGCGGCGGCACGCTCACCAATGCCGGCACGATCTCCGGCACCGGGGCCGGCGGTTACGGCGTCTATTCCCCCGCCGCCGCCACGCTCGTGAGCAACACGACCGGCGGCCTGATCCGGGGCGGTTTTCAGGGCGTGTATCTCTCCAACGGCGGCACGGTCACAAACAGCGGCTCGATCATCGGCCTGTCGGACACCGGCGTCACCGCCGTCGATGAGATCACCATCACCAACCTCTCCACCGGGCTGATCCAGGGAGGCTCCACGGGCATTTCGCTGGCGGGTGGCGGCACGATAACCAACAGCGGTCGAATCACCGGCACGGCCTCCGACCTCAACGCCACCAGTTTCGGTATCATCGCCGGCGGTGAGACCACCATCACCAACCTCGCGGGCGGCCTGATTCATGGACGTGGCGCTTACACGGGCATTTCGCTCTTGGCCGGCGGCACGGTCGCAAACAGCGGCACGATTCGAGGTTTCCGCAACTACGCGGTGCGTGTCGATGGCGGCGTGGCGGACATCACCAACGCCGCCTCCGCCGTCATCGACGGCGGCATCTACGCGGGAGGCACCACCAGGGTTGACAACCAGGGCCACGTCAGCGGCGACCTCGGCGTCGTTATCGGGGCCAGTTCCACGCTCGCCAACACCGGCACTATCGGCTATTCCGGCACGGCGGTCATCTTTGAAGGCGCGGCGGATTTCGACAATAAAGGTCTCATTCAGGGATACGACCGCGGCGTGCATCTCGCCGCCGGCGGCACGATCGTGAACAGCGGCACGATCATCAGCGACAGAGTCAACAGCCAGGGCATCTACGGCACCGCCAATGCGACAATCGTAAACGAAACCGGCGGCCTTATTCGAGGCGGCACGGCCGGCATTCAGATGCTGGGCTCGGGCACGGTGATCAATCGCGGCACGATCCTCGGCGCCACTGAGCGCGCTGGCATTTGGGGCGCTGATGATGTCGTGATCACAAATGACGCCACCGGCCTTATTCGAGGCGACGGGTTCGGTATTAAGCTCGGAGCCGGGGGCGCGATCACGAACAGCGGCACGATCATTGCCTCATTCCGAACCGAATCCTACGGCATTCGGACCGGTTCCAATACGACAATTACAAACAACACCACCGGCCTTATTCAAAATGTGTTAACTGGAATATACCTTGGTGACAGCGGCACAATAATAAACAGCGGCACGATCTTCACTGAGAGGGCGCGAGGCATCTTCAGCGTCGGAGAAGCGACAATCACAAACAACACCACCGGTCTAATTCAAAGCGGCACGGATGCCATTTACCTTCACGGTCACTCTGGCACAGTGGCGAATAGCGGCAGGATAATCGGGAACAGCGACGGCGTCAAAATCTACGGCTCAAAATCAGCCAATACAATAATCACAAACACCACCATGGGGCTGATTCAGGGCTTCAGTGTTGGCCTTCTAGTGACTGATGGTAATGTCACGGTGACCAACAGCGGCACGATCATCGGCACGTCCTATGGCGGCATCCAGAGCGGGAACGCGGTCGTAACAATCACAAACAATGCCACCGGCCTTATTAAGGGCGACTATTTGGGCGCTGAGATTAATGGGAGCACAGTGGTCAATCGCGGCGCGATTATCGGCACGAGAACATGGGGTATCGACGCCTCCCTCAATTCAACAATCACAAACGCCACCACGGGGCTTATTCAAGGCGGCTCGGCTGGCATTTCGGCATGGGAGGGCAGCACGATTGCCAACAGCGGCACGATTATCGGCACGGGAACGGCGTCCTATGGCGTCCGCGGTGGTGTCTCAGCAATCACAAACGACACCACCGGGCTTATTCAAGGCGTCCTTGCGGGTGCCAAACCCCATCTGAACACGGCGGTGACGAACAGCGGCACGATCCTCGGCACGGGAACCGAGTCACATGGCATTTATGCCGTTGGCACCGTGGCAATCACAAACACCACCGGCGGCCTGATTCAGGGCGCCGTGGCCGGCGTTCACATGCAGGGCGGGGGCACCGTGACAAACGCCGGAGTGCTCAGCGGCACGCGCAATGCCTTCTTTGGCGGGGGCTACGGCGTGTATGCCGCCAATGCCGCCGCGCACATCACCAACGAGGCCACCGGCCTGTTGCGCGGCGAGTCCGCCGGACTGGCATTGACGGCCGGGGGCGTCATTATCAATTCCGGTTCGATCCTCAGCACGGCCTTCTACAACCCGGACGCCGTCGGCATCCAGGGCGGCGGCGCGCGCGTTCAACTCACCAACCATGCTACCGGATTGATTTGGGGCGACCGCTTTGGCGTCCGGCTGACGGACGGCGGCGAAATCACCAACAGCGGCACCATCGAAAGCAACGAATACGCGGTCACCAGCGTGAACGAGTCCATGCTGGTCTCCAACACCACCGGCGGACTCATCTTGAGCGAAAGGGGCGGTGTCCTTCTGCAAGCCGGCGGCACGGTGCTCAACAGCGGCACGATTGACAGCGCGGTGGGCATCCACGCCCTCAACACCGGGGTGGCGATCGCAAACGCCACCGGCGGCCTCATCCAGGGCGGCACGCTCGGCATCCGCTTGCAAACCGGCGGCGAGGTCACCAACAGCGGCACGATCATCGGCGGGGCCGCTACCGGCGTCAGCAGCCGGGACGAGGCGACAATTACAAACGACGCCACCGGCCTCATCCAAGGCGGCATGTTCGGTATTTTCCTGGGATCCGGGGGCACGGTGACGAACAGCGGCGCCATCCGCGCCCCGGGTGTTCCCGGTGATTTCTACGCGTTCGGCATCGAATCCGAGGACGAGGCCGTGATCACGAACAACGCCGGCGGCCTGATCCAGGGCGCCGATGTCGGCGTCGGCCTGGTATACGGCGGCACGTTGACAAACAGCGGCACCATTAGCGGCATAACGGATTCCGGCGTTCTCTCCGAGGAAGGCAGGACCGTTGTCATGAACATGGTGGGCGGCGTGATTCGCGGCGGCGAATACGCCGTCGATTTGCTCGGCGATGACGACGAGGCGCACGAGGTGCATCTCTGGAACAGCAGCACGCTGGCCGGCAAACTCTCCATCGCCGGCACCGCCTCGCAACTGGTGCTCAACGGCGCGTCCGGCAGCGAACAAGCCTACACCTCGGCGGTCACCGGCCTCACGACCTTCACCGGCACGCTCGTCAAGCAGGGCGCGGGCTCGTGGCTCATGGACACCGGCGGCATCGACATGCGCGCCGTCGATGTGCGCGAAGGCCTCCTGACCGCGCTGTGGGACATCACCCAACTCAACGCCGCCGCCGTGAACATCGCCGCCGACGCGACCCTCGCCGTGCGCGCCACCACCGACGCCACCCTCGCCAACACACTCACCGGCGGCGGCCTCGTCAACCTCCTCAACACCTCCCCGACCGACGCCGTCACCTTCAGCCTTCAGCCCTTCAGTCCTTCAGCCCTTTCCTTCACCGGAACAATCGGTGTCGGCGGAGACGCGCAAATGGCCGTGTTCAATTTCAACGACGCCGCCGAAACCACCCTCGCCAACGCCACCCTCTGGCTCGCCGACAACTCCGAGACCACCCTCAATGCCGACCGCTCCATCGGCGGCCTCAACCTCGACGGCGGCACCTTCATCGTGAAAACCGACACCGCCTCCGCCTCCGGCGTCGAACCCCACCTGCTCACCGTAAAAACACTCTACGTCAACGAAACCGACCTCACCGCCTCGACGACGATCGGCATCGACACCGACCTCCTCTCCGGCGTCCCCCAGTCAGCGGACCCGCGCATCGGCCTCGCGGGAAATATCTTCGACATTGATGTCGTCAAGTCCGGCTCCTTCCTGCGCGAGCGCACCATCGTCCACTCCACCGAAAGCGGCCCCGAGGACGGCATCGCCTTCGACCTCGTCGATAGCAACGGCGACCCGATCCACTCCGGCACCTCCTCCATCACCTACGGCGAGGATTCCGGCGGCGGCCCCGTCGGCAAAAACACCTACGGCTACAACGCCATCACCCAGGACGGCGACATCCTGCTCAACCACGGCCTCGTCTCCATCGAGTCGCTCAGCGACATCGAAAACATCGTCATCGATCCCGCCGACGCCATCGACGACACCCTCAGCGCGCAACTCACCGGCGCGGGCGCGGCGGGCTTCGCGTTCACCGGCAGCCGCACCATCGTCCTCGGCCACACCGACAACGACTACACCGGCGCCACGCTCATCACCGGCTCCGCCACGCTCACCACCGCGGGCATCGACAACGTCATCGCCAGCAGCACGAGCGTGACCATCACCGCCGGCGCCGCCTTCGACACCGACAACACCGACCAGGCCCTGCGCAACCTCTCCGGCGCGGGCGCCATCCACATCGGCGACGGCTCGCTCGACATCATCAACAACACCGCCGACCTCGTCTTCTCCGGCACGATCGACGGCGCGGGCGCGCTCACCCTCGCCGCCGGCGGCGCGCTCATCCTCACCGGCAACAACACCCACACCGGCCTCGCCACAATCGAAACCGCCGCGCACCTCCAACTCGGCGCGGCGGGGGAGGGCGGCGGCGCCTCCGGCATGATTGCCAGCGCCGCGGTCGCCAACTCCGGCACGCTCACATTCAACCGTTCCGACGCCGTCACCTACGCCGGCGCGATCACCGGCGCGGGCGACCTCGTCCAACTCGGCGACGGCGCCACCACGCTCACCGGCGCGAACGCCCTCACCGGCAATCTCGTCGTCAAAAACGGCTCGCTACAAATCGGCTCCGGCGCGACCGACGGCTGGGCGGGCGGCGTCATCGCCGCCAACGCGCAAATCAGCTCCGGCGCCACGCTCTTCCTCAACCGCTCCGACCGCGTCACCTCCACCGGCACGATCGACGCGGCCGGTTACCTCCGAGGCGCGGGCGACCTCCAACTCGGCGATGCCGGCGCCGGTGGCGTCATCATGGTCGCCGGCAGCGGCTCCGTTAACATCGCCGGCGCGTATGTGCAAAACGCCCGCTCCTCGCTCGCGCTCGACGCCTCCGGGCGCGGCCTCGCCGACGCCTTTGTCGTCGCGTCGTCGGCGACGGTCGGCGGCACGCTCAGCGTGCGCGGATTCGCCGCGGGCTCGGCTGGTTCCTCCGCCAGCGCGGTTCTCGCCAACAACAACCAAGTGCTCCTCGAAACCACCACCGGCACGATCTCCGGCGTCTTTGCCAGCGCCACGCTCGACGGTTTCGACGGCTCCGGCCTGCCCAATTATCTCCTCGGCAGCATCTACAAATCCGCCAATGCGAGACAATACCTCGCCGGCATGACCCTCTCCTGGTTCGGCGCCGCGGCATACAGCCACGGCACGTTCACCATCGGCGCGGGCGAGACGTTCAATGTTGACGTGACCATCGGCAACACCACCGCGCACGCCGGCTGGGACGGAAAATCGCTCACCAAGCTCGGCGAGGGCGCGCTCATCCTCAGCGCGAGCAACACCTACACCGGCACGACCCTCGTCAGCGGCGGCTCGCTCGACATCACCAACTGGACGGGCGCCACCGCGCGCGTCCTCGTCGGCGGCGCCGCCGGCACAAGCGGCACGCTCAACGTCATCGGTTACCTTGGCGGCGCGAGCGATCTTTACGTCGCCGATCAAGGCGCCGCCGCCATGACCGTCTCCGGGAGCGGCGTCGTGCAAAACACCACCGGCGCCATCGGCAACAACACCAACGGCGTCGGCGTCGTGACCGTGGGCGGTTCGGGCCACTGGCTCAACACGGGCATCCTCTCCGTCGGACGTTACGGCTCCGGCAGCCTGGCGATTGTCGGGAGCGGCAGCGTGCAAAGCGCCACCGCCTACATCGGGCGCTTCGCCAGCGGCAAGGGCGCCGTGACCGTGTCCGGTTCCGGCCTCTGGAACAACACGGGCAACCTCTTCGTCGGCAACAGCGGCACGGGCCGCCTCTCCATTTCCGACGGCGGACGCGTCACCATCGGCGGCACCTACCGCCAAAACGCCATGTCCACGCTCGCGCTCGACGCCACCGCGCGCGACCGCGACGACGCCTTTGTCGTCGCCTCGTCGGCCACGGTCGGCGGCACGCTCAGCGTGAGCGGGTTGAGCATCGGCGCGGATTTCTCCAAGGCCAGCGACGTTCTCGCCAACAACAACCAAGTGCTTCTCGAAACCACCACCGGCACGATTTCCGGCGCGTTCGCCAGCGCCACGCTCGACGGCTTCGACGCCGCGAGCCTGCCCGATTATATCCAGGGCGGCATCCGCAAATCCGCCGATGCGAGACAATACCTCGCCGGCGTGAGCCTCTCCTGGCTCGGCGACGCGCCGGGCAGCCACGGCACGTTCACCATCGACGCGGGCGACACGTTCGACGTTGACGTGCCGCTCGCCGACACCGCCGCGCACGCCGGTTGGGACGGCAAATCGCTCACCAAGCTCGGCGCGGGCGCGCTCATCCTCAGCGCGAGCAACACCCACACCGGCACGACCTTCGTCAACGGCGGCTCGCTCAACATCACCGACTGGACGGGCGGCAACACGCGCGTCATCATCGGCGAAACCGCGGGCGACAACGGCACGGTCAACGTGAGCGGTTATCTCGGCGTCGAGGCCGGCCTTTCCAACAACGGCTATCTTTATGTCGGCCACACCGGCGCCGGCGGCCTGGCGATTGTCGAAAGCGGCAGTGTGAAAAGCGCGTTCGGTTTCATCGGCGCATATGCCGGCGGCGTCGGCAACGCGACGGTGAGCGGTTCCGGTTTCTGGAATAATAGATATGGCTTTTATGTCGGCGCCAACGGCAGCGGCACCCTGACGATTGCCGGAAGCGGCAGCGTGCAAAGCGACAGCGGCGAAATCGGAGCCCACGCCACCGGCGTCGGCAGCGTCACCGTGGGCGGTTCCGGTTTCTGGAATAACACGCAATCCCTCACCATCGGCAATAACGGCGCCGGCGGCCTGAGGATCACCGAAAGCGGCGGCGTGCGAAACACCATCGGTTACATTGGCAACAACAGCGTCAACAGCACCGGCACCGTGACCGTGGACGGTTCCGGATTCTGGAATAACACGGGCGACCTCCACGTCGGGCGCACTGGCGCCGGCATACTGATGATTGCCGGGAGCGGCAGCGTGCAAGCCGTCAACGGTTACGTCGGCAACATCGCAAACAGCAACGGCGGCGTGACGGTGGGCGGTTCCGGTTACTTTAACAACACGGGCAACCTCCGCGTCGGCAACAGCGGCACGGGCCGCATGGCGATTTCCGGCGGCGGCAGGGTGCAAAGCGCCAGTGCCGATATCGGCTACGCCGCCAACGGCAACGGCAGCGTGACCGTGGACGATTCCGGACACTGGAACATTACGAGCATGAGCGGCCTCTACGTCGGACGTTCCGGCACGGGCAGCCTGGAGATCGCCGGGAGCGGCAGCGTGCAAACCACCCACGGCTACATCGGTCGCAACGCAAACAGCCACGGACGCGTGACGGTGAGCGGCTCCGGTTACTTCAATAATGCGAACAACCTCCGCGTCGGCTACACCGGCGTGGGATACCTCGGCGTTTCCGGCAGCGGCCTCGTCAACGTCGTCGGCACGTATCAGCAAAACGCCGCGTCCACGCTCGCGCTCGACGCCTCCGGGCGCGGCCTTGGCGACGCCTTTGTCATCGCGTCGGCGGCGACGGTCGGCGGCACGCTCAGCGTGACCGGATTCACCATCGGCCCGGATCTTTCCACCGCCGCCGAGGTTCTTGCCAACGGCACGCAAGTGCTCCTCAAGACAACCACCGGCGTGATCTCCGGCACCTTCGACAGCGCCACGCTCGCCGGCTTCGACGCCGCGAGCCTCCCCGACTATCTCTACGGCGGCATCCACAAATCCGCCGACGCGAAACGATACCTCGCCGGCGTGAACCTCTCCTGGTTTGGCAACGGCGCGCCCTACGGCCACGGCAACTTCACCCTCGGCTCGGGCAAGACGTTCGATGTTGACGTGGTCCTCGGCAACACCACCGCGCACGCCGGCTGGGACGGCAAATCGCTCGTCAAACTCGGCGAGGGCACGCTCATCCTCAGCGCGGAAAACACCCACACCGGCACGACGCTCGTCAGCGAGGGCGTGCTGCGCGCGGGCACGGCCAACGCCATCGCCAGCAGCACCGCCGTCGTCGTCAACGGCGTGTTCGACCTGAACAATTATAACCAGCGCGTGAACAACCTCTCCGGCGACGGCGCCGTCACCCTCGGCACCGGCACGCTCACCGTGAACGCCACGCGAAGCTCCACCTTCTCCGGCCTCGTCTCCGGCGACGGCGCGCTGGTGAAGGAGGGCGACTCCACCCTTGCGCTCACCTCCGGCAACACCTACTCGGGCGACACCTTCGTCAACAACGGCGAGCTCTCGCTCGGCGCGTCCGGCGCGCTCGGCGTGACCGGCGTCGCGCGCATCGCGCAAACCGGCACGCTCACCCTCGCGCTAAGCGACGCCGCCTTCTCCAACGCCGCGGCCAACGCCGGCGTGCTCCTCGTCACCGGCAGCGGCGTCACGCTCGCGTCGAACATCACCGGCAGCGGCACCAACCGTATTGAAAACCTGGATACAAACATCACCGGCGGCAACACCGGCTTCGACGGCCTGTGGCACATCGCCGCCGACGGTTCCGCGACCGTCACCGCGCAGCACAATCTCGGCGACGCCGCCACGCGCGTTGACGGCGTGCTCACCGTCGGCAACGGCTCCGACTGGACCTACGCCAACGCCCTCGGCGGCTCCGGCGTGCTCGCGGCCGAGCTCGGCGGCTCCGGCACGTTCCGCTTCGCCGCCGCGAGCGCCGCCTTCGCCGGGGATAATTTCACCGGCGCGGTGCTCGTCAAAAACGGCTCCTTCCTGCTCGACGACGACACCTCCGAAACCGCCTTGCGCAACGCCACGCTTCGCCTCGGCGCGAGCGGCAGCGCGTCCATCGCCTCCAACCGCGAAATCGCCGGCATCGACTTCGACGGCGGCGCCTTTGTCACGAGGATGGTCAACAACGTCATCACCGGCACGCTCACGGTCGGCCACCTCGGCGCGACCGGCACGGGCACCATCGTCATCAGCGGCAGCGGCCCGATTGATTTCGACGCGGATGAACCCACCGCGCCCTCGTTCTTCGACCAGGACGACGGCAAAAATCTCCAGCAAGTCATCACCGCCGCCGTCGTTGATAGCGGCGCGGGCGCGCAGCTCACCGTCACCACGATTAGCGGCAGCGCGCTCAGTGGCGGCACGGCCGCGATCAGCAAGCCGGTCATTGAGGCGGGCGGCACGCTCGGCACCGCGTATTACGATTATTTCGCCGTGGTCAGCGACGAGGATGGAAGCCGCGGCGTGTATCTCACCTACGGCCTCAAGCGGCTCGACGCCGACGCCGGCAAGACCATCGTGCTCGACAACACCGGCGCCGACGCCACCCTCGGCGCGCAACTCACCGGCGCCGGCAATTTCGATATGCGCGCCGCCGGCGTCGCGTTCATCGGCAACGCGCTGAGCAACTACACCGGCACGACCACGATCACCAGCGGCACCGTGATCGCCAACACGGACAACGCCTTTGGCCTCACGAGCCTGCTCGAACTCGCCGCAAACACCGGCGCGGACCTCGACGGCAACGCGCAAACCGTGGGCGCGTTCAACGGCGCCGCAACCTCAACGCTGAACTTGAACTCCGGCGCGCTCACGATTCTGTCCGGCGGCACGAGCTCCGGCGCGCTCACCGGCGGCGGCACGCTCGCGCTCACCGGCGGCGTGTTCGACGTGACCAATTCCAACAGCGGATTCACCGCCGCGATTGAAAACAGCGGCACGCTCAAACTGCGCGAGGCCGACGCGGTGGGCGCGACCGGCGCAATCGAAAACAGCAACCTCGTGTTGTTCGACGCGGCGCGCGGCGACTTCGCGAAATCCGTCAACGGCGACGGCAACGTGCAACTTTCAAACAGCGCGACAATCACGCTCGCCGGAGCCAACGCCGTCACCGCCTCCGGCAGCTTTATCATCGACGCGGAGTCGCGCCTCATCGCGAGCGAGGCCGCGAACACCGGCGCGGCTACAATCGCCAACAGCGGCGTGTTTGTCGCCGACAACGCCGCGATGTGGGATTTAACCAACGCCCTCGCCGGCACCGGCACGCTCGTCAAGCAAAACACCGGCAACCTCGTCATCGCCCGCGCCAACGAAAACTTCACCGGCGACACGCTCGTCACGACCGGCACGCTCACCGCCGCGATTGCCGGCGCGCTCGGCTCGTCGGATGTCGGGGTGCAACCCGCGGGCGTCCTTGTTTTCGACGATTTTGACGGCGCCGTTTCCAATAACATCAGCGGCGGCGGCGCGGTCATTGTCGGGGCGGACGCCGATCTCTCCATCGCCGGCGACAACACCGGCTTCGCGGGCGCGTGGCTCGTGCGCGGCACCGGCACGATGACTTCGCAGGACAATCTCGGCGTCGCCGGCGCGTCCGGCGCGACCGTGGAACTCGACGGCGGTCGCCTCGCGCTGCTCGGCATGGGCGGCGACTACATTTTCAACCACCGACTGGTCGGCGCGTCCGGCGAGCTGCTGGTGGACAACGCCGGCGGCTTCGGCTTCGGCGCGGCCTCGGTGGTCGGCGCGAATTACAGCGGCACGGTGCGCTTGCAAAACAACACATTCGCGCTCGGCGCGGACAACGCCTCCGCGCTCGCGAACGCGAGCCTGCTCATTGGCGACGGCAACGTCACGACCGTCGCCACCGGCTCGCAGCGAGTCGGAAACCTCCTGCTGGAAAGCGGCACGATCCGTTTCGCGCTGGACAACAGCGGCACCGCCGCCGCCGGCTTCGTTGACACAAACGCGCTGCACGTCGGCGACACCGTGCTGGTGGTTGACACGGGCAGTTTCAACAACGTCCTCTCGCTCCTGCGTCAGGACGAGGGCCTGGGCGTCCAGCTCGTCAAGAGCGTCGCGCACAGCGGCAAGACCGCGCTCTCCGGCGCGCAGCTTGTTGACCAGTTCGGCAACGAACTCGGCGACGCCACGCAGCGCGACATCACGCGCGGCGACACCGTGACCGCCAGCGGCACTTACAACTTCACCGCGACCGCCGACGAGGGCGGCCTCTTCCTCGGCTACACGCTCACGCACCTGCGCCTGCTCACCAGCCAGACGACGCTGCTGGACAAGGACACCGCCTTCCTCGGCGGCGACGAACTGCACGCCCTGGTCAGCGGCGACGGCAACCTGCAAATCAACGCCGACGGCGACACCGGCGTCATCACCCTGGGCAACGACGGCAACACATACACCGGCGCGACGCTTGTCACCGGCGGCACGTTGAAGCTCGGCGCGTCCGGCGCGCTCGGCCAGACCAGCTTGCTCGAACTCGCCGCTGGCGCCGGCGCGGACCTCGACGGCAACGCGCAAACCGTGGGCGCGTTCAACGGCGCCGCAACCTCAACGCTGAACTTGAACTCCGGCGCGCTCACGATTCTGTCCGGCGGCACGAGCTCCGGCGCGCTCACCGGCGGCGGCACGCTTGCGCTCATCGGCGGCGTGCTCGACGTGACCAATTCCAACAGCGGATTCACCGCCGCGATTAAAAACAGCGGCACGCTCAAACTGCGCGAGGCCGACGCGGTGGGCGCGACCGGCGAGATCGAAAACAGCAACCTCGTGTTGTTCGACGCGGCGCGCGGCGTCTTCGCGAAATCGGTCAACGGCGACGGCAACGTGCAACTTTCAAACAGCGCGACAATCACGCTCGCCGGAGCCAACGCCGTCACCGCCTCCGGCAGCTTTATCATCGACGCGGATTCGCGCCTCATCGCGAGCGAGGCCGCGAACACCGGCGCGGCTACAATCGCCAACAGCGGCGTGTTTGTCGCCGACAACGCCGCGACATGGAACTTCGCCAACGCCCTCACCGGCGCCGGCGAACTCGTCAAACAAAACACCGGCAACCTCGTCATCAGCCAGGCCAACGAAAACTTCACCGGCGACACGCTCGTCACGGGCGGCACGCTCACGCTGGCGCATCTCGGCGGCATCGGCGACGGCAACGTGACCAACAACGCCGTGCTCGCGCTCACCGCCGCCGGCGCTTACGCGAACACCACGGCCAATGCCGGCTTGCTGGACGTGCGCGTCGCGGGCGTTGACCTGGCGGCGGATATCAGCGGCAGCGGCACCAACCGCATCGCGTCCGGCGCGTCCGCCACGGTCGGCGGCGACAACTCCGGCTTCGACGGCAAGTGGGACATCATCGGCGACATGCTCGTGGGCGAGCAAGACCATCTCGGCGCCGCCGCGACCGATGTCAGCGGCACGCTCCGCATCGAAAACGACACGGCCCCCGCCTGGACTTACGAAAATGTTCTCACCGGCGCCGGTGTGGTGGCTGTTGACCTCGACGGCGGCGCGTTAAACTTCGCCGCCTCCGCCGGCGCGGATTTCAACGGCGCGCTCAACCTCGTCTCGACCAGGCTCGACTTCGGCAACGATGCCGCGGGCGCGCTCAACGAGCAAGCGCTCGCGCTCGCGACCGTGCGCGCCGGCGCCGACTCGAATGTGCGCGTCGCGCGCAGCGGCACAATCGGCGGCCTGACGATGGACGGCGGCACGCTCGGCATCGCCATGGACGCGCTCAACCCCGCGCACGTTTTCAAGACCGGCACGCTCGCGGTGGCGGACTCCTCCAGCAAAGTCATTTTCGAGGGCTTCTCCGAGGACTTGACGTCGGACGGCACGCTGCCGCCCCCGACCAACTTCCTCGACCAGGACGACCCCGGCGCGAACGCGGTCAAGCTCTTGGACGCGGACATCGTCACGCAGGAGGGCCAGATGGAAATCCGGCGCGAGGACGGCAGCGCCATCGGCGCCGGTAAGAAAATAAATTACGACGGTGTCGTGATCGCCAATTACGAATACGCCGCCGTTGCCACCGCGACAAACGCCATGGGAGGGCGGGGCGCGGGTCTCTATTACGATTATCTGCTCACCGAGCTCGACATCCAGGGCGGCAAAACGCTCGCGCTCGACACCACCGGCGCGGCGAACAGCGTGCTCGACGCAAGAGTCACCGGCGAGGGCGGTCTGCGCATCAGCGCCACCGGCGGCATCATCACGCTCAACAATAGCGGCAACGACTATGCCGGCGAAACCGTTGTCACCGCGGACAGCGTGCTGGTGACCGGCAAAAACAATGCCCTTGGCAACAACGACAGCCACACCTCGCTCCTGCGCCTGGAAAACAACACCACGGCCCTGATCGGCAACACCGCGCAAATCGTCGGCGCGCTCCACACCGCCGCCAGCTCCACGGTCGCCCTCGGCTTCGACGGCGCGCTCGCCATCGTGAACGGCGGCGTCGCGGCTGGCACGCTCACCGGCGGCGGCTCGCTCGAATTGCGGGGCGGCACGCTCACCGTCACCTCCGCCAACACCGGCTTCGACGCAAACATCACAATCGCCGAATCCGCCATAGCGGACTTGAAGGACGTTGCCGCGCTCGGCGCAAGCGACATCACGGTTGGCGGCACGCTCCGGTTTGATGTCGCCGCGGACGGCGCCATCGCCAACACGCTCGCCGGCGCGGGCGAAATCATCAAAACCAACGGCGGCGCCGCCGTCATCGCGACGGCCAACGCCGGATTCCTCGGCAGCGCTCGCGTCGAGCGCGGCAGGCTCGTCCTCGAGGACATCGCCGCGCTCAACACCGCCGATATTTCCGTCGCCGACGGCGCCACACTCGAATATCGCAACGCCGCCGGCGTGATGGGCAACACTGTCACCGGCCCGGGCACGCTCGCGATCACCACCAGCGACTGGTTTGCCATCGAGCACGACAACGCGATCGACAACGTCGAGCTGGCCAACGCCGTCGTTCACCTGCGCGCCGCAAGCGCCCTCGGCGGCGCCACCGCCCGCGTGGACGCCCGCGACGACTCCGCCATCTGGCTCGACATTGACAACGCGCAACTGGGCGCCACGACACTCGACAACTCGAAGCTGGGCTTTGTCCATTCCGGCCCGGCCTTCCGGCGCGCCGCGCTTGCCAGCCTCTCCGGCGACAATGGCTCGCTGGTGTTCAACGTCGATTTCAGCAACGCCACCGGACTCAAGGCCGATGGCGAGGTGGCCGACCATCTCGCAATCACCAACGGCAGCGCCGTCGGCGCGCACACCGTTGCGGTCAACCCGGTGTCCGCCGACGGCATTCCCGCCGGTGGCGAAACCGCAATCCCGCTCATCACCGACGCCGGGGCCGCGACCTACCGGCTCGAAGGCGAAAAAATCGACTTTGGACTGGCCTCGTTTGAACTCAACAAAGGCTCCGCGGTCCTTAGCGCGTTGAGCCTTGACCCCGACAAATGGTATCTGCTCAACACCGGCCTCTCGGACGTGGCGGACTCGATCATCAACACCGCCTCCATGCTCGCCAAGGACTGGCACTATTCCCTCGACGCGCTTCACCTGCGCATGGGCCATGCCCGCGCCGAACTGGCCGGCGTCGAAAAACCGACCGGCAACCTGTGGCTGCGCGGACGCGGCTACTATTTGAACGCGAACAACACGATCTCCGGACGCGGCTTTGACCAGCATGCCTATGGCCTGACCGCCGGCGGCGACAAAGCCTTCCGCGCGCGCACCAGCGTGAATCTCATCGGCGGATTTGTTGACATGGGCAACATTGACCGCGACTTCGACGCCGCCGGCGGCGAGGGCGAGACCCGCAATCTCTCCGCCGGCCTCTACGCCACGTGGCTGCGCGACAACGGCTGGTTCGCCGACCTCGTGCTCAAGGTCGATCGCTACAAAAACAGCTTCGAGGCGCGCACGACCGGGGGCCGCCTGGTTCGCGGTGATTACAACAGCAACGCGCAAGGCGTGTCGCTTGAGTTTGGCCGCCGCCTTGAAAACCCCAACGGCTGGTGGGTCGAGCCGGGCGTGCAAGTGGCCGTGGCCTGGCTGAACAGCGCGAGTTATCGCACCACGCCGGAAAGCGTCGCGCTTGACGTAAAAGTGGACGGCTCCCGCGCCGCCCAATATCGCGGCCAGGTGCGTGTTGGCCGTCAGCTCACGAATTCGAAATGGTCGCCCTACGGCAAAATCGGCGTGGTGCGCACCGACACCGACGGCGGCAAGATACACGCGAACGAAAAGACCTTCGCCCCCGACTACGACGGCTGGCGATTCGAGGCCGGTTTTGGCGCGAGCTACCTGATCGACCCGCGCAGCCAGGTGTATTTGGATTATGAATACAACAAGGCGGGCGCCTACGAGCGCCCCTGGTCGCTCAACCTCGGCTACCGCCGCCTCTGGTAACGCGGATTGGGCATCCACCCATGATTCCGAAAGCATTGGCTTGGGGTATCTGCGTAAATCTGCGTCCATCTGCGGTTAAAAAATTCCGGTCTCTTCGTTCCATTGAAAAAGGAACACAGAGGGCACGGAGGACCACAGAGTTTTGGGAGGCCCGCAAGCCGTCCACGCGCACACGCGAACTCACGTCTCTTATTTTTAATAAAGACAAATTGAACCGCAGATAAACGCAGATACACACAGATAATAAAACCATCGACCCACAAACCTCGTTGGCTTGGGAATCTGCGTGCATCTGCGTCCATCTGCGGTTAAAAAATTCCGTCTTCTTCGTTCTCTTCGTTTCCTTCTGTGCAATGCTGAGTCATTATTTTTTACAGAAAATAACGAAGAAAACAAAGAGGGGAGGGGAATTAAAATTTCGAAGTTTTTTTGGGGCACGGATGGCTTAGCGCGGCGCAGTCGCAACCAAAATGGGGAAATAGGAGATGGTCTGTTTTGACACAGAGGGCACGGAGCGCGCGGAGCGCGACACAGAGGACACGGAGGGCGGCTTGATTAATTGTATAATTTCAGGCGGGTGAGAGGTTTTATTTATAAAAAATAAAAGTGGTAAATTGCGTGTTGATGCGTGGCTTTTTGCGGGCCTCCCAAAACTCTGTGTCGCGCTGCTTGGAGCGCGCTCTGTGTCCTCTGTGTCCCAAATGGTTTGAATAAGTCGCGACATGGGGAAATCATGCAAAAATTAGAGGATTTTTGAAGATGGTATCACGGATTAATCAATCCGTGTCCTGCCTTGCCCAGTTTGTTTTGCCACAGACATGCCTTGATCGCATGCAAACAACCAGCGGGCCTCACTGTCCTCTGTGGTCCTCCGTCCCCTCTGTCTTCCTTTCCTCACATTAATTGGCGTGAAATATCTGCGTGCATCTGCGTCCATCTGCGGTTAAAAAAATCTTCCCTTGCGGCTGCGTCGCGCCAGATCCATTCGCGGTTTAAAACACGGTTTCGGAACAGGCACTTGCTTTGCAATAGCCCGATTTTTTAGGCGCATTCGTGAGATTATTCTTAACAAATCGCGGTAATCACACCACAAATCGAGGGCGTGGTATTGAGAACAAAATAGCTTTGAGCACACCCATTACAAAAATTTTCAGGGTTTATAATCACTTTACGACTGATGCCGCGGTTTCCGCGCCCCATATTCACTCATCCCTCAACCATCCATCCACCCGTCAACCCGCGCCGGCCACTCGCCGACTTGCCCCGTCAATCTCATGCAAAACACAAACCGTAACCATCCCATGAACACCACACCTGTTCGTCCCTCCGCGCGCGGCCTCCTCGCGCTTTCTTTGTTTGCGTTCCTCGCCGTGCAACTGCCCGCGCAAGACTACCAGACTAATACATACACCAGCAGCATTCCCATCACCATCGGCCCTGACACCGGCACGGCGAGCACCTATCCGCTTGCCATCAATGTCACGGGCGTCAGGGGAGTCGTCTCGGATGTGCGCGTCACGCTGACTGACTTGACCCACAGCCGTCAGGCCGAAGTTCAAGCGTTGTTGGCGCATATTGACAGCACCGTGGTGCTGGCGGGCGGGACGGGCTCCAATCCCGTGAATACTTTTGCCAGCGCCACGATTACCTTCAGCGATGCGGCGTCTGGCACCCTGCCTTACGGCACCAATATCACCGGCGCGGTCACCTACAAGCCGACCCAGTATGGCACGGAGTATGTTCTCCCGTCCGGACCGCCGGCTGCTCCATACGGGACAACGCTGTCGGCGTTCGATGGTCTCATCGCAAATGGTGCATGGAATCTCTATGTTGCGGATAGCGCCAACCAGGACGGCGGCTCGCTCAGCGGCTGGTCGCTGACAATCGACTCCATATACAAATTCAAGTGGACCGGCGGCGCCACCCCGAACAGCTCCCTGCTTGCCGCGGGAAATTGGAACGTGAACCTCGTGCCCACCTCCGGCTTGGACCTTGAGCTGACCTTTGCCGACAACACCAATCTCGCGCCGGTCATCAATTCGAATTACTCCGCGCGAACCTTCATCTTCGACAGCACCGCCGGCTCCTTCACCATCGGCGGTTCGGGCAATCTGACCCTGCGCGAAATCTTCAACAGCAGCGTCGCCGTCCAGACCATCACCAACAACATCTCCGCCGAGGCCGGCGCCCTCCTGACTGGCAGCAGCGCGGCGGGCTCCTCGCTCATCCTCAGCGGCAGCATCTTCAACACCGGCACCCTGCTAAAAATCGGCGATGGCAGCCTGACCACGACCGGCACGGTCCACAGCCTCGTGCAGGTCAATGCGGGCAACTACACCAACCAGGGCCGCGTTGACACCACGGGCATCGCCGGGGAAACCATCGGCGTGCGCATGAACAGCACCGGACTCCTGACGAACACCGGCTACATCGAGGGCCGTCAGGATGGCGTGGAGATCACCGCCGCCGGCAGGATCGTCAATTTCGGCACGATCACCAGCGCCACTACCGGAGTCTATTCTCAGAATGCCGCCGCGCTTGTGAGCAACACCATCGGCGGACTCATCACAAGCGCCGATCGCGGGGTGCTCCTCAACGACGGCGGCACGGCCGCCAACGCCGGCACGATTCGGGGCGATAACAATGGTGTGCTCATTTATGGCGCATCGGGTGAGCTCACCAACAGCGGCCTTATTGAAGGCACAAACGGGGGGGGCGCATTTATTACCGGCACTGGCGCGATCACCAATTCCGGCACAATCCGCGCCGGCCGCCTCGGCGTTGGTTTCAATAACGCGGCCTCGATCCTCAACAATCGCTCCGGCGGCCTCGTCACCGGCGGCACCTACGGCGTGTGGCTCAACGACGGCGGCACGGTTGCCAACTCCGGCACGATCATCGGCACAGATGCCAGCGGCGTCACGTCCTACGGCAACGCCACGCTCGTGAGCAACACCACTGGCGGCGTGATCACAGGCGGCACCTACGGCGTGAGTCTCAACGCAGGCGGCACAGCCATCAACTCCGGCTCGATTACGGGCGGCGAAACCGGCGTGTCCTCCCACGACAACGCCACGCTCGTGAGCAACACCACTGGCGGACGGATCACAGGCGGCACCTACGGCGTGAACCTCACCTACGGCGGCACGCTCGCCAACATCGGCGTCATCGTCGGCACAAACGGCGTCGGCGTCATTTCCCACGACAACGCCACGCTCGTGAGCAACACCACCGGCGGGCTCATTCAGGGCGGTGCTCAAGGAATAAACCTCACCAAGGGCGGCACTATCGCCAACACCGGCACAATCATTGGCACAAACGCAAGCGGCGTCTCTTCCAACGATGGCGCCACGCTTGTCACAAACGAAACCGACGGCCTGATTCGAGGCGGTGCCTACGGCGTGGACCTTGCCGCCGGCGGCGCGCTCACCAACTCCGGCTCGATTACGGGCGGCGGGTTCGGCGTGTTTGCCAACAACAACGCCACGCTCGTGAGCAACACCACTGGCGGCGTGATCACCGGCGGCACCTACGGCGTGAACCTCAACACCGGCGGCGGCACTATCGCCAACACCGGCACGATCATCGGCACAAACGCCAGCGGTGTCATTTCCTACGATGCCGCCACGCTCGTCACCAATAACGCCGCCGCCCTCATCGCGGGCGGCTCCTCCGGCGTGGTGCTCAACGCCGGCGGCACCGTCGCCAACTCCGGCACGATCTCCGGCACCAACGACTACGCCGTGCGCGTCAACGCAGGCGCGGCCGAAGTCACGAACAACGCCTCCGGCGTCATCGACGGCGGCGTTTACGCGGGCGGCACCACGACGCTCCGCAACGACGGCGCGATCACCGGCAACCGCGGCGTCTGGCTCGGCGCGAGCTCCACGCTCAGCGGCACGGGCAGCATCAATGTCACCGGCACGGCGCTGACCCTGGCGAACGGTTATGTTTACACCAACACCCTCGCGCCCGTCGGCGGCCTCGTCGGCATTTCCTTCATCGGCACCGGCTCGCTCGGCAACTCCGGCACCATCACCGGCACGGCGGACGCCGGCGTGGAGGCGAAAAACGCCTCCATCGCCGTTACCAACGCCGCCACCGGCGTCATCACCGGCGGCTCCTACGGCATCAACCTCGTCCGCGGCGGCACGATCACCAATTCCGGCACGATCCTCGGCACCACGACCCAAAATGGCAGCGTCGGCATATCGGCCACCGGCGGCCTCACCGACATCACCAACAGCGGCCACATCGAGGGGCACTCGACGGGTGCCTATTTCGGCGCGGGCGCGGCGGGCAGCACGATCCTCAACTCCGGCACCATCCGCGCTCTCGGCGGCAGCGAGGCGATTGAGTCGGACGTCACCATCCTCGTCACCAACACCACCGGCGGCCTGATTGAGGGCGCCGACACCGGCGTGTGGCTCAAGGGCGGCGGCACCGTCGCCAATTTCGGCGTGATCACCGGCATGAACACCGCCGGCATCCTCGCTCAAAACACTCCCGTCCTCGTCACCAACGCCGGCCAGATCACGGGCGATGCCGGCGTGCTATTGAACGCGGGCGGCACCGTCGCCAACAGCGGCACGATTCATGGCGAGAACACCACCGGCATCTTTGCCGGCACCAGCGCCACGATCACCAACAACCCCGGCGCGCGCATCGAGGGCAACACCATCGGCGTCCAGCTCAACGGCGGCGGTGACATCACCAACAATAGCGGCGCCCTTGTCGCGGGTCGTGTGGCCGGCGTGTCCTTGGCCGCCGGCGGCACGATTGAGAACTCCGGCACGATTCGCGGCGGCGCCGGCGGCACCGATTATGGCGTCTATTCCAACAACAACGCCACGCTCATCACGAACAACGCCGACGGCTCCATCACCGCCGGCATCGGCATCAGGCTCGCCCAGGGCGGCACCGTTGCCAACTCCGGCACGATTCAGGGCACAACCGCCATCGGCATCCGTGCCGACAACATCGCCACGATCACCAACAACGCCGGCGCCCTCATCCAAGGCGGCGCCCGCGGCATCACCCTCGTCGCCGGAGGCACGATCACCAATTCCAACAACGCCATCATCAGGGGCACCGCGGCCGGCAGCCAAGGCATCCAGGCCTCCACCGCCCCGGTCGAAATCCGCAACGACCAATACGCCACCATCACCGGCGATCTGATAGGTGTCTCGCTGGACGCCGGCGGCACGATCACCAACACCGGCCGCATCGAGGGCCGCGACCCGGCCAACGGCGTCGGCGTTTACGGCGGCTCCAGCGGGGAAATCACCGTCACCAACGACTACTACGCAAGCATCATCGCCGGCGGTTACGTCGGCGTGCAGCTCGCCGGCGACGGCACGGTGGCGAACACCGGCACGATCATCGGCACGGGCGCCGGCAGCTACGGCGTGCGCACCGACGGGGGCGCGGTGGACATCACCAACGACACCCGCGGCCTCATTCGGGGCGAGGCGGCCGGCGCATATCTTGCCGGTGGAGGCATGGTGACCAACGTCGGCCTGATCGAGGGCGGCATCGACGGCATGGAGCTCGACGGCGGCGCGACGATCACCAACTCCGGCACGATTCAGGGCATTGCCGGCGACGGCATCCGCAACGCCGCCGTCGGCAGCCTGACCGACATCACGAACAACAGCACCGGCGCGCTCATCCACGGACAGGTCCACGGCGTCAACGTCGCGGGCGATCTCAAGCTGGCCAACACCGGCACGATTCACGGCGAGGACGCCGAGGGCGTTCTGGTCTCGGGTCGCGCGGAAATCACCAACCAGGGTTATATTGAGGGCTCCATCGCGGGAGTGAACCTCGCGGGCGCCACCGCGACTGACAGCAGCGTGAGCAATTCGGGCACGATAAAAGTGTTCGATCCTGGCGAAGCGGCGATTTACATTGAGCAGAACGGGGCGCGAATTGACAACCTCGCCAACGGCCTCATCGAAGGCGAATACGGCATCCAAGCGGAGGGCTCCAATATCTCGACATTCGTGACCAACGCCGCCGGCGGCTGGATACATGGGGACTATTACGGCGTTTCGTTGCAAAGCGGCACGGTGGCCAACGCCGGTTACATCTACGGCGACACCGCCGTGCTGTTCGAGCAAAACGGCACTGTCACAAACAGCGGCACGATCGACGGCAACGCCTACGGCATCAAGGCTATCAACGCCGCGGCCGTGGTCGAAAACACCGGCGGAGTGATCACCGGTGACGTTGCTGTGCATCTCGCGGCGGGCGGCACTGTCACAAACAGCGGCACGATCAACGGAGGCTCCACCGGCGTCAAGACGGACTCCGTGGGCGCGGCCACGATTACCAACAACACCGGGGGCCTCATCAATGGCGGATGGAACGGCGTGTGGCTTGATGGCGGCGGCACGGTTACGAACTCCGGCACGATCCTCGGCGGCAACGACTCGGGGGTGCGCGCTTACAACGAGGTGGTCGTGGTTGAAAACACCGGCGGCCAAATCCAGGGCGGACTGAACGGCGTGTGGCTGGGCGAAGGCGGCAGGGTGCGCAACACCGGCGCAATCACCGGCACAGCGGCGGGCAGTTACGGCATTTACTCCGGGGCCGGCGCGGAGGTTAATAACGAGGGCGGCGCCATCAAGGGCGGCCTCACTGGCGTGCACATGACGGGATCGAGCACGATCACCAACACCGGCACGATCATCGGCACGGGCAGTGCCGGCATCTATTCAAAGGATATCGCAGAGCTCGCCAACACCGGCGGTCGTGTCGAGGGCGGCAAATACGGCGTGCAACTCAACGCCGGCGGCACGGTGACCAACAGCGGCACGATTCGAGGCACGGATTTCACCAGCAAGGGCATTTACTCCGGCAGCCTCGCCACGATCATCAACAACGCCGGCGGCCTGATTGAAGGCGGTTATGAGGGCGTGAACTTGGCCGCGGGCGGCACGGTGACCAACGCCGGCGCGATCCTGGGCAAAAGCCCGCCCGGCTCCGGCATTTTCAGCACCGGCTCAACCGGCACAATCGTCGTCACCAACGAATCCTCGGGTTTGATCGAGGGCTTTGCGGACGGCATTAACACGGCCGGCACGCTTGAGCTGGCGAACAGCGGCACGATTCTCGGCACGACCGTTGACGGCGTCCGTGCCGAGCGGTCCTCGGAAATCACCAACACGACCGCCTCCAGCCTGATCTCCGGCGGCACGATCGGCGTGCATCTTGCCGGCGGAGGCACTGTTGCGAACGCCGGCACGATTCGAGGCACGGACCTCGTGGGCATTTACTCCGGCAGCCTCGCCACGATCATCAACAACGCCACCGGACTGATCTCCGGCGGCACGGTCGGCGTGCACCTTGCCGGCGGCGGCACGGTGAAAAACACCGGCACGATTTCCGTGACAAATATCAATGCGGGTTCTCTTTCCAACCCATCTCCGCATGCCGGAATATTGGTGGAAACCCGCGGTGCTGAAATCATCAACACCGGCCTTGTCCAGGGTTACAGCGGGATCACGATTCGTGCCGGCGGAACCCTCGTCAATTCCGGCACAATCGCCGGCGTGGGAACGGCGGGCAGCGGTGTGTTTGGAAAATATACCGTCGTCGCCACCAACACCATCGGCGGCGTGATCACCGGCACCATCTATGCGCTCAACCTGCCTGACAACGCGTCGAGCATAGTGAACCTGTGGAACAGCAGCACGCTCGCGGGCAGCCTGCGCATCGAGGGCGTCTCCGCGCAGCTCACCCTCAACGGCGACGCGGGCACGGAGCAACTCTACTCGGACGCGGTGACCGGCGACACGGACTTCACCGGCATACTCATCAAGCAGGGCGCGGGCACCTGGACAATCGACAAAAACCTCAACACAAACCCCCTCGCGCAAATGAGGCAGAAACTCACAAGGGTGGACGCCGGCAAGCTCATCGTTGACTGGGAGAAACACACGCTCAATAACGCCGCGGTGAACATCGCCGCCGGCGCCATCCTCGAAGTGCGCACCGCCAACACGGCCACCACGACCACGCTCGTCAACCCGCTCACCGGCGACGGCCTGCTCGACCTCGTCGGCACGGCGACGGTCAACGCGCCCAACGTCACCTTCGCGCTCTCCTCCAGCATGGGCTCCGCCTTCAGCGGCACGGTCGGCGTGAGCAGCGCCTACGGGCACAAGACCGTCTTCGACCTCGCCACCTCGGAGACCGCGCTCACAAACGCGACCCTCAAACTCAACGCCAACAGCGAAACCACGCTCGACGCCAACCGCGAAATCGGCGGCCTCGACCTGGCCGGCGGCACATTCCTGGTCAAGACCGACACGACCGCCGCGGGCCTGCCGCCCTACCGGCTCGACGTGGACAACCTCATGAGCACCGCGGGCGGAAGCAAGATCGGCGTGGACACCGAGGTGCTCTCCGGCATCAACCCGCCGCTGCCCCCCGGCGACGGACTCAACCAAAACGTGTTCGACATGGACGTGATTCCGCCCGACACGCTGCTTAGCGGCACCATCGTGCACGGCGCGAACAGCACCATCGCCAACGGCGCGGCCTTCGACATGATCGACAGCGACGGCAACGCGCTGCCCTCGGGCACCAGCACGATCAGCTTCGGCCAAAACGGCCTCTATCCGGTCGGCGTGAACAGCTACGGCTACAACGCCATCCACAAAACCAATGGCAGCGGCGGCGGCGACATCGTGTTCAACTACGGCCTGATCTCGATCGAATCCGTCCACGCCACCGAGCTGATCATCCTCGACCCGACCGGCTCGCTCGACAAGACCCTCAGCGCCAAGCTCACCGGCTCCGGCGCGGGCTTCGAGTTCCGCGGCTCCGAGGCGATCACCCTCGCGCACACCGGCAACGACTACACCGGCTCGACACTCATCAACGAGTCCGCCTGGATCATCGGCGGCGTCGCGGACGTGATCGCCAGCAGCACCAAAGTCACGCTCGCGACCGTTGACACCGGTTTCGACCTCGGCGGCAACGACCAGCGCCTGCAAAACCTCAACGGCCTCGGCAACATCCGCCTCGGCGACAAAACGCTCACCGTTGCGAACACCGAAACCGGCCTTGAACTCTCCGGCGTGATCGACGGCACCGGCAATGTGACGCTCGCCGACGACAGCGAGTGGACGCTCCTCGGTGACAACACCTACACCGGTGTGACCACGATCGGCGCGGGCGCGCAACTGCAACTCGGCAACGGCGGCGCCACCGGCATGATCGCCGACGCCAGCGCGGTGGCCAACACCGGCACCCTCACGATCAACCGCAGCGACGACCTCGTCTACGGCGGCACCGTGACCGGCGCGGGCGTGTTCATCCAGCGCGGCGCCGGCACGACCATCCTCACCGGCGCGAACAAAATCGACGGCGGCCTGGAAGTTGAAAACGGCGCGCTGGTGATCGGCCAGGACGACGAAACCGGCTGGTATTCCTCGACCATCGCGGCGAACGTCCGCGTGGACGAAAACGCCGGGATCATCTTCAACCGCAGTGACGAAGTCACCTACGACGGCGTGATCAGCGGCTCGGGCGCCGTGGCGACGATCGGCAGCGGCACGCTCGCGATCAAAAACGCGCAAACCTACGAAGGCGAAACCTACGTAATAGGCAGCACGCTGCGCCTGGACACCACCAACGCGATCGAACGCAGCGAGGAGGTGGTTCTCTTCGGCGGCACGCTCGACCTGAACAACAACAACCAGCGCATCCAGAACCTCCACGCCGCCAACGGCGTGATCCGCTACAGCACGAACAGCGGCACGGCGACGGCCTACACCAACCTCACGGTGGCGGGCGAGCTCGACGGCACGAGCACGCACCACATGAACGTGGATCTCGTTGGCAAAAAGAGCGACACGCTCACGGTGGCCGGCCTTGCGAGCGGCACGCACTACGTCCACTTCGACCCGACCACCGACCCCTCGCTGCTCAGCGACCCGCAGCGCAAATACGCGCTCGAAGTCGTCAAGCTCGGAGCCGGAAGCACCGCGGAGTTTGACTCCGACGGAGTGGAATCGGGCATGCACACCTACAAACT